>JAHDHK010000064.1 GCA_020631335.1 Chromatiales bacterium
GATGTCGATCACGTCTGCGGTGGCGATTGTGCTGGTGACTAACACGCCGGCACTCAAGGCCACTTTAATTAACGCGTGCGGGTTTTTACCTCGTATTATTTTGTTCAGCACATTCATTGGCGACACTATTTGATAATAATCTCGAGTGTCTGCGATTCTCTTCCCGGTACCCCGAATTTATAGGTGCCCGGTTTTATCGCCAGAAAGCTGATCTCAACGGTACCTGCTTCGTCAAATTCGAGACTGTCTACACCCAGCGGGCGTATTTCAATGCCTTCTATCACGATTTCATCGATCCAGATCGCTCGCAGAAAACCGGCACCGGCCAACGCAAGCTCCTGACTGCCATCGGATGTAATTTCCCATTCATAGTATTTGCCTGATTGCAGCGTCAGTGTTTTTTCATCCAGCAACGGCATGCCGGAAGACAAGGTGGCCTCGGGCAGGTCTTCGGAATTTTTATTTGATAAAACACCCGCTGCTCCGAAATGGCTGGTGTTATCGTCGTCATCGGCCGGTACTGCAATCGGCATTATGAGTAGTGCGAGCAGCGCCACTAGATTTTTCAAAGCGGGTTTTCCTCTGGTTTTCAAGCTGGAATGGCGTGGTGTAAACAGGCCTGCAACTGGCGCTGGACAGGGTCCGAATGTTAACTCACCTTGATTTGAGCTTCATTATAAAAATCAGATTTCTGCTAACAGGCGCGGGGCTGATGTTGTGGTTATTGACAACTGCTTTGCCTGCCTGATCACGGGTTTTAACCAGCTGTCCAGCAGTGATGCGTCAATGTCGGCTATAGAGTTGTTACAGAAAAGCGCACGTTCCAGCCTGGTCACCAACAGTCGATCTGTACCTTGTAGCAGGCGTTTTGAATCAGGTTGCTGTAGACGCTGATAAAGCCTCAGTGCGTTGCCACTGTGCGCTAACTGTTGTAACTGTCTGATGTGGCGATTTATCTGTCGGCGAAAAATCAGCCTGCGCCACAGGGCCGGTGCGATGCACCACATAAGGTAGGCCGCAGCGATTGTCGCGCCGAATAGACTGATCAGCGGAATAGGGCCGGCGGCCTGCAATCGGTGTTGCAAACGATTGATGCTGGTTTCCTGCAGTGCCAGCTTACTCAGCACATCGGCACGATCCGGTAGTCCCACGTTAATTCTGCGTGCCGGTATTATCGCTTCGCGAAGTGCTTCTTTTGAAGTGTCCCACCAGGGGATCCTCACCGTATCGAGAAATACCGGAATCGGGCTCTGGGCGGTCACCCGGTAAGTGAAAGTGGCATTGGATACGACGGTATGATCAATGATTGATTCATCGCGCGACGAATGAATAAGTTGCTGCTTCAATGCCCGACTCTCGGGCACTGTGGGGACAGGTATTTGCCCGGAGAGTACATCTCTGGCGGTGATGGTGATCGTTCTTTCCAGTTCATCGCCGGCACGCAATTCAGTCGGCGGGGACGACCACGATTCGGCCAGATCTACCGCGCCAGCCGGCAGCCACCAACCGTCATTGGCAGCGCTCTGTACAGTGACAACCAATCCTGCCTCTGTGCGCGAAAAGTCTGCTCTTTCAACATTGGACTTAGCGAGTGTGCCACTCCATTGTGTTGCATCAATGTTGATCTCGCCTGAGCGGCGCGGGTAAACCAGCATCTGCCATTGAGTACGAAACCATTCGTTTTTTTCTCCGGCAAAGGTGCGGCGGTTTTCGATCAGCGATCTTTTTGAAAATCCTTCCAGCGTGGGTAGCACAATGGTTTCACTGTTGATCGGGTAACGGTGCAGCAGCTCCACGGTGAATAACATCTGCTGGTTTACTACTGCTTTATCCGGTGTTAACGAGATATTTATCTGTGCATCGGCGTCCTTCGGTGTCCACTGCGGTCGGGTGGCATCGAGGACTTTAATGTGTACCGAATTGGAGACGATATCACCACTGATAAGCGGGCCGATGACCAGCACACCAGTGCGTTTGGGCAACAGATCCATTCGGCGAATGGCGATTTCCTGTACTTTTCCACCAATGACGGCAATACGGGTGCCGGTGGTCTCCCGCAGCAGAGTGGTGTTCTGCGCTAAAACGTCAAGATCGATCGGATCGAGCAGACCGGTAGATTCAACATCCAGCACGATGGTGTCACCGGAGAACACCTCTGTGCTGTCGAGTTGCAGTTTTATATAGGCATTGCTGGCTGCGGCAATGGCTGGTGAAGCTGCACAAAGTATCAGTAAGGATGCAAATACGAGCAGGCGCATCACCACAGGTTGCCTCCGTCCGGTGCACTTTCACCGGCGGCTTTACGGCGGGCAAGCTCCAGTTCTATTTTTCTGCGCAAAAACTTTTCAGCGTCGTGGTTGATCTGATTGAGCCATTGCTCATCGGCCTGTGTTTTCTCGAGCGTGGCGCGCATACTCGCTGACTGTGCTTCGCTTGAGGTATCTTTTCCCTCTGCACCGGTAGATGGGTTGTTTTCGTTTTGTGAATCCGACTCAGTGCCTTTAGTGCTGCCACCTTCGGGGGTGCCGTCGTCCTCGCGGGTTTTATCGCTACCGGCCTCGCCACTGTCGCCAGCCGCCGTTGCTTCGGGTGTCGGGCCGCGGTTGTCAGTGCCGCCTTCGCGATCATCACCACGCTCTTTTTCTTCATCCGGTTCGCTAAAGCCCTCTTCTGATGAGCCTCCCGGTTCTTCGTTGCCGTCACTTTCCACGCGGTCGATTTCATCGCCGCGTCTTTGTAATGCAGACTGCCCCTGTTGATCCTGTTCGGCACTGAGCAGCTTGCGCATCAGTTCTGCATTAAACTGTGCATCGGTAAAGTCGGGCTTCTTGTTCAATGACATTTGATAAGCCTCTAGCGCCAGTGCGTAGTACCCCATTTTCACATAGGTATTGCCCAGGTTGTGCATGGACTTGTAGTCATCGGCGCGGATAAAGGCTTCGGCAGCACGCCACCACTGGCTGGAGTTGTACAGTGCGATACCTTTCCATGCCGGGTCGGTATAGATTTCCGCTGCTTCCGCATAACGCTGTTGTTCGAACAGTCGATGTGCAATTAAATTGTCGTTTGCTGATGCCGGTAGTGGAATCGTGAGTGCTAAAAAAATAATGGCCGTTCGCATCAGTTTTTCTCGCGAACAAACAGCCACAACATGAGCGGCACGGCCAGTAGTAGTATCCAGTGGGACTGATTGCGCCATCGAATACTGGTTAGCCCGGCGCTGGTGAGTAGCTGCTGACTGATACGTTCGGAGCTAAGGTTGAGTTGCCCAAGGTCAATACGGCCGATCGCATCGGCGCGCAGCAGCTTGCCGTTGCCGCTTTTTGCCAGTGCTTTTGCGGTTTGCAGATCAAACGGGGTGGCGTTATCAGTGTTATTGCTGCCATACACAATAATGTCGGTTCGATGGCCATAGCTCGCCAGCCGTGCGATTGCCGCATCTGACTTATTGTTAAACCCGCCGGTGTCTGATAACACAAATAACCGCGCGTTGATCAGGCCGCTGTCTTCAATTACCGACCATGCCAGTGACAACGCCCGTGTCAGGTTTGATCCTTCCAGCGGTACGATACCGTGCTCGAGTAAAGTCACATTGTTTTGAAAGTTGCTCTGATCAAAAGATGGAGGCACCACCAGAAAGGCATCCCCGGCATACACAATTAACGCCGTCGAATTAGCCATGGCCCTATGTGCCAGATCAAGCGCCGTATTGCGTACAGCAGCCAGTCTTGAAGGTGAGATGTCTTCAAGTGTCATCGAGCGCGAGACATCTGCAATGATGATGAAGCCCTGAGAGTGTCGATACGACTGCTGATCTTCTGCCTGAAAAGCTGGGCCGCTGAGGGCAATGCAGGCAAGAGCAGCTATCAGCAACCCCGGTGGTTTAAATGCTGTCGTGTGGTTGCCGCTACTTAAAAACTCATAGACCGGCCTTGCGATAACCTGAGCCCAGTTATCTGCCCGTTGGTGTTTTAAGATAACGTACAAGGTGAGCAGTACTGCTGCCGGTAACAACCACCAGGGATGAAGGAATATCATACGGGTGATACCCTGCCTGGCAGACGGACTGTCAGTAATAATACAAAAATCAGTGCGATCAGTATAAATAGATTCCGATAGTCGCGTCTTATGATCAATGGTGGTGCCTGTGTCTGTGCGCTTTCCAGTGTGTCTATCTCTGTGTATATGTCCTGGAGTTCCCGGGTTGTCTGTGCGCGAAAGAATTTGCCACCGGCTTTCTGCGCGATAGACTTAAGCGTAGCTTCGTCCAGATCAGCTGCGGCGGATTGAAACTGTTGTGTTTCATTAACTGAATCATCGCGGCCCAGACCGATGGTATAGACGACGATACCCAGCGACGCTGCGAGTGAGGCGGCGTCTTCAGGCTCCACACTGCCAGCGTTGTTTGTTCCATCGGACAGTAGCACCATGGCTTTTTGAGTGGCAGGGTCCTCCCGAAGACTCTTAATGGCGAGGCCCATTGCATCGCCGATCGCTGTCGTACGGCCGGCCATACCGATGCCGCTGCTTTGCAGGGCGGAATCAACGGCTTGTAAGTCAAAGCTCAATGGTGAAGCAATAAATGCTTCCGACCCGAACAACACGAGGCCTATACGATCCCCGCGACGATCAGCGATAAACTGACCGGCAATGTTTTTCACCACAGTTAACCGGTCAACCGCTTCATCTTTTATACTGAAATCACGGCGTTCCATACTGGTGGAAAGATCGATCAGTAAAGTCATAGCCCGTCCGCTGGCCGGTTGAGCGGTGCCGGCATTATTTATATAGGGCTGTGCGATGGCGGTCAGCAAAGACAGCCACGCTATGCTTAACATCAGCCAGCGCATTATCTGCTGATAGTGACTGGTGCGCGTAGTGGTGAGCTGATGGAGTGCGCCGGCCAGTGAGGGTGGAAGATCAATTGTCTGTTGGTATGTAAGCTTATGGCGTGTGTACACCAGCAACACGGGCAGTGGCGCCAGTAGAAATATCCATGGCCATTCAAAGCCCATCAGCGCTGCCACTTCCGACGTTTGATCAAACGCTTCAAACCTTTGTACAGAGTATTATTTGCCGATGTCGAACTTCGGTATAACGCATCCCCGAAGACTTGTCCTTCGCCTTTGCTGAAAAAGTCAGTCCGGTAAAATTGGTCGAGATACTGCAGCCATCGATCGCCGCTGAGTCGTTTTACGGACGGGTGATTATCGTGAGTGATTGCGATGCGTTTTAACAGTATGGCGGTTTGTTGCAGTGCTGTCTGAGGTGATCGCTGCTGGATATCGGCCAGGTTATCGAGTGCTTCGCGCTGCCAGTTTGTACTGCTTCGTGAGCGTCTGAGTGCATACACCCCCAGTGCTAAAAAAAGTAACACAATAAACACATACAGCGGCCACAATGACGGGGCAACTGGTGCCTCGGGCAGGTGGATGTCTTTGAGCTGGGCCAGTAGCTGGGCAGTGTCCTGGTTTTCCATCAACTACATCCAGCCGTGTTCATGCAGAGTGGTTATAAAATCACGTGTGTCGATAGAGGTTGACAGCGAAATAGTAGGTATCCCTGCATCAGTCATCTGTTGTTCGCGTTCAATGGCTTGTTGCTCGAGTAGTGTGGCCAGAGATTCGCGTGTTGTTCGATTAACCGATACTTTGTTTACCGAATCATTAAAGCGGTATCGGTATGAACCTGCCGGTGGCGGGTTTAGCTCAAGCCTGTCCAGTAGCAGGAGGGTGTTAAGCCTGCCGGTAGTTGCCACTGCTGGCAGTTGCTCGTTGAAGTGTTGATCATCCTGTTTATCGATGCCGGAGAATAAAAAATATCTGCCTGAATTTCGTTTGTTTTTCAGGACGATGTCAAGCGCATTGGATAGCGGGTCTGCTGCGGTCACCTGCCGGTTGGTACTTTTGTGTAACTGCATGGCTTGTTGAAAGCTGCCGGCAATTTGTTCCAGTGCAAGCAAGACACCCTGATTACCCGATAACGGGCGCGATGCCTGTATGCCGGCGCTGTTGATGGTGATTGCTGCACATCGATCGCCAGTGTTTGCGGCATACCATAAGGTAGCGGCGGCCAGACGCCCGGCGGCCACCGCGCGCAGGCAGTCACTGCCATTCAACATCACTTCACGCAGGTCGACAATGGCGGTGGTGGTTTGTTCTTTCTCCTGCTGGTACAAGCGCGTGTAGGGCGACTGACTGCGCGCTGTGACATTCCAGTCAATATGTCTGACGTCATCTCCGGCGGTATATTGCCGGAGGTCTAGAAACTCGATCCCGTTGCCTCGTTTTTTGCCCAGCCGCTGTCCGGGGAAGTCGTGTCCTCCTGATTGTCGGGAGATCGGAAATCCAGGGACATCGAGGCGGGTGTCAATCAGAGATTGAAGTGACAGCTCGACAGCAGATTGAGCTTTTATTGCTGCGTTCATGTGTCTTTCACACCACAGCGGTGCTGTCCAGGATTCGAGCAACCAGTTCTCGCGATGTCACACCGCGGGCCTGCGCGTGGTAGTTCAATATGATACGACCGCTGAGTACATCCGGTGCCAGCACGGAAATATCTTCAGGGGTAGTGTGATCCCGACCATTGAGCCACGCTCTTGCCTGTGCAGCGCGCGCAAGAAAAATCGACCCTCGCGGGCTGGCAGCGTGTTCGACCACCTTCGACTCGGCACCGGCGGCACCGTAGCCTCTGGTAGCAGTGACCAGTCTGACTATATAGTCTTTTACCGCGTCACTGATGAAAACCGATTGCGCCTGCTGACGCGCAAGTTTTATATCCTGTGGTTGCAGACGGGTGACGGCAGTAGCGTCACTGTGAGCGGTGTTTTCATTCAGCACGAGGTCCAGAATTTCATGTTCAAGTGCCGGGTCAGGCATTTGTACATCGACAAAAAACATAAATCGGTCAAGCTGTGCTTCGGGCAGAGGGTAAGTACCTTCGTGCTCGATCGGGTTTTGTGTGGCCACCACGATAAAAGGGTCACTCAGCGGGTAGGTTTTACCGCTGGCTGTGATTTGCTGTTCACCCATGGCCTCAAGCAAAGCGCTTTGGACTTTTGGTGGCGCCCGGTTGATTTCATCCATCAGTACCACGTTGTTGAAAAGTGGTCCGGGCATAAAATTAAATGTGGCGCTGTGTTGTTCGTAGATACTGGTGCCGGTCAGGTCAGCCGGCAGCAGATCGGGTGTTGCCTGTATTCGAACAAAGTCAGCATTCAACACAGTTGCGAAAGTATTGACCGTGCGTGTTTTAGCAAGCCCGGGTGAGCCTTCAATAATTACATGGCCACCGGTGATCACCGCTGCCAGCAGTCTTTCAATCAGCCGGTGGTGCCCCACCAGGTGTTGCTTCATCGAGTCACGTGCTGAGTTGAACAGTTCCTGTACCGGTGGACGTTCCGGTGCTGACCGGTCTGCTGGCAATGGCGGTGGTTGTTGCCGGAACGAATTCAATGCTTAGCTCCTGTGTCGCACGGGTTCAGTTGTCAAAAAAACTTTCCGCCTCGACCGGGACCAGTACATGATTATTTTCAAGCCAGCCGTCGGTGCCTGCGGGGTACCACAAAACATTTTTGTAGCCCCAGTGTAACGCACGGCGAGCCGCGTTCCAGCTTTGCCAGCAATCTGCTGTGCAGAAAAATACCAGCGGTATCTCCAGGTCGTTGCCGGTGGCTTTAACAAGATTACGCTGGAAGTAGTCTATGTGCTCCTGCTCGATATGGCCGCGTCCGACTTCCGGCAGCCAGACAGCCCCTTCGATGGAACGGTGTGATTCATTGGTCATCCAGGTGCCATCCATCGGGTTGGGACCGAGGCCTCTGGGTGGATAAACATCAATGAATTTAACCTGCGGATTCTGGTGCAGCTCGAACGCTCTGGCGGTATCAATAACCTCGGTGCCGGGGTTGGTTGCCGGCACCGGAGCTCTGTAACGATGCATTCGAAAACCAGTCTGCTCGTCCACACCGTCGGGTAGTGGCAGGTCGGCAGCAGAGGGGTGGATTGTCGGGTGAGGTGCGTCGGTGGCCGGTTTTTTCTGAGCCGTGTCAGCTGACAACACCGGTGCGGACGGAATCAACATAAACAAACAACTCCACATGCAAAACAGTCTTTGTAGATTTCTCATCGGGCTTGTCGAATTCGTTTTGCGCTCCATTGAGTGTCGGGATAGGATAATTGAAATTCCTCAGGAGATTGATAAAAACAATGATCAGGCAAATCTATCAACATTTCGTTCAATCGCTGTCGGGTAGAAAGTTGTCAGGCGTTTGCGTTAGTGGTTTGTTTGCGCTCACCCTGATGTTGCCGGCGGGGCGTGTACAGGCCGCCGAGGCAGTGAAAGTAGGTGTGCTGAAGTTTGGCACAGTGAACTGGGAACTGAAGTCCATGAAACATGGCGAGTTCGACAAGGCCAATGGTGTTGAGGTTGAAATTGTGCCCTACGCCAGTGGAGATGCTACCCGTATAGCGTTGCAGGGCGGCGAAGTGGATGTCATTGTCGCCGACTGGTTGTGGGTGTCACGGCAGCGGGCCAGTGGTCAGAACCTGACCTTTGTGCCCTACTCATCGTCGGTGGGCGCAGTAATGGTTGCACCGGACAGCGGTATCAATTCACTGGCTGATTTAAAAGGTAAAAAGATCGGAGTGGCTGGCGGGCCGCTTGATAAGAGCTGGTTGCTGCTGCAGGGCATGGCAAAACAGCAATATAACTTTGATCTGAAAACAGAGAATGAAATAGCTTTCGGTGCGCCTCCGCTGCTTGCTGAAAAGACCCGGCAAGGCGAGCTCGATGCGATGCTGAATTTCTGGCATTACTGTGCGCGCCTGGAGGCGGACGGATTTCAAAGACTGGTGAGCGCAGAAGACGCAGCAGCAGCACTGGGTGCCAGTGGCCCGGTGTCCGCAATCGGTTATGTGTTTGCCGATGACTGGGCAGCGCAGAATCCCGAGATCGCCAAAGGATTTGTACAGGCATCCCGCGCCACAAAACAGCTGTTGAAAACCTCCGATGATGAATGGACCCGGCTTGGCAGCAGTGGGGCCATTAAAGATACCGGGGCTGCATTGACGACCCTGCGTGATCGTTTTCGCGAGGGTATTCCGCATCGACCGGTGGCAGATGAAATCGCTGATGCCGGCAAGCTTTACGAGGTGCTGGGTGAGCTGGGTGGGCCGAAACTGGTCGGTAAATCGCCGATCATGGTTGAAGGTACTTACTGGCCATTGCTGCAGAACATACAGTAAAGTCGATCCATACGCGCACAACAGAAAAAAGTGTCCAGTAGCGTTATAAAAAATAGCGCTCGATCGCCGGTGTGGTTACTTTCTGTGGCCGCACTTTTAGCGATATGGACGATCAGCGCCTGGATTGCGCAGAGTCGAGCGCTGCCAGCCCCGATGGCGGTGCTGAGCGCAATGGGCACCGAGCTGCGCTCGGGCGATCTGCTTTTTCACACATCCGCCACCCTGGTACGCGTGGCGGCGGCGTTTGTTGTTGCGATGGCCATCGGCAGTGCCATTGGTATATTTTTGGGCAGAAGCAAGCTACTCAACCGCTTGTTTGATCCGTGGGTGATTTTATTTTTAAACATCCCTGCATTGGTGATCATTGTATTGAGTTATATCTGGTTCGGGTTAAACGAGGCGGCTGCCATCGGTGCAGTGGCTTTAAACAAAATACCTAATGTCGTGGTGACCGTGCGCGAAGGGGCCAAGTCGCTTGATCCGCAATTTGGTGAAATGGCAAAAGTGTTTCGCTTTTCCCGCTGGCAGACCTTACGCCACGTCGTGGTACCGCAGCTACAACCCTACTTTGCAGCGGCTACCCGCTCCGGGGTATCGCTGATCTGGAAGATCGTCCTGGTGGTTGAACTGTTAGGGCGTTCCAACGGGGTTGGCTTTCAGATTCATCTGCACTTTCAATTGTTTGATGTGGCGACAATACTCGCTTACACACTGGTATTCGTGGCAGTGATGCTGCTGGTGGAGTATTTGATTTTGCAACCGGTCGAGAATTACTCCCGGCGCTGGCGTGTCGCCGGTGTGATGTGATGGTCTGCCAAATATGAACCACCGTTAAATGAACCGCCTGCCAACACGACACGGTTTAACACCCACACAGCGGCCGCTTTTTTTTCGCGACCGGCTGGTGCTGACTGTGACAAAGACAGGGTATACACCTGCTGTGTTCATCCACAGTGCGTTGTTCAACAAGCCGGTTCCACAATGTTGAACGTCAATATTAAATCCAAAGCCTTTTCTTCCAGTGAGGGCGAATATCTCGCTGTATTGAAGGATCTTTCGTTTGAGTGTGCCGACCGTTCGTTTACCTGTATCGTCGGACCTTCAGGCTGCGGAAAAACCACCACGTTGCGTTGTATCCTGGGACTGGATTCTGACTTTACCGGTTCGATCACCGTCGCTGGAGAGACTGGCAGCCAAAAAGTATCTGCTGTGTTTCAAGAGCCCAGGCTGCTGCCGTGGCGCACTGTTGAGCAGAACGTCAGGCTGGCGCTGAAGGAGGTCGAAGAGTCTTCGCTCGACGCCTTGTTCGAAGTGCTGGGTTTATCAGCGCATAGAGCGTTTTATCCGACCGAGCTTTCTCTCGGACTGGCGCGTCGAGCCAGTCTCGCCAGAGCATTTGCGGTAGAGCCGTCGGTGTTAATTCTTGATGAGCCTTTTGTATCACTCGATGAGGACACCGCAATAAGGCTGCGCAAGCTGCTGTTAAAAGTCTGGTCAGACCGATCCTGTACGGCTTTGATGGTGACACATAACTTGACGGAAGCGATTGCGCTGGCAGATCGCATTTTGTTTTTTTCAGGCGATCCGGCCAGGGTGGGCGGTGACTACTTGATTAACGTGCCCAGATCAGAAAGAGATGAAGAAACAATCACTTCAATCAGGCGCGATATTAAAAATACAGTAAACAGCCCGGCTGCGTCTGGTGATAGATGATAGCCAGGTAGTGGAAAGTATTTATTTAATAGATTATTTTAACCGCTCACCATTCCAGAAAAAGAAAACGTGATTAAGAAAATGGCTTTGGCAGGAAAAAGCAAACTCGTTTCTACCCTGACCGGTATAGTGCTCGCCGCTGTTTTCGGTGTGGTCCACGGCCACGGTGATGTGCAGCCGCAGGCGGTAGACACCGAAGGTCTGGAGGCGCTTGGCGAGGAATACGCAGAAGAAAACCCCTATCGTCTGGCGGGTGGTGAGCAATATGATCTGGCAGTAAAAATCGGTGCCTCCGGCTACAACCAGAACTGTGCGCGCTGCCATGGACTGGAAGCAATTTCCGGGGGTATCGCTCCCGATCTACGCATGCTGGAAGACGGTATGTTCGGTGACGAGTGGTGGCTGGAACGGGTGAGAAAAGGCTACAGCCAGAACGGTGCCTACAAAATGCCACCGTTTGAAACCCTGCTCAGTCAGGAAGCAATATGGGCAATACGCTCATACGTTGAAACCAGACCCAAATAAGTGCGGATGATTCTTTTTCGCGCACTGTGTGCGGTTGCGCTGCTGCTGGCCTCAGTTGCTGATGCCCGGCCTATCGACGAAGTCATTGACAGCGGCTACATCACTATCTTCGTTTATGAAGACTATGCACCGTATTCGTTTAAGGACGAAACCGGTGAGCCCACTGGAATCGATGTCGATATTGCCAGGAAGTTTGCCGAAGATCTGGGGGTTGAACTACGCATTCTGATGCGTGGTGCCGACGAAAACGTCGATGACGATTTGCGTATCAATATCTGGAAGGGGGATCTGATACATCGCAAAGTCGCTGACGTAATGATGCATGTTCCCTACGACCGGGAACTCGATACCCGCAATGAGCTTGCGGTACTGATGGCGCCCTATTTTCTTGAAGAAATAGCCGTGGTCGCAAATTCAGAAATACTGCCGGAAATTGAGAATTTCGCCAGATTTATGAATAAACCGATTGCTGTTGAGCTTGATACCGCTGCCGATTTCTTTTTGTCCAATGCATTTCGCGGGCAGTTGCATCAGTCGATACGTCGTGGTCGAACCTTTAACGAAGTGGTTGATCTATATAGAAGCGAAGCAGTGCCGGCTGCGATGGGTTCCAAAGCGCAGGCTGAGTGGATTGCCAGCCAGGCACCGGATGTTGTGTCGCTGATATTTCAACCACCAATGCCCGGTATTGTGCGCCGCAGCTGGCCGGTCGGGATTGGTATTAAACATGATAGCCGTGATCTGGGATATGCGCTGAGCGATGTTGCATCGGGGTTGATAGCTTCCGGAGAAATGGAAGCGATCACTGCGCGTTATGGTGTGAGCTTTACCGCCCCCGAGTATTGAGTGATGTCACCGGTGGCTTAAAAACATTCAGCCCCGGCTGACCCAGGAGAGGATAATGATGATGTCAGGCAGAAGCTTAATAAAGTACTTGATAGCCGTGTTTGCGCTTGCAGGCAGTGGTCAGGTGATAGCTGCCGGATCACCTCTGCCGGAAGACCCGCTGAACTCGGTGATGTGGAAAAGCCTGGCAGAGCGTTTTTTCCCCGGCGAAATCGTATTTGATCAGCGCGTTATTGTGAGCGCGCCCTATGATGCTGAAGATCAAATGCAGGTACCGATTACCATAGATGCCACCCAGATAGATAATGTTGAGCAAATCGTCGCGCTGGCTGATCTGAACCCGATACCGCACATACTGACTCTGCACCCGACCAGGGCGCAGGCGTTTATCGGCTTCCGGGTGAAACTTGAACAAGCCTCACCTATTCGCGTCGGCGTAAAAACTACCGATGGTGTGTGGCATGTGAATGGTGTGCTGGTGAATGCTGCCGGTGGTGGCTGTACAGCCCCAGCGCTGGCCCATGGAATGAACAACTGGTACAAGACGCTGGGACAGACCCGGGCGATCACGCGGCGCGAAAGTGCAGACTCGGCGCGTTTGTCTTTGCGAATGCGTCATCCGATGGATACGGGACTGGCACCGGGTATCCCGGTTTTCTACATGAGTCAGGTGGAGGTAACGTCTCCGGAAGGTAATGCGCTGGCACACATTGAAATGTTTGAGCCTGTCAGCGAAAACCCGACGTTAACGCTGAAGCCGCTGGTAGGTGACAACATCGACGAGCTATTGGTTTATGCGCGGGATACTGAAGCAAACGAATTTCGTTTTTCACTGCCTGTGCCGGCCACAGTGGACAATTGATGCAGTACTCCGAGCGTCGGTCGCCAGGTCTTTACACACGCCGTCAGGCGCTTCAGTTGTTTGCCGGCGCATCTGTTTGTGCCTGCTGTGGTTCAGTGCATGCGAACCAGCTTGCGTACCAACTGGCCGCCACGGAAATCGGCACGGGCACCTGGGCGGTGCATGGCAGCACGGAGTACTTCACGCTCGCCAATGGCGGCAACATCGTCAATGTCGCCTTTATTGAGGTGCCGGACGGGGTTGTGGTGGTAGACAGCGGGCCTTCCCGACGAATCGCTGCTGCATTTGATTGCAAAGACAATTCCCGGTAAACCCGTGCTGCGCGTTTACAATACGCATCATCACCCGGATCATTTTCTGGGCAATCAGGTGTTCGACTCAAATGTGGTCGCGGCACCTCAGCAGGTCATCGATAATATTGTCGCTGAAGGTGACGGATTTACCGACAATATGTACCGTCTGGTGGGCGACTGGATGCGGGGTACTGCATCTACTGCCCCTGCGGTCGCGCTGGAAAACGATACAGAAACCATCGGCGGCAGGCAGTTTTCGTTGTTTTATCTCGGTGGTCACACCAGTGCTGATTTGGTGGTTCGCGATGACACCACCGGCGTTGTTTTCAGCGGTGATCTCGCCTTTTATAATCGCGCGCCAACCACCCCGCATGCTGATATCGATGTATGGCAGGAATCTCTGCAGCGTATTGCCACGATTGATCGCGAGTTGATTCTGCCAGGGCATGGATTAAAGGACACCACCGGTGAATCGCTGGAGCAGACCAGCGATTATCTGAATTGGCTGCAAAGCTCGCTATCCGAGGCGGCAGCTTCGGGTTTAACCATGAATGAGGCAATGAGTCTGCCTGTCCCACAGCGGTTCAGGACTATCGATGTGGTGGAAACCGAGTATCAGCGCTCGGTTGTCCATATGTATCTGACTCTGGAAGATGAGCTGATGCCGTTGATCGAAATGAAATAGGGTTGTTTAACTAACTGTTAATAGATTCAGCTATTCACTTCCTTAATGTTCATTCAGAAAAGCTCCAACCAGTCTGGATAATGCGATAGCATGGTGGGAGCTTATCAAAGCTGTTTCAATTCCTATCGGGAGGACAACGTGGTGAAAAACTATAAACTTCTTGCTGTAGCGAGTGCCATCGCACTCGTGACCGGACTATCCGGTCAGGTGCAGGCGCAAGTCGGCATCGACGATGTGGTTAACGATCAGGCGTCCACTGGTGACATCGTTTCATACGGACTCGGCCCCAGAGGGCAGCGCTACAGTCCGTTGGACAAGATTAACAAAGACAACATCAAGAACCTTTTTCCAGTCTGGTCTTTTTCGTTTGGCGGTGAAAAGCAGCGCGGCCAGGAATCACAGCCACTGATCAAAGACGGTGTCATGTATGTCACCGGTTCCTACAGCCGTATGTGGGCGATTGACATTGCCTCCGGTGAGGAACTCTGGCAGTACGATGCGCGTTTGCCAGAGGGAATTCTACCCTGCTGTGACGTGGTGAATCGTGGTGCGGCAATCCTGGGCGATAAAGTATTTTTCGGTACACTTGATGCGAAAATTGTTGCCCTCGATGCGAAAACCGGCAAGGTGATCTGGCGGAAAAAAATCGGTGACTTTGAAGCCGGTTACTCTTACACCGCCGCGCCGCTGATTGTTCCGACCGAAGCGCACGGCCCGCTGGTATTGACCGGCAACTCAGGCGGTGAGTTCGGTATCGTCGGTGAAGTACAGGCACGCAACCCTGACACAGGCGAGCTTGTCTGGTCGCGTCCTTCTATCGAAGGGCACATGGGCATGCTCAATGGTGAAGAGAGCACCATGACCGGCGAAGTCAACGAAAGCTGGCCTGGCGATATGTGGAAGAACGGTGGTGGTGCTACCTGGCTGGGTGGTACGTATGATCCGGACACCAAGCTTGCGTACTTCGGTACGGGTAACCCGGCTCCGTGGAACTCCTACCTGCGTCCCGGCGACAACAAGTGGACTTCCGCGCGTATTGCGATTGACCCTGAAAACGGCGAAATAGTCTGGGGCTTTCAAACCACGCCGCACGACGGATGGGATTATGACGGTGTGAATGAATTCGTGTCATTCGACATGGAAAAAGACGGCAAGATGATCAAAGCCGGTGCCACCGCTGACAGAAACGGTTTCTTCTACGTGCTTGATCGCACCAATGGCGACTTCATCTCCGCCACGCCGTTTGTCAAAAACATTACCTGGGCTAAGGGTATCGACGAAAACGGTCGCCCGATCTGGGATCCTGAAAATCGTCCGGGTAACCCTGCGGAATCTGCCGATGGCAAAAAAGGCAAGTCCATCTTTGCGGTGCCCAGCTTCCTGGGTGGCAAAAACTGGATGCCAATGGCCTACTCGCAGGACACCAAACTTTTCTACATTCCTTCAAACGAATGGGGCATGGATCTTTGGAATGAGCCGGTCACCTACAAAAAAGGCGCGGCCTACCTCGGTGCAGGTTTTACCATCAAGCCGATCTTCGATGACTACATAGGTTCACTGAAAGCGATTGATCCGGTTTCCGGCGAAACCAAGTGGGAATATAAAAACAAAGCACCTCTGTGGGGCGGCGTTCTCACTACCGGTGGTGGCCTGGTATTCACAGGTACTCCGGAAGGTTTCCTGAAGGCGTTTGATGAAGAGACCGGTGAAGAGCTGTGGAAATTCCAGACCGGTACCGGCATCGTCTCCTCTCCGATCACCTGGGAACAGGATGGCGAGCAGTATCTGACCATCGTTGCCGGTTGGGGTGGAGCGGTTCCTCTCTGGGGTGGTGAAGTGGCGAAGTTCGTCAGCTACCTGAACCAGGGCGGGTCTGTCTGGACCTTTAAGATTCCGGAGCAGCTTGCTTCGAAGTAAAAAAGCTTTTCGCGGTATGAGCTTTTAGAGACGCCCGGTTCTGGAAAGAGCCGGGCGTTTTTTTTTGACATCGCCAAAACAACTGACATAAGCAAAGTCGAATGAAGATAGCAGGCAGGGGGACGTTCACTTTGTGTTCTGTTTGGTCAGGCTATCTATAGTGGTGGTGATAGTCGTAGTCGCTGCACACCAGTACGGTACGGTGGTGCTGTGTTTTTTGAATAAACGACAGATCGATAACTGATACAGCAGGGTGTTGAAAAACGAGTGCTATGGCGGCGGGACAGCACTTTGTAGTCGAGCCTGCTTAGCAGCGCGTACTCATAGCCTTTTACAACTCTCTGTTTGTATCTTTGAAGCATTACGTTTGCGCATAAGGCATCATAGTGGTGCGTCAGATTTTTAAAAAGATTCCGGAGGTATTGTGCACTACTCTTCCAAGATCGTTCCTGCACGTCGACCCGACAATACACCTGATGATAACGATCGGGTAGAAATCGGGCCGACGACACTGGCTTTTGATGAGTGGCATGCTGCGGGTGTTCAGTGCCCGGATCTGCCGGCTATGCGGGAGTATCGATGGCGTCGTTTAACTGATGCCATTGTCGAGCGAGACCTTGCCGGTTTATTGATGTATGACCCGTTGAACGTTCGCTATGCCACTGACACCACCAACATGCAGTTGTGGTGTGCACACAACCCGTGTCGTGCATGCTTACTTTTGGCTGACGGACATATGGTGTTGTGGGAGTATGGCGCGCTTGAATACATGTCGGGTTTTAATCCACTGGTCAGTGAGGTGAGAGGCGGAGGATCATTTTTCTATTTCGCGACGGGTGAGCGTACTGAAGAGAAGGCCGGGTTGTTCGCCGGTACGATTGATGAGTTGCTGCGTGAACACAGCGGTGATAATCGCCGACTGGCAGTGGACAAGATTCAGATTGCCGGTCTACATGCGTTGCAGAAATACGGCATTGAAGTGTGTGATGGTGAAGAAGTCACTGAGCGCACCCGTGCCATCAAAGGTGATGAAGAGATAAAAGCCATGCGCTGTGCCATGCATGCATGTGAGCAGTCTATTGCAGCGATGCGAAAAAGTACCAAGCCGGGTATGACCGAAAACGATGTATGGGCGGAGCTTCATAAAGAGAATATTCGACGTGGCGGTGAGTGGATAGAAACCCGCATATTATCCAGTGGCTCCAGAACCAATCCGTGGTTTCAGGAGTGTGGTCCGAGGGTGATTCAAAACAATGAGCTACTGGCTTTTGATACGGATCTGATCGGGTGCTATGGAATGTGTGCGGATATTTCCCGAACCTGGTTTATCGGTGACGGAGAGCCGACTGCCGAGCAGCGTCGACTTCATCGTGTTGCACTTGAACATATTCAACACAATACCGATGTGTTAAAACCGGGTCTGAGCTTTCGCGAGCTTTGCGATCTTGGTCACCAGTTACCCGAAGAGTTTATACCGCAGCGCTATGGTTCTAAATATCACGGTGTTGGACTGTGTGATGAATGGCCGTCGATCAAATATCCGATGGATTATGAAGAGCGCGGCTATGACGGTGTTCTTGAGCCCGGCATGATGCTGTGTGTAGAAGCCTACATTGGTGCGATCGGTGGTAAGGAAGGGGTAAAGCTGGAGGATCAGGTGTTAATTACTGATACCGGGGTAGAGAATCTGACCAATTGCCCTTTTGATCCCGACTTACAGGATTAGCTGGTGATCAGCGCTGCCACCCGAATGAATATCGTTGATTTATGCCTTTATAATACCCGTGTGTTTAACCGTAAAACTTCTTGCAATAAAAGGTAAATAGCAATGCTTAAGGTATGGGGTCGTGCCAGTTCAGCCAATGTGCAGTGCGTGATGTGGTGTATTGCAGAACTCGATCTGCCTTATGAGCGTATTGATGCCGGGCTGATGTATGGGGTTAATCGTTCCGATGAATATCTGGCGATGAATCCGAATGGAACGGTACCCACACTGATCGATGGAGATGGACCGCCGTTGTGGGAATCCGGTGCCGTGGTGCGTTACCTGGCAAATGTTTACGGTAAGGATCCTTTCTGGCCGGAAGATCCGGTTGCTCGTGCCGATGTTGACCGGTGGGCGGAGTGGGGGAAAGTATCGGTACAGACGAACTTTAACGGTCCGATTTTCTGGCCGGTGATCAGGGAACCGGCAGGGCAGCGTGATAACGAAAAGCTGAAAAACGCGATAGCGCTGTTTGAAGGTAAGCTGGAGATCGCCGACCGGCAACTCTCCGGTCGTAAGTGCCTGGTCGGGGACGAATTAACGGTTGCCGATATTCAATTCGGGCATATTTTGTATCGTTATTTCGAACTGGAGATCGAGCGGTGCACGCTACCCAACATCGCGCGTTACTACGATATGCTGACTTCGTTGCCAGCGTATCAGCAGCATGTGATGATCAGCTTTGAGGAACTGCGGCCGAAGTAGTTACACAGCAGGCCGGTTTAGCAGGCTGTTGAAAAACTATTGCGCCAGTTATTGCGTTGGGTCTGAGGGCGTTAGATTCACCCTGTAACGCCTGTCGGGTATAAATGCTCATTTATACCCGATAAAAACTGCGCTTTGTCTCCGGGAGTTGCTCACGCATCGTTGGTGACGATTTTCAACGCTTTGTGCGGTTTGGTCATCGAAAATAAGCCATAGCGCTGCTTATTGATTTGCGTTGTTGCGGGTTGCGCTGGCGGCGTTAGTTTATACAATAGCCCGCTTTGAAGTATCAGCACCGGATTTACGTTCCGGTTAGTTGGAGCCTTTATGCAAAACGTGGTTGTTTGTGCGTTATATAAATTTGTGCGCGTTGATAATTTTCAGCGCCTGCGTAATCCGTTACTTGATCTGATGCTTGAGCAACGTGTGCGAGGGACGTTGTTACTGGCAAACGAGGGCATCAATGGCACTATTGCCGGGCAGCGCAAAGCCATTGATGTGGTACTCGGATGGCTGCGCGATCAGCCTGAGTTTCATGACCTCGATTGTAAAGAATCCATCGCCACTGAAGCGCCCTTTAAGCGCTCCCGTGTTAAGTTAAAAAAAGAAATTGTGACAATGGGGGTGGAGGGCATTGATCCGGCATTGTCAGCGGGGACTTATATTGAGCCCGGGGAGTGGAATGCGTTAATCAGTGACCCCGATGTACTGGTGATTGACACACGCAATGACTACGAAGTTGAAGTCGGCACATTTAAAAATGCGATCAATCCTGACACAGGCAGCTTTCGCGAGTTTCCCCAATACGTTGAATCAACCTTAGCTACTGAACCCGCTAACAAAAAGAAGAAAGTGGCGATGTTTTGCACGGGTGGTATTCGATGTGAAAAGTCGACGGCTTATTTGAGAGAGCAGGGCTTTGATGAGGTTTATCATCTGAAGGGCGGGATTTTAAAATATCTTGAAGAGGTACCCGAGCAGGACTCGCTATGGCAGGGCGAGTGTTTTGTTTTTGATGAGAGAGTAACGGTTAATCACGCGTTGGAGAAAGGCAGTTATGATCAGTGCCATGCCTGCCGCTACCCGATTACCGAGCAGGATAAACAAAGCCGGCATTATCTCCCGGGTGCCAGCTGTCCCAGATGTTATAACAAAGTCAGTGAAGAACAGCGGCAGCGCTTTTTGGAGCGCGAAAAGCAGATGCAACTGGCACGTGCCCGCGGTGAAGCGCACATGGGGGAAGAGGCCAGGGTTGCGTTATTGGAAAAGCGCTTGGAAAAGCGAAAGGAGTAGAGTGTTGAGTGCCTGGCCGACAGGTCATTCGATTATACGACGCACAATTGGGCGTCTGACGCCGCTGCTCACGTTTAGTTGCGGATACTTTCAATGAAAAGGAGTTACATTCAGAAATAACCCGCCTTCAGGGATAACTATGCCGAACGCTTAGTGGGTCATGCTGTAGATCATATAGTTCACCCCGAGGCGATAGGCCGTAGAGGTATATTCCGAGGCGTACTCTTCCATGTCTGCATGTTCCCAGGCATCTCCCAGATCAACATTCCAGTTGATCATCACCATGACGCGGTCATCGTCATCGAGAATTGCTCGCCAGGCTGGCTCCTGACGCGATAAGTTGCTCTCTATGACACCGCTGGATTTTGTCATTGGCCTTTCCCAGGTTGCGCCATTGTTGAGACACAGTGCTCGAAGACCGGGGATCTGAACGAAGTTTTCGATATCGAAGTGGACATGAAAGACTTCGTGTTCTTTTGGCAGATCGACAATTTTGCGATCTGGAAAGATTTTATCCATCCATTCGAGGAATTTGTCCCACTGGTAGCTTCCGTGAAAATCATCGACTAACAGAAAGCCGCCTCGAAGCAGGTACTCGCGAAGTCGGATGGCTTCAAATTCGGTGAATGACGCGAAGCCTGCTTCCACCATATAAAGCGCCGGATAATCGTAAAGTGCGCTGTCCAGCAGTGAAATACTCTGCGAGGTGTCGTTAGTTTCGATGCGGGTCATTCGTTTGATAGCAGAAATGAAGTGCGGGTCTGAATCGGAGCAGTCTGCCTGCCAGTGCGGAAAGCCGACATAGTCTCCCAGCTCATGCACAGCGAGCGGGTTATCGGCAAAAATCAGCCTCGAAAATGTAAATTCGTATTGCGGGACGGCTGATACCACCAGCGGACACACCGGTCGTTGTGGTGCGACACAGATACCTTGCTGAGCGACAGCATGATGGTGTGGCAGCAAACTGACGAGAGCGGCTGCCAGGGTGGATAGAAGTTTTCTTTTCATTTCCGGGGTAAATTCTGGTTACGGTTCAGACCTTTGAACGCGCAACTGGTTGCATAAACGCACGCTCATTCAGACAGAAAGTGTTGATTGATCTGCCAAAAGTCAATTATCTCTGCACCGCTCGTGCCTTAATATTGATATTGTCCGGCACCGCGTAGTCAGACAACGGATTACTGTTGCCGATTGATGCATGTCATGATTTTGTCGTCTGTCGATTCTGACGCCGGCCAGTGAGGTACCGTGGACAACCTTAGTCGTCGTTGTCCGGTGGTGCAATCAAGTCGCACCACCGGACCACCGAGTGTCCTAGAAATTAAGCGATATATCTCTATGTCCGGCATCGCAGGCGGCAACGTATAGCGCCTGAGATTTGGTCAGTCTGGATTGCTGTCTGAGACCGATGGTGGAGCTGATCCTGGTTTCATACTCTGCAATCGGACCTGCCAGTGTTTCTGCAGCTTTCGCACGCCACGCCATTTGCTCATCATATTCGTTTTGCGCACTATCCAGCGCTTTTATAGCTTTTTCCAGGCTGGGTTTCTTGGCTCTCAACGCCTTACGCGCTTTGGATATTTCGCTTTTTATTTTGGAGGCGCCCTCTACTTTGCCGAACAGCTTACTGACGTCACTCAGCAGATCGACCGATGCCTCCGGTGGATTGGCGTTGACATGCGCAACCAGTTTCGCGATTTCGCCATCGAGTGCTTTCAGTGCCTCTGTGCCGGCCAGGGTTTCCTGCAACTCGGCAATCGAGCTGTACCCTTTGTCGGCAGCTTTACGATAGTCTCGCCGCAGATCTCTTTCCTGTTGCTGCAGTTGCGTAAAGTCGGCACGTAGCTGATCCCAGTTGTCTGGGATCGTAGCTTCGATATCAGCTTTATCCTGCAGTAGTTCGTCTATGTGAGACTGGAGGGCTGAGCGTGTTGCTTCGGTGGCATCATCGGGCAGGCGGCGCATTTCAGTTTCGAGCTCTTTCAACTCGTTGTCGATCTGATTGGTCGCAGTCCGGATATCGCGAACCTGCTCGTGGAAGGGGCGGAAATCCGCGCTGGCTGTGTCGATGTCCACTGCGGCCTGGTTCGACTGCGCCAGTAGATCGAAAGTTTTGTCTGCTTCATCAAAGCTTGCCCGAACAGACTTGGCAAGTTTGTCTGGCAGGATGTCATAGTCGAGCGATCTTGCTGTATTGATCGCCTGTCGTATATCGGCGCTGTTGTCGGCGAACTGCTCCGTTACATATTGCTCAACACAATATTGCAGCTTAGGGTTGCGCGGCGGTGGCGCAGTTTCAGCGGTCAGCTGCAATCGTTTAGGCAGGTAGTTCACCAGTTGCGGGTAGTAACCCACGATGCCGAGTGCGATCAGCTGCAGCATAATGAACGCAATGACGCCCTTGTACATCTGAATAGTTTTGACTGCAGCCGGTGCAACACCGCGCATATAAAACAGTGCGAAGCCAAAGGGCGGTGTTAAGAACGAGGTTTGAATGTTCAGCCCGATCATGACACCCAGCCATACCGCAGTAATATTGGCCGACGGGTCAGCCAGAAGTATCGGCGCAACAATCGGCACGACAACCACGGCAATTTCGATAAAGTCGAGAAAGAAGCCGAGGACAAAAATAACGCCCATCACAATAATGAATTTGGTCCAGAACCCGCCGGGCAGTGCATTAAGGTAATCACGGACGAGTTCTTCACCGCCGAATGCGCGGAAAGCAGCGGTTAGAATTGCCGCACCCAGCAGAATGATAAAAACCAGTGAAGTGGTTTTTGCGGTTTCGATCATCACTTCGTATAGCGTGTTGTCGATCTGCATCACGCGGATGCCGCTCCAGATCAGTGCGATCAGCAGGCCGGTCACCGCAATAACGGACAGAATAATACCCAGGCGGTCGTGATCGGTTTTGATGTCTTTGACGTTGTTGTCAAACATCATCAGGATGATGGCTATTCCGATCAGTGAGATCGTGGCAAGGAGCGCCGGCAGGTATTGTCCCCGGCCACCCTGTTTAAGTCGGTAACCCGCCATTAACAGCGCGCCGGCCGCTCCGATCGCCCCGGCCTGATTCACCGTGGCAATTCCACTGATAATAGAACCCAGCACCAGAAAAATCAGTGTGAGCGGTGGTACGAGAGTCGCCAGTACCTGGCCCAGAAAAGCACGGTCGTAGCCACTGTTGTTGCGCACTGCGGGGGCCGATTTCGGGCGAATGATGGCAAAGCACAGGATGTACAGCATATACAGTCCGACCAGCACCAGCCCGGGAATAAATGCACCGAGAAACATTTCACCGGCACTGGTTGAGCTGACGTCAAACTCGGACGGCATGGTGAGTTCGCCGGTAGATACTTTGTACAGCGCCTTGCGGGCTGTACTGGCCTGATCAGTCGCACTGGCGAGTTGGTCTGCCAGAATAATCAACACGATCGACGGGGGAATAATCTGCCCGAGCGTACCGGATGCGGCTATGGTCCCGGTCGCCAGTGATGGCGAGTAGTTGTTGCGCAGCATCACCGGCAGTGAGATCAGGCCCATGGCAACGACGGTTGCGCCAACAATTCCTGTGGTGGCGGCAAGCAGTGCGCCGACAAAAACCACCGAAATTCCCAGGCCGCCCGGGACCGGACCGAACAACTGCGCCATCGTCATTAACAGATCTTCAGCGATCTTCGAGCGTTGCAGCATGATGCCCATGAAGATAAACAGCGGAATAGCGATTAACGTGTCGCGTTCTACTTCCCAGTAGATCCCGCGCAGGTTGGTAACCCCGGCCGATAGCCACTGGCTCGGCCCTCCTTGCGCAAAATAGGCATCGACCTCACCACCGGCAAAAATGTAGCCGCTGGCTGCAGCCAGGGCGATGGTGACGATAGCGGCACCGGGCAGGGCGAAAGCCACCGGGTACCCTGAACCGAGTGCAAAAGCGAGAATGAGTAATAGTAACGCCAGAAAGACGAGTTCCACGATTATCTCTCCGCTTTAGTGGGCAATGTCGGTGGCGATTTTGCGCCGACCCGGTAGGTTTCGATAGTCTGCACAGGACTCAAGAAACTGTGCGACAAACTGAATCAGCATGGTGATCGCAAAGACCCCCAGAAATCCTGCCATCAGGTACTTGGTATACATACCAAAGCCGGACTGAGACACTTCAAAGTTGACCAGCGGACCATAGATAATGGCCGATTTACCGCTGAAACCGATGAAAATGATGGTCCAGCAAAGGGTAATGCCAAACGCAATAGCGCCGAATGCGTTAACAAATCCTTTGGTTCGTTCTTTCATGCCGGAATAAAACACATCCACCCTGACATGACCTTCCTGCAGCAGCGTATAGGCACTGGCAAACAGGAACAGAGCGGCATACCAGAAGCGTACGAGGTCGCCCATAAAGGCTTGTTCGTAGCTGAATATAAATCGAGTGATCACAATAGCCAGTTCGGCAACCACAATTAGCAGCGCAAACCAGTGAAAGCCGAGGGTGCGGGTGAATGCACCTAATACAAAGCCAAGGCACAGCAGCGGCATGTGGATTGTCGGACCACGATACTGCGGGCGACCGAGGTCTTTGACCATTTGTTCACTCACAACGTGGTGCAACAGCCCTTCCACTCTGAGAAAGGAGATAGCCATGTCTGCCAGGCCGATAAAGAGTATTGCCCAGAACAGCGAACGTATCAGGTAGGTGTTAATGCCGGTGATGGTATTGGCGTCGGCTCGCATGGAACGCTGGCTGCGGTTGACGTAAAGCCAGGCGATAGCGAATGCGGCCGCATAAATGAGGATTTGTACCCACGCCTGCCAGCCTCCTTCAGAGGAGAAAGCTTTTGCTACACCCGGCCATTTGGCGGCGTGAACCAGCGAGTTATTGAGTAGGTAAGCGGCCAGATATGCCAGCATAGCCCAGCTGAAAAAGCGACTGAGCAAATCTGCTTTTGTGGCGGCTGGAGTGGCAGATTCCATCGCAGCAAGCTCTTTTTCTTAAGGAGGTTTTTAAGTAGTGCCGCCGCGCGGTGTACACCGCGCGGCTTCAGAGGTGGTGCGATGCTCGCACCCGTATTGCGGACTACAGATCCAGTACGCGATTGCGCTGATTGGAGAATCCGACTTCGGCAATCTTCAGATAAGCATAGTGATTGGGCGTAGTAGATAGTCGTTCTCCGAGTAGCTCATACTTGTATTCAGCACCCAGTGTTTTCAGGATCTTTGGCAATTCGGCAGTTCCGAAGTAGCCATCTACTTCTGGAATCTCGTTGACCAAA
>JAHDHK010000065.1:0-18089 GCA_020631335.1 Chromatiales bacterium
ACAGAAGACGCAACATACCAACGCTAAATAATTGACAGATAGCGCCGATATTCTGATAGTCGCGAGTCACAACTCTGTGGATGCAGCGGCATTGATACGTTCATCTGTGCGCGGAAACTATGTTGCAGCGATTCGGCAAGGCAAAATATTTAATGCGCTTTGCTACCTGCAGAATACTTCCGGCTCTGCTGGCATTGTGGCTGCCTCTGGCACACGCCGATCCGTCACCGACTATCACCCCTCTTGCCGAAAATCTACGCACCCTGCATTGTGCGACACAAGAGCCGGCTGCACGCTCCGCGCTTGAAAGGCTGAAATCAAACCTCAATCCGCTCACCGGTCTGCCCGATGAATGGGAGGGAAGCCGGTTTCCACGCGCTTCGATCCATGCCGGCACAATAGACCTGGCAGTCGCGAGCATTATTAAATCAACAACGACCTACCCGGCACTCACCTCGATTGCCGAATCTGTGTTGTTCAGCTGGAACTACTGCCAGGTGTTTCATAACGGCAGCTATTTTGATCTCGATGTGGAACGCTCACAGGTAAACAGTACACCAGTCGATTACGACAGTCCGTCAGACTGGGATGGATTCACTCAGCTTGGCCTGGGTTCAACCTCTGCTGCACGCTATCAGCCACAGGCTTTTCGCCCGGTGGCTGATACAACAAGAGAAAAATTGCTTTATAACTGGTGGAATTTACAACGCAATCAGTGCCTGCCCCACCCTGCCAACGGCCGTATATTTCATCGCCAGCAGTACGTCGCAAGAGCAAAGGTGAACACAGACAATACGATCAGTGAGGTGGAATATCCGCTGGCATGGAGTGCCAATTGCGCTGTGCCTTTTACAGAGGCTGAAATCGAGTTAGAAAAGCAACGGAAAAAGCGGCAGCTACAGCAGTTACGTATTGCACATGCAACTCAGGAATGGATCGCTAACGCCCGGATTCTCGAACAAAGACGGCTGGATGAGCTGGCCAGACTTATAGCAGAAAGAGAGGCGGTAAATCCGGTAAAGCTCTTTGGCGCAGTAGCACCACAACTCGCTGTGACAACAACTCCTCTGGCGGTAAGCGAAAAACAACCACTCAGTGAAGATCCACAAGCAATAGACCCTACTCCGGTGCCCAGAATCAAGCCCGCGGATAATAAAGTCGTCGACACGCCACGCGCGATTATTATTTCTCCACCACAGGTAACGCTGACTGCTTTTGAAAAGGCAAAAAACAATACCGATATCGCATCGCGGGTTGAATGGTACAAAACCCAACTCAAGGATGCAGACAAAGAACGCACTGAAGAGATCATTGCAAAGCTGGACGAGCTGCAGCCACGCAGCAATCCAGGGGAACCATCACTGGCTGCCGCCAAGGCGGCATCCCCGGCACAAACCTCTTATCAAAGCGGTTCTGTTCCACCTTTTGAAACAACGCCGGAAGCCTCAAACACCCCAGACAAACCGCGTAAATATCACGGATTGAGCGGGAGTTTCGCTCTGAGCAATCGCCGCTTTGAACCGGATGACTGGTCGTTTACGGCCAATATAAGTTATAAGCCGATCGTTGATAACTACTATTTTGCACGCACAGGATTCACCTGGGTGGATGGCGAAGAACCGCTGTCATACTACTGGGGCGTAGGCTACAACGACTGGCATCCCGGCACATGGGCATTTGAACTGAACAACTGGGGACCACTGACTCCCGGAGACGGTCTCGAGATAGAAAAGGCGATCGCGTCGATTAGCTACAAATTCGACTCGCCACTGCTTAAAAAATACAACATTTCGACCTCGGCCACCCTCAGTGGTGGCAAGCACAGCAATTCTGCACTCACTTTCGCTAGCAGCTGGACGCCGAAGCCGAACTGGTTTTTCAGAAACCTGATAACCCAGTCACTGGAGGGTGGGCCCGCCACCTGGGCTTACGGTTTTGGTTACAACAACTGGCGCGCCCAAACCTGGTCACTTGAGTACAACAACTGGGGACCTAACACTTTGTCGAGCCCTAACTTTCGTGACAATGCTCTCGTAACGCTGAGCTGGAAATGGAACTTATAGACAATCTTAGTATTTATTTAAATCTCGATAAACTGATGAGAATCAGTTCTTTAATTCATCATATCTGTTGCCGCTAGGACTTCTACGATTGTAAAGATTCCCTAAAGAGGTTCTAGCGATGCGGCTTTCGTCAGCCATAAAAGCTTGTTGTATATTCGCTTCTTTTTTTATGGCCAGCTACTCCGTAGCAGAAAAACGCTACTACCCTGTGCCAAGCAGTGCACCACTGGAAATAGGTGCCGAAGAGTTCCGCGACCGGTACCTGACGTTGCGCAGGCTCGAGGGCGTATACATCAACTTCAACGCTATTCGCACTGCCGGTGCACAGCTGGGAATCAATGTGCCGAATACCCTGTATAAACAGGTACGCGACAAGATTGAGGCCGCCGGTCTGTTGTATCTGAGTGAGGAGGATATGCTGCTCACACCCGGACAACCCACGATGCAGCTTTGGCCCGTGTATGAGGGGGAATCACTGACCGAACATGAAGAACTCGCCGCACAAAACAATGCCTATGGTGCTCATGGCAATCCGTTCGCCTGCGCGGCATCTCTGTGGGTTGGTTTTGAACAGTCCGCCAGCCTGCTCCGCCAACCTGAAAATCAATACAAGCTCTCTACGTGGGGCGGTGGTGATAATACTTATCAGTGCGATGGACGCGGCCAATGGATGGCAAATGCCGTATTAAAACAAATCGATAATTTCCTCGTGGACTACCGCAAAGCACAAAGAGACCCCGAGCCGGTTATCGTGGCACACACTGCCGATGTACCCCAACATTGTTCCCAGTCATGGATTACTCACCTGAATGTATTTGCGACTAACGAAACCACCATTAATCAGAATATAAAGCCTATTCTGGACAAACTCTACTCAGTGGCAGCCAGATGCAATACGTTCAGTTATATCATCGAGACACACGCAGATCAGCGCGCCGATGCCGATTACAACCGGTTACTTACCGAGGGCAGAGCCAGATCAATAAAAGACTATCTGATCTCTAAGGGCATGGAATACCATCGTGTACACATGCGTCCACTGGGCGAGTCTGCGCCTATCTCAACCGGCATGACTGAGGCCGATCACGCCAAGAACCGGCGGGTCGTCATCATCCCGATTAAACAGGAAGACATCGCCAACGCACAACTGGATGTCTTCTAACGAAACTCACAGGCTAACGTTCACACTGGCAATCGATACGAATCAACTACACGGCATGAATGCGTCAAAGTGCACTGATAAATTTAAGACTACCGGCGCCGGCTCGCTAACAGTCGTATACAAATCCATAGTTTTACTTAGAACTCCAACCACACTTCAGGGAATGTCGTGCTAGTTAAACTGCTTATAAAAATGGCCTGTGTCTGTGTAATTGCCATTGGTGGCGTGTCATACATGATGTCTACTCAAGGCCAGGACCCATTGGCAAAGTTACGCGATTTTTCACCTGTCATGCCTGACGTATCAATGCCCGCATTACCAGATCTGCCTGACATACCGAACATTGCTTTCAAGCCTGCTAAGGCGGCTAAAACAACAGTTTACAGATGGACGGATGATCATGGCGTTACCCAGTTCAGTTCATCACCACCACAAAGCGGTCAGAACTTTAAGGCTGTGGAAATAGACCCCAACACCAACGTGATCGCAGCACACCCGATTCCGGAACCGGAACCCGAAAGCGGTATTGAAACCGCCAGCCACAAAATTCCGGACGATTCCAGCGAGCTTCCCACCTATAAAGATATGGGTGAAATTCGTCAGCAACTGGATCAAATAAAGGCGATCAACGAAAATCGGATCAGCGATCTGAATGCATTGATTCAGCAGCAGAAATAGACATAGGCATTCGCAGTGAGCACTGTACAACCAGGCACCACTGCAACAGCCGAAAACACGAAGGCAGCACTGCTGTCACCTTAACTACCAGCTGGACATCGGGCAGAGCCTTCGTTCACCGGATGGTCCGGGGAATCCGCAATGGGTTAACCATGGCCAACCGGAAACCAACACACTCTCGCATAAACACTCGCCACAAGAGCTGGAACACATTATTGTGTCACAGGTGATTAGTGGAACAGCGAGCTATACATGACTGCCAGTCCAAACGACACGCAACTAAAAAATGAGATCATCGAGAACTTCGGAACGCCGTGCCCGGTAATCGATCTTGATATCGTTGAGCAAAACATTAGGCGAGTACAGGCCCTCTGCGACAAAGCAGGCGTACGAAACAGGCCCCATATTAAAACACATAAATCACCGGTGCTTGCACACAAGCAAATAGAAGCAGGTGCCCGGGGTATTACCTGCCAAAAACTGGGCGAAGCAGAAGTCATGGTGGACGCCGGCATCACGGATATCGTCATTGCTACCAATCTGCTTGGAGCAGCAAGAAGTGGCCGGTTAGCGAAGTTGCAGGCCCGCACTCCCGTAACAGCCTGCGCGGATAATCCGGTCACTCTCAATGCCTATGCAAAAGCCGCGGCTGATGCAGAGCGACCACTTGACGTGCTGATTGAATGTGACACCGGTCAAAAACGTGCTGGTGTTGAAACTCCTGCTGAAGCGTTAATGCTTGTCAGCAAGATTAGTCAGGACCCCATGCTTAATTTCAAAGGTTTTCTGTTCTACCCGACACTGGATAGCTGGGATGCCACTCAGACTTTCTACGACACACTCAGGGTCGAGCTGGAGGCACTTGGAATCAAAGCTGAAATAGTCTCCACCGGAGGCTCTCCCAACCTGGTTAATCTGGGTAAGCTTACAGGAGCAACAGAGCACCGGGCGGGCACTTGCATTTTCAATGATCGAATGATGATTGAAGCCGGCATTGCTACTATCGAAGACTGCGCCTTTCAGATTTATACAAGCGTTGTTAGCAGAGCCGGTGAAGAACGCGGCATTCTCGATGCGGGCTCGAAAACATTCACATCTGATACAGGCGGACTAACAGGATTCGGTCATATACTGGAGCACCCTGGTGCTCGAATACATAAGTTTGCCGAAGAGCATGGTTTTCTCGACTTAGCACTATGCAACAACAAACCGGTGGTTGGCGATATTGTGCGGGTAATTCCCAACCATGTGTGTGTTGCAGTCAATATGGTTGATCAGCTGATAGCAGTACGCGGCGGAAAAATAGTAGAAACCCTACCTGTTTCGGCGCGAGGCAAGCTGGTTTAAGCAGTCGACTTATCAGCAGCTGCAAACTCTGCGACACTCGCGGCTAACTGCAGACAGAATACTGTAACCTGCCCGGCACCTGCACAAACGGATAGCAACATCAGCACCCATTCTTTTCACTTAACGTGGAGCGATAACTCAGCGCCTCTCGCAGGTGATCATTGCCTATTTGTTCACTACCTGCCATATCAGCAATGGTTCTGGCCACCTTAAGCGTTCTGTGTATGGCACGAGCAGACAGGTTAAATTTATCCAGCGCTTTTGCCAGCCACTGATGCTGTGTCTCGTTTAACGTACAGAATTGATCCACTTCCTGCGGAGTCAGCCTTGCGTTTACTTTGCCGGCTCTTTTTAACTGCTGTTGGTAGACCAGACTTACCCTTGCTTTTACGCTTTCTGAACTTTCTCCTTTTTCAGCATCCGACCGCAGCAACGCATATTCAATTCTCTGCACCTGTATTTGCAGATCCACTCTATCCAGCAGGGGGCCGGACACACGCGACTGATAGCGAGAAATAATATCCGGACTACACCGACAAGGTTCACGCTGATCGCCATAGTAGCCGCACGGGCAGGGGTTCATCGCTGCAACCAGTTGGATACGCGCCGGAAAATCAGCCTGATGACCGGCCCTGGAGATAGTTATACAACCGTTTTCGATCGGCTCTCGCATGACGTCCAGCACCGAACGTGGAAACTCAGGCAGCTCGTCCAGAAACAGAACACCGTTATGTGCCAATGATATCTCGCCTGGTTTCGGCTGACTCCCTCCACCCACCAAAGCAACACCTGAGGCAGTGTGATGCGGAGAGCGGAAGGGACGCTTACGCCATTCACTCGTTTTTAATCCCGCCTGACTGATAGATGCTACTGATGCACTTTCCAGCGATTCCTCAAGCGACATCGGCGGCAATATGCCGGGAAGACGACTGGCCAGCATAGACTTGCCGGTGCCCGGAGGCCCCACCATCAACAGATTGTGACCACCACTGGCTGCCACCTCAAGCGCACGCCTGGCCAGGTGCTGTCCGCGGACATCGGCAAGATCAGGTATTGAGGCGTTGTAGAGATGGTCATCACCCTCCAGCGCACGTACTTTTTCCAACGCTTCATCCAGCGCCAGTTGATTACACAGTGACAGCAAAGAGTCACTACAGTAAACATCACAACCGCTTACCAATCCGGCCTCAGCCGAGTTGCCCGTGGGTACGATCAGAGCTCGATTATCTTCTCTAACCGCCATTGCCGTGGGCAAAGCCCCGCTGACCGGGCGGAGCTCTCCACTTAACGCCAACTCACCAACAAATTCCTTATCAGCCAGCAGTGAAGCCTCCAATTGTCCCGAGGCTGCAAGCAAGCCAAGTGCAATAGGTAAATCGAAACGCCCACCGTGTTTAGGCAGATCAGCTGGCGCCAGATTTACCGTGATTCTTCTTGCCGGAAACTCATAGCCCGAGTTGACAATTGCCGAGCGCACTCGATCTTTGCTTTCACGCACGGCGGTTTCCGGCATGCCTACGATCGACAGTGACGGCAGGCCTCCAGCCAGGTGAACTTCTACTGCAACAGGGATGGCCGTTACCCCGACGAGGGTGCGGCTGTTTACTACGGATAAATTCATTTACTGCTCTACTGAATGGACTACGCTACCGAATGGAATACTACAAATATGCAAGCAACTGCTGACCAGCCAGCCTTGCATGGTTACTAATACCGATTGTGCCTTAACTTTCGCACTACCAACCGCTTGCTGCACGTGCTATCCCGCACTGCAAACCTTAACTTGCCTCACCAACACCGAAAACGCAAGAACAGCAGTCAATAGCCGCTTTCAACGGCGCGCTAGACTGGAGAGCGGTGCAATCGCTCCGCAGACCGATGGTTAATTCGCACCAGTCCTCTGGTCGAGAGACCGCTTTACGTCGAGCTGGCTGGATCGTCTTTGTCCTGCTGTGTCTGCGACTCCAGAAGTTTCTCCAGCATATCCACCTTTTCTCGCGTCCGCTCCAGCAGCGCTACCTGGAGATCAAACTCTTCTCTTGTCACGAGATCCATTTTTTCCAGCGCAGACTGAACCACGCTGCGGGCATTTTTCTCGAAATCTGCTTTCAACTCTGCCGCACCGGAAGGCAATACCTCCCCCAGCTTTCCAACCACCTCGTTCAACAACCCTGACCTGTCCACATCAATCCCCTTATAGAAGCTTGCTCAAATCTCACGCACTTTAATGATGCACGCTCAGATTTTACATATAAATATGCACCAATTTAGTGCAAATACCCACTACATCTCACCTTTTATCCACATAAGTATTTGTATTTATTTTATTTAATTAAGATGGCACGATTATTTCATTACTTGGCACGTCCTAACAAGAAGCGTTCCAACATGAAATTGATAACCGCTGTAATTAAACCATTCAAACTCGACGAGGTGAGAGAGGCGCTATCCGCTATCGGCACCAGCGGGGTGACTGTTACCGAAGTCAAAGGCTTCGGCAGACAAAAAGGCCACACCGAATTGTATCGAGGATCGGAATACGTCATCGACTTTTTACCCAAAGTAAAAATCGAAATCGCTGTTGATGACTCATTGCTGGACCGCGCCATTGAGGCCATCACCAGCGCCGCCAGCACCGGAAAAATCGGCGATGGAAAAATCTTCGTCAGCCAGCTGGAAGAAGTTATCCGCATCCGCACCGGTGAAACCGGTGCCAACGCACTTTAATTCGTGAGAATACCATCATGGAAACTACTACAGAACTGTCGTACGCACTAGATACCTTTTATTTCCTTGTGTTCGGTGCGCTGGTCATGTGGATGGCAGCGGGCTTTGCGATGCTCGAAGCCGGCCTGGTTCGGGCAAAAAACACCACTGAAATCCTTACCAAGAACGTATCGCTATTTGCTGTCGCATGCGTAATGTACATGGTTTGCGGATACGCTTTGATGTATCCGGCAGAAGCCGCCAGCGCCTATTGGCCGGGCATGTCCTTCCTGCTGGGCAGTGAAAACACTGCAGCCGACATGGCTGGAGAAGATGCACCCTATTATGCCAGTCGCTCGGATTTCTTTTTTCAGGTGGTGTTCGTCGCCACTGCAATGTCTATTGTGTCCGGTGCGGTTGCCGAACGAATGAAACTCTGGGCATTTTTGTATTTTGCCGTTGTGTTCACCGCCTTTATCTACCCGATTCAGGGCTACTGGAAGTGGGGAGGCGGTTTTCTCGACGCTGCGGGCTTCCAGGATTTCGCAGGCTCAGGCGTAGTGCACATGTGCGGAGCGTCTGCGGCGCTCGCAGGGGTATTCATACTCGGTGCGCGAAAGGGCAAGTACGATGATCAGGGCCGGGTTCGTCCTATCCCGGGTGCAAACCTGCCGTTGGCAACGCTCGGCACATTTATTCTGTGGCTCGGCTGGTTCGGCTTCAACGGCGGATCGCAATTGAAGCTTTCCACTTTCGACGATGCTAACGCCGTGGCAAATATTTTCGTTAATACCAACATGGCAGCTGCCGGCGGCCTGATTGCCGCACTGCTGGTTGGAAAAATGCTGTTCAGAAAAGCAGACCTGACTATGGCCCTGAATGGCGCACTCGCCGGACTGGTTGCCATTACCGCTGAGCCTCTCGCCCCGACTCCAGCTATCGCTACGTTGATCGGAGCAGCTGGCGGCGTATTGGTTGTTATTTCAATTATCACGCTTGATCGCCTGAGAATTGACGATCCTGTCGGTGCGATTTCTGTACACGGCGTCGTAGGCATCTGGGGTCTGCTGGCAGTGCCACTGACTAACGGTGACGCGACCATGCAGGCGCAACTGCTCGGCATGGCAGTAATCTTTGGCTGGACATTTGTCACCAGCATCATGCTCTGGACTGCACTTGACGGAATCATGGGAATTAGAGTCAGCGCGGAAGAAGAGTACGACGGTGTAGACATTGCCGAATGCGGAATGGAAGCATATCCGGAATTCACCCAGGCAAAATAAGTCTGATCTTGAAGACAAGCAGCAACCAGGGCCACGGTGTATAAGCACCGTGGCCTTTGCATACCAGTTGGTCACGTCCCTGTTCCGCCGATGTGATAAACTTCAGTAACTTTAAATATTTCAATCAGTTACTGACCCGACTCAAGCTAATAAAAATAATCACAATGCGCGGGACGAAAATAGAATTAAGAAAAAACGAGCTGGCAATGCCCCTATGGGTATGTGCGGTTCAGCTACTATTTGCAGCGGTGTTGTTGTTTGTGATTAGAAATCCTGCGCCAGTCATGCAGCTTGAAGCAAGGATAAACGTTATCGATACAACAGCCGAATCTGCTGCGCTGGTTGTTCACATACCCTTATCAAATATTGCAGTCGCAGCAACCGGCAAAGAAATAGCTAACGAACAACCAATGTGAGCCGCGTCGGGCTTTTTCGGCCCGTTATTTGCCGCCTGATTCACCTGTGTGACAAAATTTACTAGACTCTTGCGAGCGTTACAGAGAAAATAAGCACTCTTCAGATGCAAGTCCCAAGGCAGCCGGTCAAAAGCCGACGATAACCGCCAGGGAGATCTGACAACATTGCGAGCGATGCACCGGGCATTTAAAAGTACTGCTCAACCGGGTTGTTAAACCCGCAAATAAAACGGTGTAACGCTTGAGCATTGCTTTCGATACAAATAAAGTTCAATGCAGTTGAGAGCGTCACCGGTTTTACTGACGCAATAACAAGAAAACTAAATCAAACTACTTTAGTTAAAGATAACAAGACTTTGATCGCAGTCTGCATAAACGGCAGCGCGAGCTTGTATGTAAGGATTATCAATTACTCCATCGAGTACAAACATCAATACAGTAAGTTGTTTTATTGCGCCTAGTGCTCGATTCATCAATGCATTGTTACTGAATACCATTAAACAACAATAATTCCCGTACGCGTATAGATCTGCGCAGCGAATCAGTGCCGAGGAAACCAGTGGCCTTCACCAACCAACAACAACACAAATTGCTGAAATGACTGAGTCACAAAACAATCAAAGAAGACGCCCCAGTCAGGCGCGAGGACTACGCGCAAGAAATCGTCCCCGTACCGGTGAGAATCAAAACAACCAACACCAGAACAGCCAGCAAACCCGTCCACCGCAGGCTAACCGAAACAGAAAAAACGACGCGCAGAAGAACGGCGCCAAACCGGCGCAACGACGTAAGCCGAACAATCGTCCCCGCGCACCCGGCAACAAACTTGATTCTGAGCTTGACTTCAGATTATCGCGCCCGTCAGCACTACAACAACAAAACCATAACCATTACGATGACGGCGTACTTTTCTCGCAGTCCCATGGCAATGGCAACGGCAACCGCAAGGGCCGACCAGTCAGAAACGGCCAGCACTGGACACCGGCAGATGGCGGAATATACATTCATGAAATGCGCGGCAGCGACTGGTACAGAGAAGATCAGGCACGCTATGCGGCACGGCAAATAGCACTTGAAAACGCTGAGAAGAGACAGGCAGACGGTGAACGTCGCCAGAATGGCGAATCCACACAGAACAGACGTCAGCCACCCAGAGCTCGCAATCCAAGAAACCCTCGCCCCCGGCAAAATCCTGCAACCCGTCGCCCGGTAACTACAGATTCAGACAGCGCCTCTAATTCTGTGGCGGCAGCGTCTTCTGTGGCAGCAGCATCGGAGTCGGTATCGTCAACACAGACGACAACAGCAGCTCCAACACCAATACCAACATCAACGGCATCTACAGCATCGAGCACATCGACTGGCACCGCCGCGCCAACCACTGCGGCGACAGAAGCGAGCATATCCGCCACTCCAGCTACAGCCGATGCAAGCCCTGCCAAAGAGAAAAAGCCTGCCAGGACAGCAAAGCCTAAGACGGTCACGGCAAAATCAAAAACTGCTCCAGCGCCAATAGGCACAGCTGAAAAGCCTGTAGAATCACCCGTCGAAAAACCAAAGCCGGTACGAAGAAGCGCCACTGCCGCAACAGCCAAAAAAACAACCCGTACACGAAAAACAACCGCTGCTAAAAAAGACGATGCTGCTGAATAGCACCACTAGCAAAACGCTCTCTACGTTTGGCAGGCTGTTGAAAACTATTGCACTAGTCTGAGGGCGCTAAATACACCCTCAATATGCTCATTTATACCGTAAAACTGGGCTTTTCCGGTTGCCCTTGTACAGCGATCAGAGGCCTTCCCGGACCGTCTCTCTTAACGTTTTTCAATACCCTTTTAGGTAACCCACAAACAAAAAGAAGCTACGCGATTTGAAGACAATGGCATGTCAGGGCAAGTGCTTGCTTGCCAGGTATTCTCTCGACTGCATTTCTCTTAAGCGGCTGGCGGTTCGTTCAAACTCGAAGGATAAACGCTGTCCATCGTAGAGATTCTCCGGACCTACCGCCGCCGTGACGACAAGTTTTACATGTCGATCATAGAATTCGTCAATCAGATTAATAAAACGTCGGGCTACGTCTGTGTTATTCGCATCCATCTTTGGAATTCCGCTGACAAGCACGGTGTCAAACCGGCGGGCAATCTCGATGTAGTCGGCAGTAGACCGGTTAGTCATGCACAGTTGCGAAAAATCGAACCACACCACGTGCTCTGCCAACTGCCGGGCAACAATAACGCGATCATTAATAGTAACGCCGGCATCTTGCTCAAATTGTACGGTTGACACAGCCTGCCTGAAGCACGCTTCAAGCATTTTTTCACCAGCATCGTCTATCGGCGTGTGGTAGATCTCTGCACTCTCCAACGCTCTAAGACGATAATCAACGTCCCCTCCCAAGTGCATCACTTGCGTATATTTCTTTAACGCATCGATCGCCGGTAGAAATCGCGAACGCTGCAATCCATCGCGATACAACTGATCCGGTGGCACATTAGAGGTTGTCACTATTACCACCCCACGACTGAACAAGCCGCTCAACAGGCCTCCCATCAGCATAGCGTCGGTAATATCGTTAATATGCATCTCATCGAGCACCAGCACTCGAAACTGTTCAGCATATTTCTGCGCTATTAGTTCAAGTGGTGATTGCTCATCCTTTAACAGGCGCAGTTCTTTGTGCACTCCCTGCATAAAACGATGAAAATGTAATCTCTGCTTTTGCTGTATCGGGAGATCTTCATAGAACATATCACACAGCAAAGTCTTACCTCGTCCTACACCTCCCCATAAGTAGAGCCCTTTAATATACGACTCGGGCTGTTCAGAAGGTTGTGAAAAAAGACGTGCAAAAAAACCGACGACACCAGTGCCAGTGCCAGATGCAGAGTGATCACTCTCAGCATCAGTGCGATTAGTGAGCTGTGTATATAAATGCTGCAACGCTGCGACTACCTCACGCTGCTTATCATCAGGTTGCAGCACACCATTGTTTAGCGCAGCTTGGTAAACGGATTCAGGACCGACGCCGGTAGTTGAAGACATGGGTTCACAATGACAGAGGGATGGAGGATGGTATGGAAATTCAGGGTACAGTTTCAAGGCTTTACACCCGTCAAATGCAAGTTCCGCCCGATAACGGCAATCTCTTTAAGGCTGAGTATCCGTTTGAACTACCGATAATCAGCTTGGAACGCGCGCCCTTCAATCGAGCCAGGCTGGCAGATACTTCCATGCCTGATTGAGTTCTTCATCATGTGCGGGCGCATCGGGATCCACCTTTTCCAGTAATGCCCAGAACTGAGCAGAATGATTCATGTGAACCGAATGGGACAATTCATGCAATATGACGTGACGGAACAGACGTCGCGGCAAAAATACCAGCTTGTAATTAAGACTGAGAGTTCCCTTTGAAGAATAGCTGCCCCATCTGGTTTTTTGCGCGCGAACTGACAGCCTGTTATACAAAAGCCCCGTTCCGGCAGATAACTCTGCCGCTGCTGATTCACAGGATTTTTTCGCTATTGAGCGAATCCATCTGACAAACAGCGCAGCCAGATTTTCGTTACTGTAGGTAACCGGCAACCCCACTTCCAGTGCATCTTCACGCTGTTTTAGTCGTATGCGCTCACCGGAAATTTCCGAATAGTGCACATCAACGAAGATACCAGCCCCCGGCAGGTCGAGTCTATCCGGCGGCCAGTCACAATCAAACTTACCGGGCAGTGAATCAAACCGGGTCAGCTGATTTTCGATCCAGTGCCTTTTGGATTCGATGATTGAAGGGAGCAATGTTCGATCAAAGAATTCGGGCACAACGACGACCAGCCCCTGGGCACGATTGACCTTTAACGTTACATTACGCGCGCGGCATGACTCACGCAGGCTATAATCCAGGGTATCTGCCAAAGACCTTTCTCTGTTTTTGGTAACCATGGTTATATAGTCCAATGCTCGCGTTCGCGCGCGGCATGACGTTAGAATCCTACATTACAAGCCAGCAGAATTAGAAGATCCAATGGATTTACTTGGTACAGCCAGTCTGTTAATGACTGTCACAGCGCTGTTCGCGTACGTTAATTATCGTTTTATTCGCCTGCCGATTACCATAGGAGTAATGGTAATTTCGCTGGTATTTTCGCTGTTCCTGGTGCTTTTATCTAAAGCCGGGCTGACATTCGGCATGGAATATACCGAGAAACTACTCTCCGGCGTAGATTTCGATGCCACATTAATGGAGGGCATGCTCAGCTTTCTGTTGTTTGCCGGTGCATTGCATATCAACCTCAACGAGTTGCTGGATAAGCAGTGGGTGGTTGGTATTCTCGCCTCTGTCGGCGTGATTACCAGCACTTTTATTGTCGGCATCAGCTCTTATTTCATCTTCGGCTGGTTTGATATCAATCTGCCGTTTATCTATTGCATGCTGTTCGGCTCTCTGATTGCCCCTACCGACCCGGTGGCCGTTCTGGCAATCCTGAAAACAGCCGGCGCAAGTAAGTCTCTCGAAACCAAAATTGCAGGGGAATCTCTGTTCAATGATGGTATCGCGGTGGTGGTCTTTCTGGTGATACTCGGAATAGCTGTCGGTGGTGACGGTGCAGCGGCTGCAACTCCTCTAAGCGTTGCGAAGCTTTTTTTCCAGGAGACCATAGGCGGCGCCCTGTTTGGCTTCATGATCGGCTGGATAACCTACCGACTATTGAAAACCGTTGATAATTATCACGTAGAAGTACTGCTGACGCTGGCGCTGGTAATGGGAGGCTACGCCGCTGCCAGAGCGATGCATATTTCCGGACCGATAGCGATTGTTGTTGCCGGTCTGCTGATCGGTAATCACGGTCGTCGATTTGCAATGAGCGATCAATCCCGCGAACACCTGGACACCTTCTGGGAGCTGACAGACGAGATCCTCAATGCGGTGTTGTTTATGCTGATAGGGCTGGAAATCATCATCCTCAACATCAACGGAAACCATGTCACTGCCGGAGTGCTTATGTTTTGTGTCGTACTGATGGCCAGGTTTATCGCTGTCGGTATCCCGGTGTCGATTCTTAAACTTCGGCAGTCCTTCCACCCCCATGTCATCACGATACTGACCTGGGGCGGAATTCGGGGAGGTATTTCGGTGGCACTGGCGCTGTCCCTGCCACTGGGACCGGAGCGCAACGTGATTGTCGCCATCACCTACGTCATTGTGATCATGTCAGTCATTCTTCAGGGGCTGACAATAAAGAGCCTGGTGCAGTATGCAGCGGGCAAATACCCGGTACCCGAGCATGACTCAGGGCCGCGAAATCACTAGCTGACGCAGGCCCGACAACCTGCCGGTGCACGCGACACTATCGCGTCTTTGCCGGTTGCACGGGTAATTGAGGTACAGGGCTGAAAACACGGTTCAGCCCTAAGTGCTTCCTGTTTTCCAGCAATGCACGACATCATTTAAATATCGCTCATTTTATTGTGTGTATTCGCCGCTATAATGCGAAATCGGCGCATTTCTTAGTCGACGGCACTATTGTCGTAAAATTCGCCAACTTATTGATTAACACTGCCAGGTTGCAGGTAAAAAATGTCATCTTCACAAAATATTTGTCTCATTGGTGGTAGCGGTTTTCTGGGCACAGAACTGGCCGGCCAGCTGATTAACCGTGGCCATTCAGTACGGGTATTGAGCCGTGACTTGAGAAAAATGAAGTCACTAAGGGTGGTGCCCTCTATTGAGGTGCTCCAGGTAGACCCCTACGAGGCAAATTCGCTGGCCGACGCCATTGCCGGCCAGGATGTTGTCATTAATCTGGTAGGCATCCTCAATACTTCTGTTGGTAAGGGAGGCAGCTTCGAAGAAGCACACGTCAATCTGGCCAGCAACATACGCGATGCCTGTGGTACTGCCGGCGTGAAACGCGTTATCCAGATCAGCTCACTGAAGGCTGATGCAGAAAACGGCCCCAGTGAGTACCTTCGGAGCAAAGGCCAGGCAGTTGATATCCTCAAAGACGGCGACCTTGATCTGACAATCTTCTGTCCATCAGTAATCTTCGGCAACGGTGATGGCTTATTCACACGCTTTGCCAATCTGCTGCAAGCCATGCCGGCGATGCCACTGGCCTGCCCCGACTCCAGGTTTGCTCCCGTCTTTGTAGGTGATGTTGCTAGCAGAATAGTTGCTGCCATTGACGATCCGGAAACCATCGGTCAATCGTTCAATTTGTGTGGCCCGGACATCATGACATTGCGAGAGATCGTGGAATACACAGCCGAAGTGCTTGACATCAGTCGGCCGATAATCGGCTTACCCGCCTCTATTGCAAAAGCTCAGGCCTTTGTGATGGAACTTGTACCCGGCAAGCCATTCAGCCGTGACAATTATGAATCTCTACAGGTAGACAGTATTTGTGAAGCCTGCGACGGTACAGAACCCACCGGAATTAAGAAGATCGTGCCGACTTATCTTGGAAAAATGAATCGTCAAAGCAGACTGCAACACTATCGTGAGCTCGCCCGCAGAGATAACGACAGCTAAAGCGACAGCCCGGATTGCCTGACAACTCACGGGGTGAGGCTGAGCCCCTTTTTCCTGGGAATCCGATAAGACGCCTGTATTTCATCGCCATGATAGGAATACAGATGAACGTCAAACTTCCACAATCGATACAAGTGCTTCATGACTTCCTCGGTACTCTCACTCAGCGGCACTTTGTTCTGCCGCTGGTGATGCAGTGTCAGTGAACGATCACCCGTCACATCCACTTCAAACACCTGAATATCCGGCTCTCTGGCGCTTAGATTGTACTGGGTAGCCAACGCCTCACGCACTTGCCGATAGCCGTCTTCGTCGTGTATCGCATCGACATCTATCGTTTCAGATCCTTCATTGTCAAGGATGCTGAACAGGTGAAAATCACGAATTACCTGTGGAGAGAGATACTGCTGAATAAAACTTTCGTCTTTAAAATTCTGCATCGCAAAATGCAAAGATGATAACCAGTCACTACCGGCGATTTCCGGGAACCAGTGTTTGTCTTCATCTGTCGGGTGCTCACAAATTCTTCTGATATCCCGCATCATCGCAAAACCCAGCGCGTATGGATTTATGCCATTGAAATAGGGACTGTCGAACCCCGGCTGCGCAACAACACTGCTATGGGAATGTAGAAATTCAAGCATAAACCCGTCGTTCACAAATCCCTGATCGAACAAGTCGTTTAATATGGTGTAATGCCAGAAGGTAGCCCATCCTTCATTCATTACCTGAGTTTGCCGCTGCGGATAGAAGTACTGCGCTATCTTTCGAACAATTCTCACTACTTCCCGCTGCCATGGCTCGAGCAGAGGGGCGTTTTTTTCGATGAAATAGAGCAGGTTTTCCTGTGGTTCAGGTGGGAATCGACTTTCAGACTTACCACCTTCATTCATTTTGATTTGCGGTATGGTTCGCCACAGATCATTTACCTGTCGCTGCAGGTATTCAGCCCTCTCATTTTGTCGGGCGCGTTCTTCAGCTGCTGAAATCGGATAGGGTCGTTTATAGCGATCAGTACCATAGAACATCAGCGCATGACAGGAATCAAGCACCGCCTCTACTTCCTCTACCCCGTAGCGCTCCTCACATTCGGCAATGTATTGTCTGGCAAAAACAAAGTAATCGATAATGGAATCGGCGTCGGTCCAGCTCTTAAACAGATAGTTGTTTTTAAAAAACGAGTTATGACCATAGCACGCATGGGCAATCACCAGTGCCTGCATGGTCATACTGTTCTCTTCCATGAGATAGGCGATACAGGGATTGCTGTTAATCACGATCTCATAGGCGAGGCCCATCTGTCCGCGACGATAACCCTGCTCCACATTGAGGAACTGCTTGCCGAATGACCAGTGGTTGTAACCCACCGGCATACCCACTGAAGCATAGGCGTCCATCATCTGATCAGAGCGTATTATTTCTATTTGATTGGGATAGGTATCCAGTCCGTAGGACTCGGCAATGCGCGCTATTTCGCGGTCATATTGCTCAATTAATTCGAAGGTCCACTCAGAGCCTTCAGAGATCAGCCGCTTTTCGTTCATGTCGGCGCTCCTGATCTGTCACGCTGAAATAAATCACGAAACACCGGATAGATATCTGCGTAATCTTCTATACCTCTAAGCGCAAATGCTTCAGGGTTGCTGGCTGCAAGCTGCTCGTAGTATTGCCATAACTCCTGATGACCCCGATCTGTTATTTCTATGTAGCAGTAATATTGCAGCAACGGCAACAGCTGGTCTGCCAGCAGGTTGTGACAAACAGGTGAATCATTAGTCCAGTTATCTCCATCAGAAGCCTGCGCACCATAGAGGTTCCACTCTGTTATCGGGTAACGTTCGTCAATAACCTCCTTCATTAAACGCAGCGCACTGGAGACAACCGTTCCACCGGTTTCACGGGAGTAAAAGA
>JAHDHK010000065.1:18099-24883 GCA_020631335.1 Chromatiales bacterium
CATCCACCTCTTTGGCGGTTGAGTGATGTCGTATGAACACAACCTCTGTTTTTTCGTAGTTCCGCTGCAAAAAAAGATAGAGCAAGATAAAGAATCTTTTTGCGATATCCTTGGTGCGCTGATCCATCGACCCCGACACATCCATCAGACAAAACATTACAGCTTTCGAGCACGGTTGCGGGTCTCTGCGCGTTATGTTGAATTTCAAATCAAAGTCGTCAATAAACGGAATACTGCCCAGCTTTTTCTCTAACAATAGCAATTCATCGCGCAGCAGCTTCTCTTCGGCAGGATCCATATCGGCTGCAGATTCAAGATCTTCTTTAAGCTGCTTTATGCGGCGTTTTTTCCCGGCACCCAGTGCGATACGGCGGGCGTACGCACTGCGCATTGAACGAACCACGTTCAACTGATTGGGCGTTCCCTCTTCACTGATTCCGGCTCGCACCAACTGAAAAGTATCAGTAGCGGTAAGCTGTCGCTTCACGAGGTTGGGCAATTCGAGATCTTCAAACATGAATTCCAGAAACTCATCCTGGGTTATCTGAAACACAAAATCATCCATGCCCTCACCGGAATCCGAGGCATTACCACTACCTGCACCGCCTCCGGCGCCACCGTCGGGACGTTGTAACTTGTCACCGGCATTGAACTCACGATTGCCGGGCAACACACGTGTACGATCTCCGCCGCTACCATGCCCGAACACCGGCTCATCGATATCTTTGCGCGGTATACCTATGGACTCACCACGCTCCATATCTGTAATACTGCGCTTACTAACCGCGTCCGACACAGCACGCTTGATATGTTTTTTGTAACGCTTCAGAAAACGCTGACGGTTAACCGCGCTCTTGTCTTTGCTGTTCAGTCGGCGATCAATGATATAACTCATTATCTGCTCGCAGGTAGGCGACGACTATTGCGATTTACGCACACGCAGATACCACTCGGCCAGCAACCTGACCTGCTTCTCCGTGTAGCCGCGCTCAACCATTCGTTTCACAAAATCATCATGCTTTTTCTGTTCATCGCCAGAAGATTTTGCATTGAATGAGATAACCGGCAGCAGGTCTTCCGTACTGGAGAACATTTTCTTCTCAATGACTGACCGCAACTTTTCATAACTGGTCCAGCTTGGATTCTGACCACCATTGTTCGCGCGGGCGCGCAGCACAAAATTGACAATTTCGTTTCGGAAATCTTTAGGGTTACTGATACCCGCCGGTTTTTCTATTTTTTCTAGCTCCTCGTTTAAGGAGGCTCGATCAAACATTTCACCGGTTTCGGGATCGCGGTACTCCTGATCCTGAATCCAGAAATCCGCATACGTAACGTAGCGGTCAAACAAATTCTGCCCATACTCCGAGTATGACTCAAGGTAGGCAGTTTGAATTTCTTTGCCAATGAAATCGATATACTTCGGCGCGAGAAACTCTTTGATATGAGACATATATCTGTCGTGCGTCTCTTTAGCGTACTGTTCTTTTTCGATTTGCTGTTCCAGCACATACAGCAAATGCACCGGATTAGCAGCAATCTCGGTTGAGTCAAAGTTAAACACTTTTGATAATATTTTGAACGCAAAGCGCGTGGAGAGACCAGTCATCCCTTCATCGACACCTGCCGCATCCCGATACTCCTGAATAGACTTGGCTTTCGGGTCGGTATCTTTCAGATTCTCACCGTCATAAACTCGCATTTTCGAGTACATGCTGGAGTTTTCCGGCTCTTTCAAACGCGATAAAGCAATGAACTGCGCAAGCATCTTGAGCGTGTCCGGAGCACAGTGCGCCTCAGTTAGAGAACTGCTCTGTAAAAGCTTTTGATAGATTTTTACCTCTTCAGAGACGCGCAGACAATACGGTACTTTGACAATGAAAACACGATCAATAAACGCTTCATTGTTTTTATTATTTTTAAAGGTCTGCCATTCCGACTCATTCGAATGCGCCATAATAACGCCATCGAAGGGAATGGCTCCGATACTCTCGGTACCGTTGTAGTTACCTTCCTGCGTAGCAGTCAGCAGCGGATGCAGCACTTTAATAGGTGCCTTAAACATCTCGACAAATTCCATCAGCCCCTGGTTCGCCAGACACAACGCTCCGCTGAAACTATAGGCGTCAGAGTCATTCTGAGGAAAGTCTTCCAATTTGCGTATATCTACCTTGCCAACCAGTGCGGAGATGTCCTGATTGTTTTCATCACCGGGCTCAGTTTTGGAAACACTGGTTTGATCAAGAATTGAGGGATATTTTTTTACCACCCGAAACTGGCTGATATCACCTCCGAACTCATGTAACCGTTTCACTGCCCAGGGTGACATGATCGTCTGTACATAACGCAACGGAATTCCGTAGTCCTCTTCGAGGATGTCACCGTCTTCAGTCGGATCAAACAATCCAAGCGGAGACTCATTTACCGGAGACCCTTTAAGACAGTAGATCGGCTGTTGCTGCATGAGTGATTTAAGTCGTTCAGCCAGTGACGACTTGCCACCACCGACCGGCCCGAGTAAATACAGAATCTGTTTTTTTTCCTCGAGTCCCTGTGCGGCATGCCGAAAGTACGCAACAATATTTTCGATCGCCTCTTCCATACCGAAGAACTCGGAAAAAGCCGGATATCTTTTTATAACTTTGTTCGAAAAGATTCTACTCAGTCGAGCATCTTTAGAGGTATCGATAACTTCCGGTTCACCTATCGCATTCAGCAATCGCTCGGCGGCATTGGCATAGGTTGCAGGCTCGCTCTTACAAAGCTCCAGATATTCCTGCAGAGAAAATTCTTCCTGCTGTTTTGATTCGTATCGTGACTGGTAATGATTAAATATACCCATGGAGTCTGCCTCGCTGTTTGCCACACTGGCCGATACTCAGTCCGGTCGTTAAACCCACAACCGGAACATGACTGTACCTCGCAATTGGCCGCCCGGCAAAATTAGATTCATCGTTGGCCACACACCTTGCTCACCGGTACCTGAGACTACCAGTATCAAGCTTTACGACGACTGACCAGCCTGAACGGTTGCTTTATTTGCCGCATCAATCAATGCCTGCATTTCAAGAGTTCTTTGTGCCATAGGCATATCGGCGAGCCTTTTTGCTGCCTGATAAAATACCGTGAAGTCTTTATTTGATTGTTCAAACAAAACTTCGAACGCGGGCACATAGTCGTTATACGTAGCCACTGAGACCAGCCGTGCATTATTCAGTTCTCTTGCGAACCATCCATCGTAGCCTCTATATCCGCCCCAGGTACGTTTCAGCGTCTCATAATCGACACGAAGTTGATCGAATCTTTCTGCTTTTTGCTGCCTCATCACGCTTTCCTGAACGTCCGAGCGATACAACTTGTCGAGGTCTTCACGTGTACCTCTTAAAAGTGCGATGAATTCTTCTTGTTTTTCACGACGACTTTCTAACTCCGTGATTTGTTCGCTGGAACCTCTACGGTTCTGCCACAGTTCAAGACCCGCCTGATCAACAAACACTGCGAACGATTCGTTAAATTTGCTGTCACCCTGCACATACAACTGTTGATGAGCAAGTTCATGAATTAGCAGGGCGACGATGCCGGAATCACTGCGATTCAACATAGTATTCAGCAATGGATCCGCAAACCATCCCAAAGTTGAATAGGCAGTGGCACCATTGAGTGTGACATCCATACCATCCTCTTCAAGCCCCTTTGCGTAGTCTCTTGCATCTGCAATGTCGTAGTACCCTCGATAAGACACACAGCCAGCCACTGGAAAGCACCATTGTTTGGGGGTAAAGGAAAACTCTTCCGCCGCGACAACATTCCAGGTCACGTAATTTCGCCGGGTATCGTAGAAGGTTTTGTAGCTATCGTTGTCTGGCAGGCCTAACTCGTTGACAGCAAAGTCGCGCGCCTGCACTGCCAGCATGATACGTCTTCGCAGTTGCTTATCGACCGATTCATCTTCGGTAACCTCTGCCACAGGCTTTTTTCCCATCACAATTTGCATATGCCCGGATACAATCTGTGAGTAGTAACCGACATTCGAGCAGCCTGACAATGGGACCACTACCAGTGCGGCGGCTAATATCCTCAAATATTTCAGTGGCATATTGTTGGTTTCTCTCGATTCGTTCGCAGTAGATTAGTCACGTGTATACTCACCGGTTACACATCCCGTCGTCATGCCATCAAAGTCGCAAGCATTGAGCAGCAAACCACAGACACCTGATTCACTGAATTGTTTTCTGGTCGGAGGCGCCGTACGCGATCAGCTCTTGGGGCTCCCGGTTTCAGACAGGGACTGGGTGGTCGTCGGCGCTACTCCCCAACGCATGCAAGAATTGGGTTACCAGGCTGTGGGGCAGGATTTTCCTGTATTTTTGCATCCGCACAGCAAAGAGGAATATGCACTCGCCCGGACAGAAAGAAAAGTATCGGTGGGTTACCATGGTTTTACCTTCAATGCCGACCCGACCATTACACTCGCTGAGGATTTGCAACGTCGCGATCTGACCATCAATGCTATCGCCCGGTCACCGACAGGCGACTTAATAGATCCTTACAACGGCATTTCTGATCTGAAAAACAAGCAACTGCGCCATGTCTCCGACGCATTTGTCGAAGATCCGCTGCGCGTTCTGCGAGTCGCCCGTTTTAGCGCACAGCTGGCGCACCTGGGGTTTGAAGTAGCAGCAGAGACCATCGCATTAATGAACCAAATCGGCGGCAAAAATGAACTTCACTCTCTGACGCCCGAGCGGGTTTTTACAGAACTGCGCAAAGCACTTAATACACACACTCCCGGAAAATTTTTCGACACGCTGAGAAAAGCGGACGTGCTGGTGCACCTGTTTCCAGAGATTGATGCGTTGTTCGGCGTACCCCAGCCAGCGCAGCATCATCCTGAAATTGACTCCGGCGTGCATACCCTGATGGTACTGGATCAAACCTGTCAGCGCAGCGGTGAAGACATCGTGCGATTCGCCAGTCTGTGTCACGATCTTGGCAAAGCCACCACCCCGAACGACATTCTGCCGGGCCACCATGGCCATGAAAAGCGCGGCGCGGTGATTGCGGCTGATCTTTGCACACGCTTGAAAGCGCCAAAGCGATTTAGTGAACTGGCAGTGCTGACCGCCAGATTCCACACGCATTGCCACCGCGCGCTCGAGTTGCGTCCGGGTAGCCTATTGACCGTAATCAAAAGTTTTGACGCACTGCGACGGCCGGAGAGATGGGAACAGTTTTTGATCGTCTGCGAGGCTGACTCACGAGGCCGGCTGGGCTTCGAAAACCGCCCTTATCCCCAGGCAGATTACTTCCGGCATGCGGTGCAAGCACTGGATCAGCTGAACTATGGCGAAATAGCCGGCAACGTAAGCGATAAAAGCCGGATTGCCGATGCAATCCGAAAAGAGCAACTCATCAAGCTCACCGGGTTTCGCCACAACTATGCGGATGCCGATTGAGGCCGGCTGCGCATGTATCAGCCGCGGTCGCCGCCACGCAATCGGTCGTGATAGCCTGACATCGCTCTGATCACATCCTCTCGGTCTCTGAGCGGACTCTTCCTCGGGAAATGTGAGCGCAGAAAATCCATTTGATCCGCCAGCACCCGCTTGCTTTTCAAATAAATGTATTCAGCATGAGTTGGCCGAAACGGGATAGCCAGCAATTCCATGCCTGCCTGCTCAGGTGTTCTACCGGCTTTGTGGTTGTTACAGCGCTTGCAGGCAGTCACAACGTTCTGCCATTTGTCGTGCCCGCCCTGCGATAGCGGAGTCACGTGATCCCGTGACAAATCTGACGTATTAAAACGGTTTCCGCAGTACAAACAGATCTGAGCGTCACGTTTGAACAGTGTTCTGTTGCTCAGTGGCGGGATATAACCCTGCACAAGTGTTGTGTTAGTACCGTGAGTCGCAACGATCGCATTAACGGCCAGCTCACTGCGCAACCCGGTACGCGCGTTGATTCCGCCCCGCAGTGTATACACACAAGTCCCGAGGCAATACGCCACACGCCCTGAATGATAAAACTTCACGGCATCCTGATAATTTATCCACTCCAATGGCATCCCCGACGCATCGGTGCGGAGAACCTGCTGCGAAAGATCGTGCACGAGCCATTACCGCTTCTAGATCGAAGTGCCATTAGTAGAACTGCAAACCGATCAAAATGCAACCGCCGGGCATGACTGCCGGCGCCGGCATTTTTAAATGGCACAGGTCAACGAGAAGTTACGGCTGATAGATCTTTGCCTCCGGATCAAAGGCGAACCACGCAAACGCAAAGTGAACGCCATTATCGAGCTGATCGAGCTGCTTCCCTTGCAGTGGTCCCGCTTCAGCCACACCGAAAATATTCCAGGTCGACCCTGTTTGGGTATCAACGGCAAACCCGTCTTGCATGTTAAATTCCAGCGATTGCCCATCGATGCTGGCACTGTAGACTGCCGCCGACGGAATGAGCCTCGATTCGCTGATGCGCGCTCCATCAAGCGCTGAATTCATCTGCTCAAATGAAAAGACAGCAACCGGCTGGCCTGCAAAGTCGGTGTTGATAACCGGTTGCTCTTTCAGCGCCGACAAACCGAAAAGCAGTGTTTCATCGTTCTGTTGAAGCGCCAGTACACGCTCCATGGGTGGCAGTCTGTCATCTGTTTTTCCACGAAACAGAAACGGTGAGGAGTCTATATCGTCATAGCCGGGATAAGGGTTACGGCCATAGTCGCGCCGCACCCCGGTATCACGTGACAGTACCTGACCTTGCGGGTAGCTGCGTTTGAAGTTATCAA
>JAHDHK010000361.1 GCA_020631335.1 Chromatiales bacterium
GTATCATCCAGACCTTCTTCTTTCCAAAGCCCCAGCAACACCGGTCGAACCGATCTATTAAACAAGCTGCACTGCATGTGCTCTTCGAGCTTGCGAATCTGATAACTTACTGCACCCTTGGTGATGCAGAGCTCATCGGCTGCCAGACTGAAGCTCAAATGGCGGGCGGCAGCTTCAAATGCCTTCAGACTGTCCAGCGGTGGCAGGCGATGTTTCATCGATCTTCATGGTTTAAAATATTTGAACCATTATGCAGAATATTCGGTTTGTCATGCGCACTGTTTTTGACAAAGATGTGGCAGGCTTCCGGGATAAATATATGAATCAAAGCGTTAATTCCCACGCACGCGTCGTGGTCATTGGTGGCGGTATCGCCGGCTGTTCAACGCTGTATCATCTGACCCGCGAAGGCTGGCACGACGTCGCGCTGGTAGAACGCGATGAACTGACATCGGGGTCAACCTGGCATGCGGCGGCGCAGGTCACTCAATTCGGCGGCAACCAGACCATGCTCGGTCTAAAAAGACACAGCATTAACCTGTATAAAGAACTGGCTGCTGACCCTGACCACCCGTTTGCTTACCACATTACCGGCGGCATGCGCACCGCCTACAACCAGGATCAGCTGGACATTTATCACTACCATGTGGGCATGGCACGCGGCATGGGCATCGACATGGAAGTGATCGATGCTGCAGAAACCGGTCGGCGCCACCCTTTGCTAGACACCGACGGCATGCTCGGCGCATGGTGGGACCCGCTTGATGGCTACATCGACCCGGCGGGAATCACTCAGGCACTGGCCCGGAAAGCACGTGAGGCAGGTGCTCAGGTTTACCGGTTTAATCCGGTTGAAAATATTTCACGTACCCGCAGCGGCGAGTTTGTCGTTCACACAAAAAACGGCGATATCACCTGCGAAAAAGTAGTCAACGCCAGTGGTTACCGGGTCAACGAGGTCGGTCGTATGCTGGGTGTCGAGCACCCGGTTACCTCTATGGAACACATGTACTTTCTGACCGACTCTATGCCGGAAATAGAGCAACTCGACTTTCAGGTGCCCGTTATTCGTGACCCCCACGACGATTTCTACAGCCGACAGGAGAAAAAAGGCCTGCTGGTGGGCGTGTACGAGCAGGGTTGCAAAACTTTTGGCATGAATGGCATAGACCCCGGGTTTACTCAGGCACTGTGCCCGTCCGACCTGGATCGCTGCCTCGATAACATGGAAGGGATCTTCAAGCGCATGCCGGCACTGGCCGAGGCAGGGATCCATACCGTCGTCAACGGTCCGATTACCTACACCATTGACGGACTGCCACTGGTCGGCCCGGTACCCGGCGTAGAAAACGCCTATTGCATTATCGGCCTGCGCGCCGGTATCGGCGAAGGCGGCGGACACGGAAAAATACTGGCTGAACTCATCGTTCATGGTGAATGTGAGTGGGATGCCTGGTGCCTGGATCCACGCCGCTTCACTCAGTACGCCAACACCGAACACACCTGCCTGAAAGCGATAGAAGACTACCAGAACGAATTTCACTATCACATGCCACATGAGCATCGCCCCGCGGCGCGGCTTGCGCGCACCACGCCGTTGTATCCGGTGCTTGATAACCTGGGCGCAGTGTGGGGCGTCGTTAATGGCTGGGAAAGAGTGGTTTGTTTTAAACCTGATGACAATCCGGATTTCACCGACACGCATAGTTTTCGCTTTACTGACACCGAACATGTGGTGGCAAATGAAGTCAAAGCTCTGCAACAAGGGGTCGGGATTATGGAAGTCTCCGGCTTCAACCGTTTTGAAATAAGCGGAGAAGGTGCGACCGAGCTGCTCGACAGGGTTACCTGCAGTAAGCTGCCGGTTAAAAACGGTAAGGTTCGTCTTTGCTATCTGTTGAACGACAACGGTCACATACTGGGCGAAGCTACGGTGGCAAGGCTGGGCGAAGAACACTACTGGTTCGGATCTGCCGCCGCCGCCGAATGGCATGACAGAGACTGGCTCAATCGCTTTAAGCCCGAATCCGTCTCCCTGAAAGAGTTGGCATCGACCCACACGATTCTGGTGGTCGCCGGCCCGAAATCACGCGAGCTGCTGCAGAGCCTTTCACCAAGATGCAACTGGTCTAAAGAGGCTTTCCCATGGATGAGTGTCAGTAACATGGACATTGGTCACGCCAGAGTGGTTGCCATGAGCGTGAGCTTCTCCGGTGAGCTTGCCTACGAGCTGCACGTACCGAACGAATCGCTCTATCTGGTGTGGTCACTGATCAATGAAGCAGGCAAAAATTTCGGCTTATCCCGGTTCGGACTATACGCCACCGAATCTATGCGTATGGAAAAAGGCTACCGGCACTGGAAAGCAGACCTCATCTACGAGCGCAATCCGTTTGAGTCTGCCCTTGAGCGATTTGTCGATCTGCAAAAAGACTTTATCGGCAAGGCCGCATTGCAAAATGAAATCGAACGCGGCCCTCTCAAACATTTTGTCACGATGATAGTGGACTGCGACATTGCACCCGCACACGCAGGGGACTCCGTCTATAGCGGGGAGAAACTTGTAGGAACCGTGACATCCGGCGGCTACGGCCACCGGGTTGAAAAAAACATTGCTTATGCATTTATCGACTCTGACTACGCCACACCCGATTCAAAGTTTCACATAGGAATATTGGGCAAGACCTACGCGGCAACGCTTTGCGAACCCTGCCTCTATGACAGTAGCAACGCACTGGTGAAAAATTGAAATCACCACTTTGAAAAACCAAACCGGATTGTGACTGTACGATTTCCGGGTGTGGTGTGTCTGTTTGATTCTTGATGAACGGACACAGCCGCCCCCTGCCACCGCAAGTGAAAAATACCTGTCAATACACCATGTTAGTCAGGCCACTTCAAAACGGTTTGGTCCGGAATAACCAGGTTACGTGTCAGCTCACAATAGCGCCACACTCAAGATAAAGCGGCTTTAGACGTTACTCGTTTTAATGGACGACCCACCGGGTAACTTTGCGAGCGAGAATCGATGAGAAAGAACAAAGGCTTCACGCTTGTTGAAGTGATGGTAGTGATTGCAATAATAGGGATTCTGGCCTCATTCGCCCTCCCCTCCTACCAGAGCTATGTTAACCGGGCAGATATGAGTCGCGTTTTAGCACTGGCCGATGAAATGTCGAAGAAAGCAGCCTATTTTTATACGGTTAACCGCAGATGGCCCAGTGAATCGGCCGACATGGCATCAGTGCTGGGCACCGGCGACAGGAATTCGTATAACGACGGTGGCATTATTCACAGCGCCTTTGTCGATAACCGCGATGGCAACGGGCAGGTATACATCCGGGTTGATGCAAAAATATTTGAAGATGAAGGGTGGCAATGGCTGCGGCTGTGGATGCAGGATAGCGGTGGTGGCCGAATTCAGAAAGACTGGTGTAATTCAAACGGCAACACACCTTCGCCAACGAAAGCACACAAGTATCTCCCCTGTTAGTCGGTGTAGCCGTCGCAGAGAGTACCGCGAGTATTACCAGGCACAATCTAAATGGCAGGCAGTACAATACTGCTGAATGTTGTTGATCACATTGAATTCCGCTGATGCGTCGGTGCTAATCCGGCGGATTTGAGCCGAGGGCCGGGCCGCCCGCCTCTCGTTGCCAGCGGCATTACTCGCCCTGAATCATACAACCACCGTGAGCGCGGTCGCACTTGCCGCATGCACAGCAAAACCCGGCAAACTTTTGATTCTACGACGCTAAAGCGCTCTTTTACAGGGCTACCTCGAGCTGCATTGCTGACGTGTATCCGTAAAAACTAACTCGCAACTGCATTCAGATACGCCCTCCCGCGCGAACTGACCGACACTGGATGTGCCCGTTCCACGGGCTATCCGGGTAACAGAACGCAAGCAGTTTGTTAACAAACAAATAAAGCATCCTTTGTTGTCGCCGAATTAATTCGTAAGTCGTTGTGAAACAGTTTGATCAGCAGTACCCAATAGCACAGGAAAAATAATGAATAAACTCAAAGGATTCACACTAGTGGAGTTGATGGTGGTG
>JAHDHK010000362.1 GCA_020631335.1 Chromatiales bacterium
TAATTTGAGCATTTGACAGATCGAGATTACTGAATGCCACACCTGACATATTTAGATTATTAAACTTCGCATTACTGAAATTGATATTTTCATAGGAGCTTTCGGCAAGATTTACATCATCAAATATACAGGACATCATATTACAATCGGTAAAACGAGCCTCTTTCAACACCGCCCAGAATGTTGCACCACTTAGATTAACTCCATTGAGCCGGGCCCCGGTCATATCGGCTTTAGAAAATTCATACGCTTTAAATTGACTATCCGTGAACGGATTACCTGTATCTGTCATTGTTTTTACCTGTTATTGGATTTGAAATATTTCTAACACACACTTTTGCATAACATGCCGACGTTTGCGGCAATTTATCGAGGCTTTTCCATCAGCCAGGTCAGGTTCGCTTTTACAGCCGGCCATTCTGTTGCAATAATCGAATACACCGCGGTATCACGCAGACTCCCGTTAGCCATAATCTTATGTGAACGCAATACTCCGTCGAGCTTAGCCCCCAGGCGCTCGATCGCCCGTCGACTCTGCATATTGACAAAGTGGGTACAAAACTCCACTGCAATACAGTCCAGCGATTCAAATGCATGTTGAAGGAGCAAATATTTACACTCGGTATTCAATGCACTGCGCTGAACCGACTTTCTATACCAGGTTGAGCCAATTTCAAGCCGCCGATTGGAAGCGTCGATATTCATATAGGTGGTCATCCCTACCGCCATGGCTGACTGCTTGTCAATAATCGCAAAGGGCAGCATGCTCCCTTTTGCCTGAAGCTCCAGCCTGCGATCTATTTCGGCACCAACCCCGTCCGGAGATGGAATTGATGTATACCATAGCCTGTGTAACTCTCCATCGGCTGCGGCATTTTTTAGATCGTTTTCATGAGTATGCGCCAGTGGTACGACTTCAACACAGCTGCCGGTAACAGTAAAAGGCTCAGGCCACATAGTGGCACCCTCCATAGCTTATGTAATTCAAAAAAGTTGCAACCCTTCATAGGGATGCGTTTGTATTGCTGATAACCGGGTTTGCAGATCTCCAACATGCAATTCAAGCTGATGACCATCAGGATCAAGAAAATACAGTGAGTGTCCTTCGCTGCTGTTGTCTTTCCACAGGGGTATTCCATTGCGCTCGAATTGATCCCGAAAGCGCTGCAACTGTGCTTCGTCAACCGAAAATGCATAGTGTGTATAGTCGGTTGCCGGACTGACTTTATCTTTTGAAAGACATAACCACATATCGCCTGCCAGCAGATAAGCACCCTGATTCCACCTGGCTTTTAGTGTCAATCCGAGCATCGACACATAAAATTCGCAGGATTTATCCAGATCTGTAACAGCTAGCGTCAAATGGTTAAATCCGGTAATCATTATTTATCCTGTCGGGATACTAATATGGTCACCGGTATTAAACGGTAACTCATCCATCAATAACACCGGAATGGTTAGCCATTGCATTTGCCGGGCGACAAGCACCCCGATTGGCAGAATAGCATCACGCCCCCCGAGTACTAATGCGGATGGTGACTTTTGCTTATAAATTAGCTCGAGCATTACCGCGGAAGAGGAGCTGGACCCGACCAGTTGCGGTATGACCAGAATCCTGTCTTCTACATACAGCCCTTTCTGTGGATGCCCGGCCAGTACGATTTCAGAAGTCGCAGGGTTTACACCACCCCAGAAACTAATTGCCTGATCAAGCCTGAGCACCTCTCCACTGGCAGTGCCTTCAAACAACACTTCTGCCTGCCAGCTCATTGTGCACTCCACACAGACTGATTCCACTGTATGTGTCCGGACTGTGCACTGGCTACACAGTCAGCCAACGTGCCGAACACCGGCTGATGCCCGGTATTGCCACTGGCATAGTGTGCAAATTTAGCTGAGTTCGTCATCATGACACCCGGCTCATCCGGCAGGATCGGTGTAACCACCACACACGTATCGACCACAAAAACGACACCCAGTGTTTTCATTGCCTGCAGCAAATTTTCATTTTCCAGGGCCTCAATGGTATGGCGTCCGAGGCATACGTATACCGGCACGCTAAACCGCCTTTGTTGTGCAAGTGCTAATAGCTGCCGGCATTCATCGATGGAAAAGTGAGGACTGCCCAGCGCCACTGAATCAATTGATCCTGACACTGCCGCGCTGAGCTGATTGCGTGATTCGATAATCATTTCGTGACTGATGCGAATCACTTTTGCAGGCGGGCGGCCGGCCAGCGCCATATCAACGGTTTGCGCCTCTGGCGTTACCCCTGCGATGTGCACCAGCCCCACCGCACCGGTCGCGGCTGCACCAGCGCACAAAGACTTCAGCTGATCATCAGTGGCACCACCGGGCAGACCATCAACCACACAGACGGTTTCACCGGCAAGCCTGCCAATCAGAGAACCCAGCACCGGGAAGAACGCATCCTGCCGCACCAGCGTGTCGGGCAAACCGCTGATGTCTATCACCAGAGTTGCCACACGATTTTCGCTTTTATGTAATCCATAGTACGGAGCCCTTCCGGTTATTGCACAGGCAATATCCAGGAAGTCACCATACCGATTGGTTCGTGCACCCAGCACTGTGTTGGCGAACGCAACCGCGTTGGACTCACCCCAGGCAATCTGGCTGCCGGCTGCCGGTCGCGCTCCGGCCTGATACGGGGCGCAGGTCCAGCTCGGCGCACAACCCATTCTCGTGTGCGCCACCATCAGTCGCAAAGCCATTTTTCGCTGAGGCTCAGGCAGTCGGCACTGCCTGGGATCCATCAGGTTCAACGCCCCGACATTGGTCGTGGTCGGCACACTGACTCTGGCCTTCCCCTCCACCAGCTTTTCACAGAACAACGCGCCGGAGTCGCCGTGATACAGGCAACCATCGATATGGCTTGATTCAATTTCAACCAGTTGCTCTGCACCGAGCATGCGTCCGGCTTCAGTGACGATTTCCATTGCCATACGTTCGCCCGCTGTACCGGTATCGCCGCAGAGTATAGATTTTTCAAGATCGGTCAGGTTCATACCGGCATGGTAAACATAATCCGACTGTTGGAGAACCTTTGAATTATGGGTACATTATTATTTCTACAGCGTGGAGTCAGAACATGTCCGGCGAAAAACTTCATCAACTGCGTATGCAGATAATGGATCTGCGCGGCCAGATCGCAGCATTGCAAAAAGAACTGCCACCGGAAACAGTCGAGAATTATATATTCGATTCTGAAAATGGCCCGGTCGCATTGTCGTCACTATTCGGCGATAAAAAAAACCTTTATGTAGTGCACAACATGGGTACCGGTTGCAATTACTGCATGTTGTGGGCAGATGGATTCAACGGTGTGGCCGATCATTTGAAAGACAGAGCGGCATTTGTCATCAGCTCACCAGACAATGTTGATGCACAGCAGATGTACCGCGCCGATCGCGGATGGCAGTTCCCAATGGTATCAGTGGAGAATAATTCATTCGCAAAGGACATGGGGTTCACCACTGACGGGGGGTTTCTGCCGGGAGTATCGGTTTTCGAACAACGGGATAACACTATTGTCAGGGTGGCGTCTTCCATGTTCGGCCCGGGCGATGATTTTTGTGCCGTGTGGCACCTGCTGGATTTACTGCCTGACGGCGCCGACGGCTGGCAACCGGCACCTGCTTACCCGTAAACTAGTCTGCGCCTGTTATGCTTTGCAGGACAAAAATCATCTCTTTGGATGATTCAGTAAACTCTGATTGATCCCAGTCACCGAATAGCTCACTGACCCTAAGGGTACTGCGCTCGGCCAGCGTGCTTATCGCTTCGTCGTTAAAGAAGCGAAGCCTGCTTGCAGATTGCAATCTGCGCGCGCCTATTTCGTAGTGCGTAACAAACTGGATTGTATCTTCAGCGGCATATTCGACAGCAATGGACTCGGTAACCTGACCATAAGGAGAGTGGTAATTTACCTGACGATCATGCCATTCCTGCTTCCAGTCATACGCAGGGTTACGCGACTCAAACACAAATCTGCCCGAAGGTTTCAAATGCCTGGCCACCAT
>JAHDHK010000066.1:0-17617 GCA_020631335.1 Chromatiales bacterium
CGTTAACAAATGCCTGCAGAATGTCGGCTTTGCTGTATCGCCGTTCAAGGACCACCGCCATCGGCCATTCAGTGAGTTTTCTTTTGATTGTGCGTTCGCGCGTGAGAAACAGATTTTTGATCAGTTGCTGAGTGATAGTGCTGCCACCCTGGGCAAAGCGTCCTTCCTTGAGATTTACCCACACGGCGCGCAATATACCGCGTACAGATAAGCCGAAGTGTTCGTAGAAGCGCGGGTCTTCAACAGCAAGCAAGGCCTGAACAAGACCTTCCGGTAACTGGTCTATCGCCACCAGTAGTCTGTCTTCACTCAGTGCAGGGGAGACGCGACCGATCAGGCCGGGTTCGAGGCGCAGAATCGGTAATGGCTGTCCTTGTGTGTCGTCAATATTAACGATTGTCCTGCCGGACCAGGTGATGTTTGCACGGGTGGCAGATTCGCGACCGTCAGCAAACACAAAGCCTTTTGTGTATAGCGAAATATCGCGGCCGTTGGCGCTATATTGCCCCGGCCTGGTCGGTGTGGTGTTGCGATATCCCAGTTGCTCGAGTTCTGCAATCAGATCAAGCCTTGAGATTGACAATCCCTGATATAACTCCAGTGGGCGTGAGTACACTCTGGCTGGTATGGACCATTTAGGGCCATCGAAAACCGCCTGTATTCTTTCATCGAGTTTTTCCAGATTCTGAAATGCCACAATCGCCAGAGCGCTTGTAAGCAACACAATGACGAATATTGCAATTGTCCAGGGTCGGCTTCGCAATCGCCGTACGACAGACTTGAAAGAGAGCATTAAAAGGCAACTATTGGTTGATGCGCTGAGTGTAACTGCTGGGTCGATTCGCGATGGTTGAACTCTGGTAACACGGGGTGACTCTTAAACGGGCGTAGCCCTGTGTGGACTCAATAGCAACGGCTATTCCGGGACCCATCATCAACGCAGACGGACTATAGGGTTTAGACTACCGGGGCAGGTGTGTTATCTGACACTGAAACTGACACTGGTAAAAAAACGGCTGTCATGTGCAAACGACAATGCGATTGCTGTGTCAGATGTTACGGGCACTGCAGGCCGCGGCTTATTGTCTGACTGTCGGTACCGGCAGCGCTGTGCAGGGTGTTAAGTGTCCCGTTTGTAAGAGAGACTGTGAGGGTGTTCTGCCAGCGAATATCCGGTACCACAATTCTGGGCCCGTCGCTGCATACGCTAATGCCGCCGGTGATGAAGTTCTGACCTATTTTATGGTTTGAATAACCGGCTTCAGCGATCAGCAGCTCCGGTGACTCTGCGGCAAAGCTCCATATCTGCAGCACACCGGCCAGGTGCGGCGTGCGGATCAATGCGATATCGAGTATGTCATCAGCGTTGAAGTCTGCTGTGCCAATCGGAGCCAGCCATCGAAAGCGTGTGCCGATGTACGGTGTACTGGTCACTTTGACAACCTGCCGATCTTTTATCGCGTAAATAGCAAGCGACGCGCCGTAGTCTTCGTGACTTTCAATGGTAATCACATTGTCTTGTCCGTCGCCGGTGACATCTGCAATACGCGGGGTGATATCTTCAAATACACTGTGCGGAGCAAGCGTTAATGACAGCGCGCAGCCGGATTGATTGTGCTGCTTAATATACAGGGTGTCGGCTTCTATGGAGTCACCCAGTACCGCATGTGCGTAACGTGTCGTCGCACCACCGTACCATGCCTGTGCAATATTATTCTGGCCTGCGGCACGCGTTGCATCGGGCGGTGAAGATAAATACCGGCAGTCACTTGCGTGTACCGGTAACAAAGACAAAAGTAACAGAGCAACTAAAATTTTTAACATGCTGAAGAGGCTTATGACGGTCAGGGACGAAAGTATTTGATGCAATCGGCACGTGACAGTTCCCATCCGGCGTCCAGCGCGTCAACAATAGCATCGGGTAGCGGGCCGGCTGCGACAGATTGCAGGTTTGATTCGAAGTGCTGCATTTTGCTTGCGCCTAAAATGATACCGTCGCCTTTGTCGGCACTCAGATCGGAATGATGGGCGAGCCAGCGCAACGCAGCGGCTGAAGGTTCAACTGACTCGGCCTGGCAGGCTTTGACAAACTGGTCAATTGCCTGGAAGTAATCACTTTTCCAGTAGCGGTTTTGATATTCGGTATTGGTGGAAAATCGTCCTTCTTCGGGAAACTGACCCTGATTGTGGTGCTTGCCACTCAGCATGCCGCCGGCGAGCGGGTTATACACGTAGAAAGCGATATTAAAATTGCTCAGGCATTTAAAAAGCTCGCGTTCTACATCCCGTGTGAGTGCGTTATACATCCCCTGGTAGACTGTGGGTTGTACAAACCCTTCGCGCTCACACAGACGAACAATGTCTGCCACCTGCCAGGCGGCGTAATTACTGAGCCCCAGGCGTTTGAACCTGCCTGCCTGCTGGTGCTCATTGATTGCTTCAAGTGTCTGTTCTATCGGTGTATCGAGATCGGGCTGATGCAGATAAAGCAGGTCTACGCTGTTTGCATCGAGTCTCTCCAGAGAGGTGGCAAACTGTTTATCGATAGACGCTTTGCCCAGACCACCTGCCTTGGGATTAACCTTGGTGGCCAGCGCCGTGCTGTCGAGGTGCTTTTGCTGATTCAGGGCGCCCAGGAGCGACTCTGTTTTACCGCCGCAATACACGTAGGCGGAATCTATTTCAGTGTGGCCGGCGGCTTTAAACGCGTCGATCATGGCGAGTGCATTGTCCTGATCTACCTGATCGCCGAAAGTCATGCTGCCGAGAATCGTTTTCATAGTGGTTCCGTATTCATGATGAGATGGCACAGCCGTCCGCCTGATAGCGTGTTGATGAATGTGCGTGATGCCGGCAAGTTTAACGCAACCCGCGGGCGATGGCCCGTGTGCCGACAATCGACTGACGCTGTCTTTGTTCAGCAGCGAGCCGGCGCGATGCTCGGTCAGTGCGCTACCGTACATGATCGTAAGCGTCCGGGCATTCGAACTGTCTATAATGCGATACATATCAGATCTGAGCCGGTTAATGCCCGTGCCACCACGCACGCATGGTACAAGACTGGCAGTCGGATCTTCTTGCAAGCCAAAAGCTATCTAAGCAAGTGGGTAATCATGAGTGACGCTATCCCTTTGTCATTCCGCGTGCCAGCGCCGGAAATCCGACCCGGCGATGCACCGGACTTCTCCGGAGTCGACATCCCCAGAGCGGGTTCTGTCAGACGACCGCCGGTTGACAGCGATCCAGAAGAGCTGCGCGATCTTGCCTTTACCATTATCCGCGTCATGTCCAGAGACGGCGATGCCGTTGGCGACTGGACGCTCGACCTGGACGAGGAGGATCTGCGTCTGGGGCTGACACACATGATGCGCCTGCGTGCATTTGACGCACGCATGCTAATGGCTCAACGGCAGGGCAAAACCTCGTTTTATATGCAGCACCTGGGTGAGGAGGCAATCTCCTGCGCGTTTCAGCGTGCGCTTCAACCCGGAGATATGAATTTCCCGACCTATCGTCAGGCGGGTTTGCTGATCGCGCAGGACTATCCGATGTTTCTGATGATGTGTCAGATCTATTCGAATGAAAAAGATCCCAACCACGGCAGACAACTGCCCATCATGTATTCATCAAAAGAACATGGCTTCTTTTCAATTTCCGGCAACCTGGCTACGCAATATCCGCAAGCGGTTGGCTGGGCGATGGCCTCTGCAATCAGCCGCGACAGCAAAATAGCCGCAGGCTGGGTTGGCGATGGCTCAACTGCAGAAAGTGACTTTCACGCGGCAATGGTGTTTGCATCCACCTACAAAGCGCCGGTGGTATTGAACATTGTCAATAACCAATGGGCAATATCGACATTTCAGGGTATCGCCAAAGGCGATGCCGGTACCTTTGCTGCGCGCGGACACGGTTTCGGTATTCCGGCACTGCGGGTCGATGGCAATGATTATCTGGCGGTACTTGCAGTAGCCAGATGGGCGGCAGAGAGGGCCCGCCGAAATCTCGGTCCGACGCTGGTTGAATATGTGACTTATCGTGCCGGCGGTCATTCAACATCGGATGATCCCTCCGCTTACCGACCCAGGGAAGAAGGTGACGCGTGGCCGCTTGGCGACCCTGTTCTGAGATTTAAAAACTTTCTGATTAAACAGGGTCTCTGGTCGGAAGCGCGACAAGCCCAGTTACAGGCTGAGATTGAAGACGAAGTTATTACCGCACAAAAAGAAGCGGAGGCTATCGGTACGCTCAGCAGCGGTAATACACCATCAGCGCGTGACATGTTCGAAGATGTTTATGCCGAGATGCCACCGCATTTAGTCCGGCAACGTCAGGAGGCAGGATTCTGATGACAGGTTCAACCACCACAATGACGATGATCGAGGCGATTCAAAATGCCCACGATATCGCCATGCAGCGAGATGAACGGGTTGTAGTTTACGGCGAAGATGTCGGCTTCTTCGGCGGTGTATTCCGATGCACTGCCGGACTGCAGGAAAAGTACGGCCCGCAACGATGCTTCGATGCACCGATAAACGAGTCGGGTATTGTCGGCACGGCGATAGGCATGGCGGCATATGGCTTATTACCCTGCATTGAAATTCAGTTTTCAGACTATGTCTATCCGGCTTACGATCAGATTGTCTCGGAGGCCGCCCGGCTTCGCCATCGTTCCGGTGGTGACTTCACCTGTCCGCTGGTTATTCGGATGCCGGTGGGGGGCGGCATCTTCGGTGGTCAGACACACAGCCAAAGTCCGGAGGCTGTATTCACACATGTCAGCGGTTTGAAAACGGTGATGCCGTCTAACCCCTACGATGCCAAAGGTCTGTTGATCGCCTCGATAGAAGATCCTGATCCGGTGATATTTCTCGAACCTAAGCGATTATATAACGGCCCTTTTGACGGGCATTACGAGAAGCCGGTGGTGCCATGGCGCGATCATGATTCAGGCACAGTGCCACAGGACTATTATACCGTGCCGCTGGGCAAGGCCGCTGTGCGACGGGAAGGTGCTGCGCTGACCATACTGGCGTATGGCACCATGGTGTACGTGGCGGAAGCTGCCACAGCTGATACCGGTATAGATGCAGAGATCATTGATTTACGTTCATTACTGCCGCTTGATCTGGACACCATCACCGCATCTGTCGCCAAAACCGGCCGTTGCGTGGTGGTACATGAAGCCACCCGCACATCGGGTTTTGGAGCCGAGCTCTCGGCACTTGTGCAGGAAGAATGTTTTTATCACCTGGAAGCGCCTGTTACCCGGGTGACCGGTTGGGACACACCGTATCCGCATGCTCAGGAGTGGGACTACTTTCCAAGTCCCGAGCGGCTCGGGCGCGCCATGCGTGACGTGATGGAGGCGGTATAAATGGGTGTTTATTCAATCACGCTGCCGGATGTTGGCGAGGGCATCGCCGAAGCCGAACTGGTCGAGTGGCAGGTTGCTGTTGGTGACACCGTGCTGGAAGATGAGGTCATCGGTGCGGTGATGACTGACAAGGCTGCTGTGGAAATTCCGTCAAGTGTCACCGGCAAAGTGATCTGGCTTGGCGGAGAGGTAGGGGACGTCATTGCCGTTGGTGCAGAACTGCTGAGGCTTGAAGTTGATGGCCAAGGCAATCAATCGGTAACTGCGTCAACAGAAGATCCGGTCTCATCTCAGCAAACTCCGGATAACAACATCAACGATACGGTTGGTGACAACCCGCAAACATCGATCGCTGAAACTACTGGTTCTGCAGATCCGGAGTTGCCTGCGGCTATATCTTCTGCTGCTGCAGGCAAGGTACTCGCTGCACCCTCGGTACGCAGAAAGGCATCTGACAATGGTGTTGATTTATCCGCAGTCACCGGCAGCGGGCCGGCGGGGCGGGTGACTCACGATGATCTGGATAGCTTTCTGCAGCAGTCGCAGCGGGGCACGGCTAATAACCGGGCACCGAATAAACAGATTACCGAAATTAAAGTGGTTGGTATGCGACGCAGGATTGCAGAGCGTATGTCACTTGCCAAAAGCCGGATACCCCATATTACGATTGTCGAAGAGGTAGATGTCAGTAACCTCGAGGAGCTTCGCACAGAGCTGAACACCACACATCAGACTCACCGGCCAAAGCTCACGGTGTTGCCGTTTGTAATGAAAGCGGTGGTCGAAGCAGTGCGCGAGCAGCCACAGTTAAATGCACACTACGATGATGAGCGTGAGGTGATCATTCAGCATGGTGGCGTGCATATCGGTGTGGCCACACAAACGCCGGCCGGGTTAATGGTGCCGGTGGTCAGGCATTGTGAAATGCTCAGTCTGTGGGAAAGTGCTGATCAGGTCGCGCAACTGGCGCAGGGCAGTCGTGAAGGTAACGCCACCCGTGAGCAGCTGAGCGGTTCGACGATCACGATCAGCTCTCTTGGGCCTCTCGGTGCTCTGGCGACTACGCCGATCATTAATCATCCGGAAGTGGCCATCATCGGTATCAATAAAATAGCGGTGCGCCCCCAGTGGGACGGACAGCAATTTGTGCCGAAAAAAATGATGAATCTGTCGGCGAGTTTTGATCATCGAGTGGTCGATGGCTGGGATGCCGCCGTCATGGTACAAAAGCTCAAAACACTGCTGGAAAAACCTGCCATGTTGTTTGTAGGGGATTGATGATGGCTGATAAAAACTGCAAGTTGCTGGTCATTGGTGCAGGTCCCGGTGGTTATGTGTGTGCAATAAAAGCAGCACAACTGGGGGTAGACACCATTATTGTTGAATCTGCTGCACCGGGTGGCACCTGCCTTAATGTCGGTTGCATTCCGTCAAAAGCGATTATTCACGCGGCAGATGAATTCTATAAAATGGTGGCGGCTCAGCACGGCAGCCCGATTGGTATAAAAGCCGGTGCGCCCGAGATTGATCTGGCTGATACGCTCAGATGGAAAGACGGCATAGTAGACAAGCTGAATAACGGTGTCCGCGGCTTATTGAAAAAATCCGGCGCACAATGGGTCGTTGGTGTCGCTGAGTTTATCGACGGTAAAACAGTTCGGGTCACCAATGAGCAGGGCACGCAAACGATCAGTTGCGAACACGTAGTCATCGCCACTGGTGCAAAGGCGGTAGAACTGCCGTCTCTGCCGTTTGGAGGTGATATCATTTCATCGACGCAGGCGTTGTCACTTCAGCACATACCGAAGTCTCTTGCGGTGGTCGGTGGCGGTTACATCGGGCTGGAGCTCGGCAGTGCTTTTGCCAAGCTGGGTTCACAGGTGGTCGTGATAGAAGCTGCTCAGTCGGTGTTGCTGCAGTACGACAATGATCTGGTCAGGCCGGTAATCAAACGGCTTGCTGATCTGGGTGTTGAGGTAATCACCAATACCACGGTGACCGGTGTTGAAGGTAACCAGCTGCAGCTGCAAAAAGCAGATGGCGAGCACCTGAGTGTGTCGGCATCAAAAATACTTGTCACGGTCGGGCGTTCACCTGAAACCGGGAGTTGCTCGGTGAATGAACTGCAGCTCACCATGAATGGCAGATACATTCAAATCGATCAGCGATGTCACCGGCGAACCGATGCTTGCACATCGTGCTATGGCGCAGGGGCAGATGGTGGCTGAAATAGTGGCTGGCATGAATCGAACGTGGGATAAGCGCTGTATTCCGGCAGTGTGCTTTACCGATCCTGAAATCGTCACCGCCGGACTGGCACCGGCGGATGCGCTGAGTGAGGGCTATGAGGTGTCTGTCGGTGTGTTTCCGTTACAGGCTAATGGTCGCGCGATGACGATGGAGGCTGAGACCGGATTTGTGCGCGTGGTGGCAGACAAAAGTAATGGTGTGTTACTCGGGGTGCAGGCAGTCGGGCAGGGGGTATCAGAGCTGTCGTCGGCTTTTGCGCTGGCGCTGGAAATGGGTGCACGTGCTGAAGATATCGAAGCAACCGTGCACGCTCATCCAACTTTAGGTGAGAGTTTTGCTGAAGCGTGTATGCAGGTCACCGGTTCAGCGCTGCATATATAGACTGCCCGCGGAGCGAGAGCTGAGGCTGGCGCTTGCCGGCATATATTCATAGCGTTTGCAGCTTAACGCAACGATACCGGTACACTCAGTGGCCCGCGGAAGGCCCAGCCACCGAAAGATACCGGCCCGTTGAGTGATAGTGTCGGGAAACGTTCGAACAGTTTCGGTAGTGCGACATCTGCAATCAATGCCCGTGATGCGGAAGCCCCTGCACAAAAATGCGGCCCGGCACCAAAGCTGATGGCTTTAGTCGTATCACGTCCGACGATAAAGCGGTCGGCTTGTTCGAACACCTGTTCATCTCGATTGCCGCTGCCGAACATAAAGAATACACGCGACTCCGGGGCCAAAGTCACGCCGGCATAGTCAAAGGGTTGCGCGATCCGGCGTGGCGACATCCCTATGGGTGATACCCAGCGGGCATATTCTTCGAATACTTGTCGCCACGAGAAGTCTCCTCCAATAACACGCGACCGTTGATCAGGGTGGGTCAACAGTGCCCACACGGCGCCGGCAATAGCATCTCTGGGTTCATTTTGACCGCCGCTGATCGCGAGTCTGATATTGGCATTAATGCTTTCCTGCGCCTGGCCGGATTTAATCAATACCGTCAGCATCGATGCTTCACCTGCCTGTGCGTTTTGACTCATCTCTTCGATGCTGCGATCAATCAGTTGTGTGGCTTCTATGCAACGGGCTTCGATATCGGGGTCTGCCGCGTAGTTGGCAATGCCGTCTATCATCCACTGGGAACTCTGATCCATTTGCTCGGTGCTCATATTGAGCAAGCCGGTGATGTGTCTGAGTGCATGTGCGGACACCGGCATAGCAAAGTCGGTGACCAGATCACAAACTTCGTGCTTTTCGAGTTCATCCAGTACCTGATCCGTCTCGTGTCTGAACTGTTCAAGCCATACTTTTTTGACGGTACCCGGTGACAGTGCCGGGAAAGCCTGTCTGCGTTCAGTTCGATGTGCATCACCGTCTTTGCGCATCATGTTTTCACCCATCAACCGTGTCATCAGTCCCCCGGGCTGGTGCGAAGAAAACACATCAATAATTGGCTCGCAATGCGCGATATCGTCTCTTCTGGTAAACAATACTGCATCAAGTTGCGGCACATAAGTAATGGGGCATTCTGCACGCATGCTTTTCAAGGCAGGGTAGGGGTCGAGCCAGAATTGCTTCGGGTCTATCTCTGTAGCAGGTATGTTCATCGTAGACACAAGCTCCGATCTGTCGGGGTAAAACCGGCTCGCTCAGTAGGTTAACTCATCCGGTTGCTTGCCGATGTGGTGCGGTGGAATGTAATGCTTAAACTGCGCTGCCATAATGGTATTGTTGCCGAGCAGGTGTGCCTTACACACCCTGTGCATGCCATCCATTAATCGCCCTTCGTTGCACAGTATTATCGGATAGGCCAGATCCGCCTGGTTAATCAGGTTTGCATGTTCAGCGATATCTTTGCAGGTTAAGCGGGTGTGTTCGTCATGCCAGTAGGTTTCATTGTACTCGGGTATGCTGTCCAGTGGCACTTCGACGGGAGGCAGGGCTGCGGCAAGTTCGACCAGTATGCGGACATCCCAGGCGAGCAGTCCGTTTGCGGACGCCCTGAAGTGATATTGCGGGCGGATGTTCAGTTGATCGCTCATGTCACGTGACCGGTTATTCGGGTGAGGAGTACACCTGCACTATAACTGCCTGCGAAGTCGACAGGCATACTCGTTGGTCAGCGCGGGCTCGTTGACAATTCTCAAGCATGACCGAGCGGATAAATCGGTAGCGAACAACGCGCATAAACAGACAAATACGTCGGCAGCATCTGAGGGGCTGTGATCAGGTATAAGTCCCTGCAGTAATGCCATCAACTGGTTGAGAACGACCGACGCAACAGCGTCGCTTCAAAGGCCGGTGCCGGTGTGCCATCTCCCTGTTCGTTGCGGGTGTACTTCCAGCCTGTGGTAATACCGCGGCAGTGCAGGTAGTAAAACTTTCGTCTTGAGCGTACCAGGTGGCGATTAATACCGGCAACTGTGTGTACCTGCAGGCAGCGTCTGCCGGCCGGCGGGATTCACTGCATACTTGGTGGGGCAGATTTTGTCAGTGGCTTTTGCACTGGTGTGGTCGATATGTCTGATCGCTTGATCAGTCTGCCCCGGATAACGCCAGTGGCCGCTGAAAGTAACCATTCCGCTAAGCGAGCGCACGGCAGCATCAAAAATACGGGTGCCGTCAGGGGAGACCACAAGCTCATCGACATCAGCGTTCAGCACAGCGCGGGCGTTTGTCATGAATCTCGCCATCATGATATTCATCAGCGCCGGCTGTAAAAATTGTGCATCACTGCAGTGCGTACAATCTTCCTTGCCGGGTCCGTAGCGAAGCGCTGTGGAGATGACGCATGCCCGGCGAATGCCGTCGACCGAAGCGATGGCGTGGTGAAGTTCCTGTGGAGTATAAGCGTCACTGTTGTTATCTGCGAAGACCACCGCGTCTGCACCATGATTTAACTGATGATACTGAACCCAGTCCCTGACCCAGTCGAGGCAATTGTTTTTTGACAGCGTGAAAAGCACATTGCACTGTTCGAAACCGTTGCATTCGTCAGTTGAAACCGGCAGATTGAATTCACAGTTTGCAAGTGTGAGGGTTAAGCGCTCCGGCGGCTTGTCGAAGTGGAAGTCGGCGGTGTCAAAATGGCGGTGATACTGCCATCTGCTGACTTTCAGCGTTTCGCTGTCGGTGCGAAAAACAGCGTCCTTGAGGTGTTGCCGGTTGTTGAGTAGCTTAGGGAAAAACAGCCTTAAGCGCCGGTGACCCGACTGATAAACGCTGTCGTAGATCAGTGTAGAGTTGTCGTAGGCATTGTGAAAAGCCGGGCGCAATACTTCGCATCTTTGTGGTGGCAGCCGTTGCAGGCCGGAATCCTTCGGCATGACGACCGAACTGAGGTGTCTGATCATAACGAAGCTATTGCTTTCAGCGCACGGGGTGTTGTCTGATGCGGTGATCCCTGGGGGCTGATATGTCTGCTTGCCCCGTCCATCCGTTTCACTAAAGCAAAAGGCTGTGCAGCGTGGTCAATGGCTCGCCGTAAACTGCGCTGTTTTTGATTAACCAGCCTTTTCAGCTTGTTGCTGAACACGTAAGTCGACACACCTGTCAGGCGTTTGAAAATATAAAAAAATCGGCAAAGCTTCCGGTTTTATAGTTTCCTTTGTACGGGTATTTGTTCGGGATGTGTTTGTGCAGTTGCCACCCGGTTTGATGGGTATCTATCCAGTCAGTGAACTTCCGGTGTTTGACGTGTTCTCCATCCGGTTGATCCGGTGCTTCGTAGTTGCTTGCATAAATGATTACGAAGCGACTGGATGCATTGAACAGCGTTCGCATGTAGTGATCGAATACTTCATCTTCTACCAGGTGATAAATAACGTCGAGTGACAGAGTAACTTCCGCAGTCTCGTTTGTCAGAGTGTCCATCAGTTTGAACTGCTTGGCAGGGTCGTCTTTATATTGTGCGGTGCACTGTTCTATGGCTGTCGGGCTGACGTCAAGACCCAGGTATTGAGGGTATTCTGCGAGCGCGAGCTGGCTTCCATCACCACAGCCGAAGTCGATTACCGAGCGGATTTTTTGTTCGCGGACAAAGTCGTTGATAACCTCCGCTTTGAACGCTGCGAATTTTTTATAGGAGCCGACCCCTGAATTACCACCACTGGCGTAGCGGCTTTCCCAATAGCTCTCCGAGCCGGTGAAGGTCAATGGAGCCTTTTTCTTTTTTTTAAAAACATCTGGTAAACTTTTTAGCATGAGTTTCCTGGTGTTTGCCGCCGGACACTGATGGCGGCGCACGGTTTCCTGCGTTGTGTCACTGGTTGCGTTTCCGGAACTCCTGAGCAACTAATTTTTGCTCCGGCCGTTGTTCCGCAATGGTCGAATCGATCCGCTGGCAGGCTGAAGGCGATGTTTTCAAGGCTGGAATCCGGCACACTGCCACCACAGCCGCCCGACGGGCACTATAGCGGAACTGCCGTCATCACATAATGAATTAAAAGTCATGCAGTGTATCTATTTCTTAACTCCTGAAGTTCGATGAAAATAACGCAAGTGATGGTCGGGGAGCAGGGCGGTGGGGTGGAACGCATCGCCCCTGACATGAGCCTTACCCTGGCTGAGGCCGGTCATCAGGTGCAGCTGATATTGCACAAAAACTTCTCACTGCCCGATGGTTTCGAGCATCCGAACGTTTCAGTGTTTAAAGTCGGGCTGCGGCATCGACGCGACTTTCTGGCTCGTCTGAAAATAAAGCGTGCATTACGACGCTTTGGTCCCGACGTCGCACATTTGCACCTGCGACAGGGTGTCACTCTGGCCAACGGGGTATGCCGCCGGTTGAATATCCCGACACTCACCAGTATGCACAATTACGGCAATCCCGGGGCCTACAATCAGGTGGACAAATTACTGGTACCGACGCATGCACTGCACACTTTCCTGATCGATTCCGGCATTGCTGCAGAAAAAATCGCGTATGTCCCCAATTTCTCGCGCATGCCGCTGGCTCCGGTGCCCGCTTCACTGGCTTCCCCGGTGCGCTTTTTTTCTTTTGGTCGTTTCGTTGAGAAAAAAGGTTTCAGCTCGCTTATTAGCGCTGTTGACCTGATCAGGCAGCGCGGACACCGGGTGAAGGTCGATATTGCCGGTCAGGGGCCGCTCGACGAGGCGCTTGCCGAACAGATTAAACAACACAATCTGCAGGACTTTGTCAGTCTGCTGCCGTGGCAGAAAGATCCGCAGGCTTTTATCGACACTCACGATGTATTTATTCTGCCGTCACTCGATGAACCCTTCGGGTTGGTGTTGCTGGAAGCATCCGCCAGAGGAAAGCCGGTGATCACCTCGATGACTGCCGGCCCTCGCGAAATATTTGATGACGACAGCGCCTACTGGTTTGATATCGGCAATGCTGAGCAACTGGCCGCACAAATGCTGGAAGTCATTAATGATCCGGTCGCATCGTTACAAAAAGCACGCAACGCACAGCAGGTTTATGTTGATAAATACAGTCACCGGCAGTTCGCTGAAGAGATACAACAGGTTTACCGCCAAACCGTTTCGGCAGATTCTCAGTAGCAACACTTTACCTTATTTATGCTGTTGTGGTTTTTTCAGATAGCCGTTTCGCCATAACCAGTAGGTCCGCCGCAGGTAGTTAGCGGCTTTCAGGCGGTAGTGTGCCAGGCGTCTGCTCCAGTGAGGCTTCTTTACCAGTGCAAAGTTATCGCCGGTGATCGTTGAAGTACCGCCGTCATCGGGGTGGCTTGCCCAGGGCTCAAGACCAAACTGCCGATAGTTGTGCACAAAAAACCGATTGAGCTCATGATCCAGCGCGCGCGTTTGTGGCCAGATGTTCGGCAGGATTTTCTCTACGGTGCTGCGATGTATCAAATAGGCAGCGTTACCGGTAAACGGACCGATGTAGGCATTGACAGTGTAGTTATCCACCGTGCATTGCGTGATGGGTATCTTGGCTCGAATGCAGTTAAAGCGGATAAGATCCCATGAACTACCGATGCGCATTGCCGTGTTTAATGCGGATTTAAAGTCATCATGAAAAACAACATCGTCCTCCAGTATCAGGGCGGTGTTGTGATCAGAGGCCAGAAACTCCTGCCATACACTGACATGGCTGGCGTACACTCCCATTTTGCCCGGCAGCAAGGGTGCGCCCATATTTCTTTCATAGGCGGTTTTATCTACATTTTTGATCAGCTCGTTTGCCCGCGCTTTGCCGTCGACGGCATTGAACACCTGATAATCCAGGCCCATCGAGGTCAACTGTTCTGTCATCGACTGTCGACGTGCTGTTGCCGAAGGCAGAGTGATCAGCCATATACCGATATCCGATGATGGAGGTGTTGGGGAGCTGAGATGCAAAGGTGAGGGTTTCCGACGGGCGCTAAGTGGTAATGGCTGGCTGAGAGCCGCAACCCCTACATTGTATCGCGCTGCCGCCTGAGCTTTCGAGCCTTTACTGAAAATACCCGTTCGTTGCTAACGTGATAAGTCGTTAGCGCCAGGGTATTTTTGTCAATGGCGCGCTGTATGTCGGGCGTCTGCCAGCAGATGGGCTATCGAATTTGCATAGTATTGCAGCAATGCTGTGTCGTTCGGGTTGAGATGATACAAGCCTTCCTTCACCGTCAATACCCGCCTCAACAGGAGTAGCCTGATACCCACGGTAACTGCATATTCACGGTTGCCTCTGGGAATATAGGCCTGGTAACCGGCGTTTTCGAGACTGGCCAGCAGCTCGTATACCGACGCTTTAAGCTCGAACTCGCTCATCGCTGAGTCCGGCTTTTCTGTGATGACTGTTGCGACCAAAGCAACGGGCAGTATCGGGGTAATGCTGCCGATCCGGGTCATCATATCGGCTGCCAGCGGTGAGGCATCGGTAAGCGGCAGATCCGGGTTGTGGTGGTTATCCGCCAGCCATTGCTTCAGAAAGACCGGTTTGCCGAAATTTACACAGGCATATCCGTTTCGGTATCGTTTGCCGCTGATCGCCTGCCAGATATTTTTCGCGGCAAATGCGCTGAAAGTCATAAAGGTGGCAAGTCTGGTCCGCCTTGGCTTGTTCTGCGCGGCATGCAGCAGCGTGCGATCTTCCAGCACCCGGTCGTAGTTGATTCCCACCGGAATAAAAACAATGTCTCGATCGCCTCGTGGATCGAACCCTTTGGTGATATACCCCAGCAGCCCCAGCTTGGGGGCGCCGAGCCGGCCATCTCTGGACAGGCGTCCCTCGGGGAATACCGCCTGAGGCACGCCACCTTCAGCGGCCATCTGAACATAAATTTCGAGTACTTTTCGATACAGCGGATCGCCGGAATCGCGTCGCACAAAGTACCCGCCCATTGAACGAATCAGTTGCTGCAGCGGCCACACACGCGCCCATTCACCAACGGCATAGGACAGCGCGGTTCGCTCCGCCGCGAGGTAAGTGGCGACGATGTAGTCCATATTACTTCGATGATTCATTAAAAACACCACGCTGGTGGTGTCGTCGATTTGAGCCAGCGCCTGATCCTCGGCTGAGCCGAGCCTGACGCGGTATAAACCATGAACCAGCTTTCGGGCTACCCAGTAGGCAGCTTTAAAATACAAAAGTGCGTTAAATGCCGGCACGATTTCACGCGCATACAGTTTCACTTCTGTCATCAGCGCTTCGCGAGTGACCTGACGTTCTGAGGATAGTTTGTCTGTCAGGGACATGATCTCGGGGTGAAAACAGAGCCTGTCGATCAGCACTTCCCGTCGGGTCAGTTTGAATGACGGAATTTTCAGCGCCAGGCGCGTATTGACTTCTTCAATGACGGTGTTTGCGCGGCGTCGGAAGAACCAGCGGGCGGAAGGCAGCAGGAAGTGCTGCAATAACCACAATGCCGCCAGCACCAGCGCCAGCAAAGCAGTCCACAATGGCATTTCAATGGTGCTGTTCATTGGAATAGCGTGCATTATTCGCGGACTTTTGTCGAACCGTGCTGCCACGCCAGACCGGCATTATTGTGCCGGTGAAAGGTATCCTTGTTCCCGCGCGCGAGGCAGTGGGATACACTGCCCGTTTTCCACGGGCACTGTATTGGCAATCCAATCACCTCTCGATTCCCCGGGCAACTCCAGGCAATGGTTGCTGGTCGGGGTGGCGACAGCCTGCGGCTTTGCCGCCGCCTACAATATCGGAAAACTCCCTCCTTCAATTCCCGAACTGCGCAGCGAATTCACAACGACGCTCACCTGGGTCGCCGCGCTTGTCAGCAGCTATAGTCTGGTGGCCATGACCTGTGCGCTGTTAATGGGTGGCATTGTGGCGCGGCTCGGAATCTGGCGTACGGTCGCCGGCGGTTTGATGTTGCTGATTGCCGGTGGCGCGCTGGGCGCGACTACCGATCGTTTCGATACATTGTTGATCGCGAGAGTGCTTGAAGGTCTTGGTTATCTGGCCATCGCTATAACGATGCCGGCATTCATCAGTCGGGTATGCTCGACAGCAAATCGCCCGATTGCCATGGGGGTGTGGGGTACGTTTGTGCCCGGTGGAATCACCCTGTGTATGCTGGTCACACCGATTCTGTCTCCGTGGGGCGGCTGGCGTGCACTGTGGTGGGCCGGGGTCGCATCAACACTGGTGCTACTGGTGGTTGCCAGCCTGGTGATTCGGCCGGTGGCGCTGGAACAGCAGAGCATGGAGGTTACGCCACGTCCGGCACTGATTACCGTCTTACATAGAGTGCCTGTTTTGCTTGCGCTGTACTTTGCAGTGTATTCAATGACCTTTACCGGGTTGTCTACTTTTCTGCCGACCTACTGGTCTGAAACACTCGGTATGTCGGTAGCAAGTGCCTCACAATGGACAGCGCAGGTCATTTCGGTGAACATTCTGGGCAACCTGTTTGGCGGCTGGCTGAACAAGCGTGGTTTACCGGTACGCAGACTACTGGGTACCGGTGTTATCGTCGCGTCGGTATTTGCGGCCATCGCCTATATGCCCATCTTTGCATTTGGCCTCCAGCTGACAGGTGCCTGTCTGTTTTCATTTATCTGCGGCATTACGCCATCGACACTATTCGCGACTACCCCCCGTATTACAGATAGCCCGGCTCAAAACAGTCTTGTACTGGGGATGCTGCTGCAAGGGGTGGGCACCGGGCAGGTGGTCGGACCGCTGTTGGCGGGTGCATTGGCTGATCTGACCGGTAGCTGGTCATTGTTTCCTATGTATTTTGTGTTGTGCGCGTGTCTCGCCGCTGTACTGCTTTCCCTTTTACCCGCCCGAGTAGGAAATGAATCGTAATACAACACCAGACCAGCATGACAGGTTGTCTGTCGAACATACGGTGGTGGATGAAAATACCATTGTGGATGAACTTGCCGCTGCATCATCGCTTGGCGCTGAACCCGTACTCAATGCCATGGCAAAAGGCGCACTCTGGCTAAGCGCACGCCTGCCGGGAGACAAGCTGTTTAAAAAACCTGTTCGTATACGCACGCTTGAATCGGGTGTGCAAAGCGGTGACAAACTGCTGCTTAATTATGACGCAGAAGTGCTCGGTGAAAATGCTGACACGCCGGTGCTTATTTCTGATCAGAAAAATTACAGCATCTGGTACAAGCCGCCGGGGGTATTCAGTCAGGGCACACGCTGGGGCGATCACTGCAGCATGCCCTATTTGGTGGAGTCTGCTCATGGCAAGCCTGCCTATCTTGTACATCGTCTCGATCGTGCTGCAAGTGGATTGATGGTATTGGCCCATACAAAAAATGCGTTGCAGCAGATGACTTCATTATTTGCTGCACGCAAAATTGTCAAATACTATCAGGCCAGAATAGCCGGTGTGGTGAGTGGTACTTTGCCGCTGGATATCGACTCGCCTGTGGAGGGCAAAGTTGCGCACACGCGTATTCTGGAGTCGCTGTTGTGTGACGATGCCACCTCTATACTGACGCTGAGTATTGCCACCGGTCGCAAGCATCAGATACGAAGTCATCTTGCGTCAATCGGGCATCCGGTACTGGGTGATCGATTGTTCAGCCCTGCACAGGAAC
>JAHDHK010000066.1:17627-24048 GCA_020631335.1 Chromatiales bacterium
AGTGCGATCTGCAGCTGGTCGCCGTTAAACTGATGTTTCAGTGCCCGTTTACCGGGCGTGACGTGTCAGTTAACCTGCCACAGAAACACATGCTCGGTTGTACAGCCGACTGGGCGTGATCATGCGTAAACGATAAAATTAGTTTCCAGGTATCGAATAATGCAATATCCCTCATTGATGTCACCGCTTGATCTCGGATTCACCACGTTGAAAAACCGGGTGCTGATGGGGTCAATGCACACCGGTCTTGAGGACGGCAACAATCACGAAAAGCTGATCGCCTACTTTACCGAGCGTGCTCGTGGCGGTGTGGCACTGATGGTGACCGGCGGCTATGCACCTAATATTGCCGGCTGGGTTAAGCCTTTTGCCGGTACCTTGTCTTCGCGGCGGGCAGCGGCCAAACACAAAACAGTGACCGATGCTGTACATGAGGCCGGTGGCAGAATTGCCCTGCAAATACTGCATGCGGGTCGCTACGCCTACCATCCTCTATCGGTAGCGCCGTCTCGAATAAAGTCACCCATCACGCCGTTTACACCTCGTGCATTGAGTACTCGCGGTGTTAAAAAGCAGATTGATGCCTTTGTAAGGTGTGCGTCGCTTGCCCGCGAAGCCGGTTATGACGGTGTTGAAATTATGGGCTCGGAGGGGTATCTGATCAATGAGTTCCTGGTGGAGCACACCAACCGCAGAACCGACGAATACGGCGGTAGTTACAGCAATCGTATGCGCTTTGCCGAACAGATCGTCAGACAAACCAGAGCGGCGGTCGGTGATGACTTCATCATCATTTACCGACTGTCCCTGATAGACCTGATTCCTCAAGGCAGCAGCTGGGCCGAAGTAGTGCAGCTCGGGCAGGCAATTCAATCTGCCGGCGCAACGTTGATCAACAGCGGTATCGGCTGGCATGAAGCGAGAATTCCAACCATTGCCACATCGGTACCCCGTGCTGCATTCAGCTGGCTGACCGGTAAACTTAAAGCCGAACTGGAGCTACCGGTAATTACCTCTAATCGCATCAATATGCCGCAGGTGGCCGAAGATATTCTGCAGCAGGGGCAGGCCGACATGGTGTCAATGGCGCGACCTCTGTTGGCAGACAGCGAGTTTGTGGTAAAGGCGATGCAGGGCAGGGCTGATGAAATCAATACCTGCATTGCCTGTAACCAGGCGTGCCTGGATCATACCTTCAGCGGCAAACTGAGTACCTGTCTGGTGAATCCCAGAGCGTGTCATGAAACCGAACTGAATTACGGGGCGTCACTAACCAAAAAGAACATTGCCGTTGTCGGCGCGGGACCGGCAGGATTGTCAGCGTCCACTGTTCTTGCAGCCCGTGGTCATCAGGTGACCCTGTTTGATTCAGCTGACACCATCGGCGGTCAGTTAAATATGGCCAGAGTAATTCCAGGTAAAGAAGAGTTCGACGAAACCCTGCGTTATTACCGGCGGCAGCTTGAACTGACCGGCGTCACGCTAAAATTAAATACGCCAGTAGAAGCAAAAGATCTTGATGGCTTCGATGAAGTCATTGTGGCGACCGGTGTTACCCCCAGAGATCCGGCAATACCGGGGCAGTCGCAAGCGAATGTGCTCACGTACATAGACGTGTTGCGTGATAAAAAACCGGTCGGTCGTCGGGTGGCCATTATTGGTGCCGGCGGTATCGGGTTTGATGTCGCCGAATATCTGGTCACCGATGGCAAATCAGTCACTGAAGATCTGCAGGCATGGATGACTGAATGGGGAGTTGTCAGCCCGGAGCTAGAAAGAGGCGGCATTCAGACCTCGCTTCCACCACACGAACAACACGTGCGCGAAATAACGTTGCTGCAACGCTCCGACGGGAAGCCGGGTGCAGGGCTCGGCAAAACCACAGGATGGATACACCGGCTGGCGCTGCGTAAAGCCGGTGTGGGTATGTTCGGTGGTCTGAGCTATGAGGAAATTACCGATCAGGGGTTGAGAGTGCGCTACGCACACGATAACAATGAAGAGCTGATTGAGGTCGACAACATCATCTTGTGCGCAGGGCAGTTGCCGAATCGGACACTCTATGACGACTTGCAGCAGCAAGGTGTTTTGAATGTGCATGTCATCGGTGGTGCAGACAAAGCATCCGAACTCGATGCAAAAAGGGCAATCAATCAGGGCGCCCGGCTAGCTGCTTCTTTGTAAACAACACACTTTTACCAGTCAGGACTCATCATGACATCAAGTATTCCATCTGATGCAGACGCCAGGCGTGCGGAACCCGCGATCGTCTGTTATGAAGTCAATCAATTGCCGGCTTATGACAGCAATCTGTTTGATACCGCCCGTGTGTCGATGAAAAAAGTAGATGAGGTGACAGTAGCACCCAGAGATGCAAACACCTTCAACGTTAAAGCCGGGCAGTTTTTTCGTATAGTCAGCGTTGAAGGTTCGCAGGTCGGAGATCTGAATCTCTGGAATGCACATAATCTGCATGAGCGTTTTTTCAGCGGAAAAACCCGCCAGCTTCATGCCACCCATGTCAGTACCGGTGACAGATTATGGAGTAATCTGCCATCGTTGCGACCGATGGCGACCATCACGCACGACACGTTATCGTGGTACGGTTTTGATCAGGATGGTGCCGGTGTACACGATGTCATCGGGACGCGATGTGATCCCTACACCAACTTCCAGTTAAAGGGAGTGGACTATCACTACTGTTGTCACTCAAACCTGACGCGGGCGCTGTCAGTTCACAGCAACATGACGCTCGAAGAGGCCGAACCGCATGTACACGACGTGTTAAACGTTTTTATGTGTACCGGTTTTACGCTGGATACCCATCAGTATTTTATGAAGGCCAGTCCGGTGCGCCCTGGAGACTATATTGAGTTTTTTGCCGAAATTGATTTACTGGGCGCACTATCCGCCTGCCCCGGCGGTAACTGTGGCAGCAGCCATTCCGATGACGCGACACCCTGTTATCCGTTACTGGTAGAAATCTATCAGCCCGAAGCGGATACACTGCAAGGCTGGCAGCAACCTGCGGTTAACGGTTATGACCGTACGCATGGGGCAGGGTAGTACTACCTGCCCGTGCCGCCGCTTAACAATTTTTGTTGCCTGATATTAGTCGGTGTGTCAGGCGAATAACTTGTTTAAGCGCGTATCGTTAAACTGCGCAAACCGATCGGATGGCAATTGCAGCCAGTCACTGAGCAGGCTGCTGTAGATCGCCCGGTAGTCCATCGTGTATTGAAGGTCTCCGTTAAGCAACTTGCCGAGATCCGGCATATCGCCGTACAGACCGCCCTCCACCAGACCACCGGCAATGAGATGTGCCGCGGCCGTTCCGTGATCTGTACCGCCGCTGCGGTTTTCATTGGCTCTGCGTCCGAACTCTGAGTAGGTGACGAGCAGGGTGTTATCCCACTCACCGCTCTTCAACAGTTCTGTACGCAGGCCTGAAATTGCGACGGCAGCCTGCTTTAACAGATTGTTGTGTCGATATAACTGCCCTTCATGCGTATCAAAACCGCCCAGGCTGAGTTTAATGACCGGGGCTTCCACTCCGGCGTTGATCAGATTGACCGCATGCGACATTTGTTGTGATAGTGCACGACCGGGAATGGTCACCCGCTTCCTGAGTCCGGTCATTTTCGTTGACAACTGATCCAGCGAGCTTTGCAGCATGGATGCACTTTCAAGTAACGCCTGCATTGCCGGGTTGTTGTTCTGTGCAGTGGTAATGCCCGGTGCGCCGACACCGGTATATTGATCGGCTGTACTCATGGACAGCCAGTTGCCGGCAGCGTTTGAGAACACGCCCATGCCACCCCCCAGCGCAATGCCGTGAGCATCAACCTGTCCCATCGCGTAAGCGTGTTCGATGTCATGTGTTACCCAGCCATCCCTGCGCTGCTGTTCTCCGTCTCCACCGGTTTCCCACAGGGCTATCGATTTGAAATGAGAGCGGTTCGGCGACGGATAACCCAGCCCGTGCACCATGGCCAGTTGTCCGGCTTCCCATACAGGCATCAACTCTTTGAGGCCTGCATGAAATGCAAAGTCGTCAGTGAGCTGGATGATTTGCTTTTTACCCAGACCAATGGTGGGCCGCAATTCGTGATACCGGTCATCCGACCAGGGAACCAGCGTATTTAATCCGTCATTGGCACCGGCGAGTTCCAGCAGAATGATTCTTCGCCCGTTGTGTCCATTCAGCCGTGCAGCGGTATAAGTTGATAACGGCAGCAGGGCGGCGGTGGCGGCAAGTTGGAGTAGTCGTCTTCTTTGCATGGGTGTGCCTAATGCAGTTGATAGGACAAATGAGTGAGTATATCGGTCAGCTCTGAAGGGGCATCAGACACCCCCGGCAATAGTAATTCACCGGCGTGGCGAAGCTGGTGTTCGTCAGCAAACAGCTGCATTACCCGTTGATTAGCGGGAACCGTGTTTCCGGCAGCGTGTGGCTTGCGAGCCGATGCACCGCTTGGAGTGTGCAAGGCCGACATCTGCGACGGTTTTATTTGTAATTCCGGCGCAAGCGCTTTGCGGCTGCTGGCACCAACGCGATGGTGGATGTTGTTAAGGTGAGAAGACCAGCTTTGATAGTTGTCATGTACTACCTGGCGATTGAGCTTTTTGGTTGACGCTGCGTGTTGGTGTACTTCAGACAGCCTTAGTATCAGCGCATCGATTAGTTTTTGATCTGTGTTTGCGAGCTTTCGGTAGGCGCACTGGTTTTGATAGTTGGCTTCAAGTTCGAGTACCCAGCGATTCTGATTCACCTCGTTTGCGCTGCATTGCGGCCAGCGGGTAAAACACTGCGGCCAGCAATCGTTTCGTTTTAACAACAACTGATAGGTACTGCCCTGGTTGATTGAGTGGACGTTAGCCGCCAGGCGATGCCAGCGCTGTGTGGCCAGACTCACATCGGTCATTGCATAGGAGATGACGGCGCGTTTCCTATTCTTATTAGCCGGCTGTGCGCTCTTTAAATACACTGCACTGGCAACCAGGCTTTCTGTGCTATCCGGCGCTGCTGCCGGCTCGACGCTGGTTTGTTTAATGAGCCTGAGTTTGCCGTTACACAGCATTACTCCGCCGGTTGAGCGTTTGCGTCGCGGGCAGGTGTTGGTTTGTTCGCCCTGTTCAGCGGCGTAGTGCTGCTGATTAAAGGAAGCATGCTTCAGGTAAAGGTTACGATCGGCGCCCCGTTGCTGTTTGTCATTCAGAAAGTCAATTTCAATCGTGGTAAAGCGTCTGGCGTGCTCGGGCAGGGCAAAGTGAACATCGCGCCAGGGTAGTCCGGCCGGTGCGCGAGCGCGACCAAAGCGTCTGGTGTCATGACCACCCTCAAGTGAACGTTCACCTGATGTCCACAACAACATGTCATCGGCCGACACAGTTACCCGGTACTTTACCGGTCCGTCAAACTCTTCCGATGCCATGTGCAGCAATAATGTATCAGCTGATGACCCGCCCATCATGGCATTGCCGGCGGCTTCAGGTTGCACGGGGCTGGCAGACATCATTGAACCGCCTTGCATCATGCCTGTCATGTCAGTGCTGTCGCCGCAATTGATGCAGCCCTGTGCAAACTGTTTCAACCATTCCATTCTATTGAGCAATCGACTTGGGGTGATCCACGCTTTGCCACCGGGCCAGCCAGCTACATTGGGTGGTTCAAACAAATGCTGTCCGAGTTGTTTTAACTGGTTTGGAATAACCTGCCAGTTGTCTGGGACAATACCGCTGCCGCGAACCGTGCCGACAATCAGGCTGACCGGAGACTTGATCAAACCATTGCGATGCTCTGCCGACCAGAATTCATCACTGAGCAGCAGGGCTTCGTACAGTGTTTTGATGTCATAGTCCGACTGGCGAAACACATCTGCAAGGCGGTCGATAAGCGTGTCGGGCGGGGCCTGCGCACTGACGAGCCAGTGCCACAGTTTTGTGGCGATGAATCTGGCGCTCTGTGGTTGTTCCAGGATCAAATCAATCACATCATCGCCATCAAACGGGCCTTCTTTTCCGAACACAATTTTATTGCCTGTATCGTGCTGGTACTGGTTGAACATAAACTCGCCGTTTAAAAACCAGTTGCTGGTGTAACCGGTCAGTGCACGCGCGATGTTTTTAATATCTGTCTCCTGATAGAAGCCTTCACCCAGTGTGAAAAGTTCCAGCAGTTCTCTTGCAAGATTCTCATTAGGTGCCGACTTTTTACTGCTGTTGTTGTCCAGATAGTTAAGCATTGCCGGGTCACGAATAATGGCTTTCAGAAAGTGGCGGAAGTTGCCACTGGCATGCTGTCTTATTGTGATGTGTTGTCTTGCAATCGATATTGCCTGGTCATTAACCGCTGAAAAACCAGTAGCAAAATGATCGTGCCAGAACAACACAAGGTTTTCGGTTTGAGGTGATTTGGTTT
>JAHDHK010000067.1 GCA_020631335.1 Chromatiales bacterium
ACAGTCGGGTAGGCCCCAGTCGTGAATCATGGTTGCTGCAAACTGATTGGCGGTTTGAGAGTTTACTGCATCCTGAAAGTCACACATCCCCTGTTCGGCCGAAGCCGGTGACTGCTTCTCGCTCATGGCTTTAAGAATGTTAAAAACAGTCTGCTTATCGGTTTGGCGACGTATGTCGATTAAAAACGCAGTCGGGTGGACCGGCATAGATTGCGCCTCAAACGACGAGTCTTTTGCAAAATCCACCCATTGGTGATCGTTGGCCGACCAGTTTGTCAGCTGATACATGATCTCTCCGGGTATCCCTTTACGCACACCTGCCTCCCCACCCAGCTCGTAAAAAGTCATCGCCGCCATAAAGTGCGGTTCAATAATGACATTCGCGGGCCAGAATGCCTTATTGAAATACGGCTCTGCACGGCCGCCTCGACCCATTTCATAATAAAGCGTCCAGTGCGCCTGCAGTGACCAGTCATCAGGGGCCTGTACCAGGCCACTGACACCGAATGTGGTTTCTGCTCCGCTCTTGTTGCCACAGCCGACACCACATGAATCCGGCACAAAAGCCACTCGCTTCATTCGTCTGTTGAGATTGCCATTGTTCTGGCGATAAACAAGACTGAACTCTTCATCTGAAACGCCCAGCGTTTCTGACATTTGTTGATAGAGATCATCTGTGACTGCGTACCATTGTATCCATTGCTTACCGGTTTCGATCGGCACTTCCCCGGGCGGTGCATAGAAAGCGATATCTTTATAGGCCCATAAATCACGCTCAATGCGTCCGGCGCTGAAGCTGTCCATCGGGAACGTGCCGACAAATATCGGTTCGTCAATAGGCTCATCGGCCGGTGGAATCGGATCTACCTGAGCCGTTGCATCAACATGAAGCAATAGTGAGACGACAAATGCAGGCAGTAAGCTTTTCAGGCAAGGCATAGTGAGTGACATCAGGCGCTATAATTCAAAGGTTGTACAGGCAACAGCAGAATAATCCTGCGTTACTATCCAGGTTCATACCGTTGTGAAGAAACGTTGTATCGCTGACTTCTATGACTCAAGGTCGATTTAACTATTTTTTATACACCGACACGAAATACCACCGGAGGGCAGCAGAAGTCCCAAAAGCGTTTCGACAACGCCTGCTTCGACGAGTCACCACTACTATCCATTAATCAGTATTAGACACCGGCTCCGCGGGATCGAATGATTGGCTGGCAGGCAGGCAGTTTCATTTCTTTATGCCCTGAAACGGGGACACAGCAATGCAGGTTGAGCAAAACATACGCCAGTTAACATGTACAGCCGCAGGGAATCTGACCTTCACCCAAACCGGTGAATTGGTTGACTCAATAATTTACCGGCAGGCCCTCTACCGCGCCTGCCGGCGATTTCCCTGTACCCTTGCCCGGTTGCCAGCTTTGAACAGCCGGATTATCTGAGGCGCCATAGTCGAAAACACGGTGGATCAATCAAACCTTCCTGCGGCTATGTATCGATAATATATTTGAGATATTGGTGGTTGCGGGACACTGTGACGGCAGGGTTGTCTGCCGCAACCAAAACCGATTTAGCCACAACACCATGGAGGATATCGACCACCTGACGACTACGCCGCTTTTCTTTGCGGTGACAGCCGCCCGAGTACTTCCCAGTAATCACAGGGCTCTTTTAATTGCCCCTCGTATTCGACCAGCCCTTTATTATTCAGCAAATAAAAAATGGGGGTGAAGTCGGTGTCTATTTTATCAGCCACCGCTCGATTTTTGTCAAAAAGCAATATCAGCGGTATGTTACTTTCCAATGCTGCCTCTTCGTTTTCATACCACCATTCTCTATCTTCACGTTTTTGCCTGACGTCGGTGATAACCTGCATGGGACGCAACCGATGCGCCATATAGCTGAAACTCGCACGGTAACACAACAATGCTTCGTTGTACGGGCCATTGCCTCTATAGGATGGCATCACACAGACTGGCAGGTACTCATCGGGACGCATGCTATCCAGAGTTTCTTCCAGAGACACCCGCGCAGATCCATCTAACGCATCAAGCTCATATCGCGCGGGAAAATATTGACCTGACCAATGGGTACTGACTGAAGGTAATTCATATTTTTTTAGATAAACCTCGTGCGCTATTCGATCCAACCTCCCTCGATTGCTTCGGTTAGCCTGCGAAAGCCACTGTTTACAGGCATCAGCATCCCCGATTAGCTCACTCCATTTGGCGGCATAGAAGTAGGCAATGGCATGCATATAAGACTCATGATTTTGGCTCTCATTGTCGATAAACCAAAGCACCTGCTCAATACCGGCCTGCTCCTCACCCAACTCATAGAGGGCCGCCCCTCGAAACAATACTTCAGCAGACCTGCCAAAGTCCGGCAAAAATTTTTGCAGGATACGGGTAACGATACTATCGCCTTCATCAAATATTTCACACAGTTCTAACAGCTGACTCCAGCTGCGCCTTTTCCAAAGCAATTCAAAATCATACCATTCTGACACCCCTTGACTACGACCTCTTGCGATTAACGCATTGCTGCTTGGCTCTGCAACAAACCCCAGTGGAATTCGGTTTGTTGTCAGGTTGATGTATAGATTTTTTGCTGTAGAAAAAAACTGATATTCGATATGACCCTCTCCCTCCAACAGCCATTCGAGAATATCTACGTTATAGGCGGGTACCCCGTCAATTGACACCAGATAGTCACCGGGACAAAGGTTCATCTGTGCAGCAGGGGAGTTGCAAGCGACCTGCTGAAGACAAGAGGCATAAGTATCATCAAAGCTTCCCGCCAGCTTCTTTTTCGAACTGCTGATTAGCCAGTCCTGACTATTCTCGTTACCGAACATCGTCCTTCTTCCTTTCTGTCGGGCCAATCACTTTGTACACACGCAAACACAACAACCATTTGAATCTGAAATTCAATTAGCCTTTACCTTTAACGGGTATTTGCGACCGGCTGACACTGATTTTTAGCTTTAACCCGGCAAACAGATTTGTGGATCAGTTCAAAAACGAGCTCGTGACAGAAAGGTCCATTCGAATTCTTGAATAGCTGCTTCCGGTTAACCGGAAGAACATGCAGCGCATATAGGTGAGCACTTCGCGTGTTTTGAGTAGAACCGATGTATCCGCAAAAACGAATTCATTTTTTTTGTGAACTCGTTTGTTAATTCAATCACAACTGCCAGGCAGCACTTAAATATCGATAAGCTGAATCGGTTCGCAACGGCCTTTGACCAATACGCCGGTTGCTGCACTACAACATCTGTTTGCACGCGACGTGACACGGCCCCGGCCAGTCAGCGTTATCGCTTGCAGGAATAGGCATAAGAATCCGGTCTGTTCCAGCTAAGAATTTTTTAACAATGTATGTTCTACTATCCAAAAGCAGCGTGAGGCAACCATGGTTAAAACACCCTACCTTTTGTTTTTAGGTGATGCACCGGATCATCTGGCCGCCAAAGTGGCCATCGGTATCAGAGACTGGCGACCCGAAAATTCAGTCGGACAGTTACGGCTGGATGGCTGCGGCGCTGACCTGGGTCTTGCCGACATGAGTCTGGAACAAGCCAGGGCTGCCGGCGCCCGTACACTGGTGGTAGGCGTAGCAAACCGCGGCGGGGTCATTTCCGATGCATGGAAAGGAGTATTGATCGATGCATTGAATATGGGCTTTGATCTGGCGTCAGGCCTGCATAATCTGTTGCGCGACGAAGCCGACCTGGTAGCGGCCGCCGAGGCGAATGGCAGAGTGCTGCATGATGTGCGCGTACCGTCAGTGCAGTATCCCATTGCCAATGGTGTTAAGCGCACCGGGAAACGCTGTCTGGCAGTCGGCACCGACTGTTCGGTGGGTAAAATGTATACCGCCATGGCGATGGATCAGGAAATGCGCGCACGTGGAATGAAGTCCACCTTTCGGGCAACCGGTCAAACCGGCATACTGGTTACCGGTGACGGCGTGCCGCTGGATGCCGTGATTGCAGATTTCATGGCCGGCTCAATTGAATATCTGACCCCTGACAACGACCCCGACCACTGGGATCATATCGAGGGACAGGGCAGTCTGTTCCATGTGTCTTATTCCGGTGTCACACTCGCGTTAATCCACGGTGGCCAGCCGGATGCACTGATTCTTGCGCACGAGCCCACACGCGAACACATGCGCGGATTACCGGAGTATCAGCAACCATCACTCGAACTATTGCGTGATACCGCTTTGCCGCTGGCGAAGGTTGCCAACCCGGCGTGTGTTGTGGCCGGTATATCCGTGAATACCCAGCATTTGGACGACGATGCCTCAGCCAGATACCTCGCAGAGGTTGAGGAGAGAATGGGGCTGCCCGCAATAGACCCGGTAAGAAACGGGGCGGGACGTCTGGTCGATGCACTGGCGGACCTGTAAACATCTGTTATGAACATTTCGGTCAGCAAAGAGGTCTTTCCACTTGCGGAGATTTTCACAATCTCGCGCGGGTCGCGAACACAGGCGCAGGTATTAACCGTCCGGATAAACAAAAACGGGGTTACCGGCCACGGAGAGTGCGTCCCCTATGCGCGCTATAACGAAACACTTGAGAGCGTGACTGAACAAATCGAATCCCTGCCGAATAATCCATCTCGCATGGAACTGTTTAATCTGCTTCCCGCAGGTGCGGCGCGCAACGCCGTTGATTGCGCACTGTGGGACCTTGAAGCCAAACAGGCCGGCATGCGTGTATGGGAACTTGCAGGGCTGCCAGCCCCGCAACCCGAGATCACTGCCTATACCTTATCTCTGGACACCCCTGACAAAATGCAGGCCCAGGCAGCAAAAAATGCAACGCGGCCATTGTTGAAGATTAAACTCGGTACCGCCGAGGACATGGATCGCCTGGAAGCAGTGCGCCGCGGTGCGCCCGGAGCGAGAATCATTGTTGATGCAAACGAAGGCTGGGACGCCGACGTTTACGCGGATCTGGCACCGCATCTGGTGCGACTCGGGGTTGAACTGGTTGAGCAGCCACTGCCTGCCGGATCAGATGACATGCTCGCAGAGATCGAACGCCCCCTGCCGGTCTGTGCCGATGAGTCCTGCCACGACAGAGCGTCACTGCCCGCACTCAAAGGCAAATACGATTACGTCAATATTAAGCTGGACAAAACCGGCGGCCTTACCGAAGCACTGGCACTTAAGACAGAAGCACAATCACAGGGCTACGGGATAATGGTTGGCTGCATGGTCGGCTCATCACTTGCCATGGCACCTGCAACACTGCTTGCACAGGGTGCTGGCTTCACAGACCTGGATGGTCCGTTGCTGCTGGCCACAGACCGCGATAACCCGTTAACTTTCGATAAACACGGAGTGCACGCACCATCAGCGGCACTCTGGGGGTAACAATTGCGGCACCATGTTTCGGGCTGCCAATCCGGGTTACCTGTTTGCCGCCATTTAAAAACAGCCTGCCAGACACAAGCTGCCGTGGCACCTTCAGGATACCGACGCTTCAGGTATTCAACATCGCTATCACTTCGATTTCTATCACCATTTTATCGTACACAAGGTGCGTCATTGGAATGCCTGACGTAGCCGGTCCGGGCCGGGTGTAGGAGGCTGATCGTATCAGCAGGTTTTCATGTAATGCTTCCGCTGAAGCACTGCCCTGGTAAAAGGTGGTAACTTTGACAACGTCATCCAGTGTTGCGCCGAACTCTGCCAATACGCGTTTTATATTACGCATTGCGATGCGAGTCTGCTCGACCATGTCATCCGGGTGAAGCACTTCTGCGTTCTGATTCAACGCCACCTGACCGCCAACATGAATAAGATTACCGAAACGATTGCCATGCTTGTACGGCAGCTTTTCGGTCCAGTCCCAGTGATTTTCCGGCCAGGAATACTGGCGAGTGCTATTGCCTGCACCCGCACCAGCTGTCACCGCCATCTTAGTCATCAGACCCGGGTGCGCAAAGCTACCCACAACCATACCGGTAGCAGCAGGCCCGGGCTCGCGAAAGTGTGACGCACGGATAAGCGCAGGCTCACTCCAGTTGTCAGCCGTACCGTCGCCCTGATAATACACATTGAGCTTCAGCACATCGCTAATCGACGCACCAACCAGCTCAAGCGTGTTGGCGACACACGCCATCATCAGATGGGTTTGTTCGATAAGGTTATCCGGTGCCTGCACTTGTCCCGACGCTGAGATCGCAGAGCAATCACTGGTAAAAATAAGATCCCCGCAGCGAACGGCATGTGAAAAACCCGGTGGTAATGCCGGTAGATCTGCACCACGGGCATACTCAACCTGAAGATCAGCATCGCCTTGCGGGCAAAACGCCACCGCCTCAAGTTCTATTCGCATACCGGGGTAACACAATGCCGGCAGACACACTGTTGACACAGTAGGTTTGCAGCTTTCGCCTGTGGCCTTGTCCAGCAACGAAAGAATGAGTGCTTCGTCTTCAGTATCGCCGACAAAGTAGACTACCCACCGGACTACGTCATCGAGCGAGGCATCAAGATCGGCCAGGATGTCTTCAACAAAACGAATAACACGAACACACTGTGGCTCGAGTAAATCAGGCGTCACAACCTCGCCTGATTGACTGAGATCCGCCTGCCCTCCGGTAAATATCAAGTCACCACACCTGACACCATGTTGATGGGTAAGCTCGACAGGCCAGTGCCAATGGTCCTGCGGCCAGCTGTAGCGTTTCATTTGCAATACTCCCATATCATTGATGCGTCACCGATTATGGATCCGGAATATAACAGGCGTACTGCGTGGTATGAACTCCCGGATGTCATCCAGAGGAAAGCCAGCTGTGATACCCGAATCTTTAACCACACTGGCTAACAACCGGAATCACTGATGGGCCGCTATGACAGGCGTTCAAAAGCGCAGGCAGCTATTGATGTAATTGCTGATGGCATCCGCACATTTTTTAGTTGAACAGTGGTTTTTCGTAAAAGATCCACGTTGGGCGTCACCGATTGGGAAATTGCCGTCACGACGGTGAGATGTGTTGACAATACGTGCCATTTCTCTTCTACTGACAGCTGGTCACCGGCACGCGATACGAATTGATATACCGCTGCCGGGTGACCACGATAACCCCTTCCAACCAACATTGTCGACGTGATGACCAATAAGATCGTTCAAAAACATCCTGAGCTTGGAACCAGAGAATTTGAACTGGTAGACGATGCAATCGAATACCGGATTTCAAGTCAGTTTGCAGAAGAAGAACTATCTGTTGTGTTGTCTGTTTTAGATCCCGAACCCGTAGTGGACGGGGTAATGATGTATTTCGTCAGTGAAGTTAATCGCGAAGCATTAATTAAAATGTTTATCGATCTGCCTGACGCCGGCACCTTTGCACAATTTGTCGAAACAGTGCAGCAACGAATTAACGACGAGAGTTTCGGTCAGCTTGATGCAAACAACCGCGAAACGGAGCTCACAAAAGAGCAAGTCGACACCACGATTACTATGCTGGAAACCTACCTGGATCCGAAAAGCATAGATGCACTGCTCTCAGCACTTCGTCATCTTGCAGAAACGCCGGATAACCGGGGCCGTCTGCATGAGGTCGTAGATGCGTTCAATAACCTGGGGGTTCAACAAGGCCCGGTGCTGACCTATGCACCGTTTTTCAACACACTGCTTTCAAGTACCGATCTCGATGAGCCGGGCTGATCACCGTGCACTGTAGTTGGAGTGATAAGAAATGACAGCAAAGGTCGAAATTTATGGTACCAGCTTCTGCAGGCATTGCCTGGCAGCAAGGAAATTATTGGACGCAAGGGGCATCGAATACACTGAATACCTGATTGATCTGAAGCCACTTGAACGCACCGAGATGCTGCGTCGATGCGGACGCAAGAAAGTGCCTCAGATATTAATCAACAACATCCCTGTGGGTGGCGATGAAGATCTCATGGCACTGGATGCCAGCGGCGAGCTGAATCAGCTATTGTCTGAGTGACGTCACTGGTGATGAGATTTCCCACTTTTGAGTCAGGAAATCCAGCCACGCAAAAACTGAATATTTTTTTCTTTTTATCAATGCCATCCTGTTAAGCCTGTTCGAAAAACAACAAGCTCGCCTCGATAACGTTGGTTAAATTACCCGATTAATGTATCCCGCCAATTCATACCGGCCCCGCATTGATAATTTCGCAAAGACGACCTGAGCCCCGGGCGTCACAGAAAGCCCGAATCTGACGTAAGAGGTATTCACCCACTCGCTAGAATACGCTGCGTAGCAACACCAGCAGCCCCACCGCCCCGAATACCGCCACTACAAATGGTGTAAACAAACAAAGCACCATCGCGATCAACAGGCAAAGCCATTCCAGCCAGCCGCCGTTGACGACCACAGGTATCACCAGTGTAGTCATCACCGCCACCGGCACTGCTTCCAGTGAGGCTTCAATCCGGTAGTTGATCGGTTCAAAGCGGGCCAGGATGTAATGACCTGCGAGACGATTGACAAGAGTGACGATGGCACCAACGATAATAAGCTGAAGCAGAAACGGATCGAAGAGGTCAGCCATTTTCATTACCCACCGGTTGTTGAGGAGGGTTGGCAAGCATTGCCGCAACCAGCATTCCTGCGACTCCACCTGCGCCGATATGATAGGGCGACCCGACGAATACAAAGAACGCAGCAGCGACGCCGGCGCTGGTCATAAAAATGATGGCTGCATTAGGTTTCGCTCGAAACCCCATGACCAGGCAGAGAAAGTACACCGGCACCAGCATATCGAGACCGATCATTTGCGGATCGGTGATAAACACCCCGAAACCTGCACCCAACGCCACTGAGGTGATCCAGGTAACATAAAGCACAAGGCTCAGCCCCATATAAAAATGCCAGCTGAGGCCGGCGGGCGAATCGGCACGCTGCATTCCTACCGCCAGTGAAATGTCTTGCAACAGGAACAATGCTGCCAGCATTTTTGATTTTGGTAACGGTTCGAGCCGACGACCAATAGCAGCAGAATAAAGCACTAATCTGAAATTCACCGCAAAGATGGCTATAGCGATAACCCATAGTGACAACCCCTGAGGATAGAGTTCCCACATGACGGTTTGGCTGGCACCGGCAAAGAACAACAGACTTTGCAGCAACACATCCGGAAATCCAGCACCACTGTTGACGCCAAGCGTACCTACGACCATACCGAAGGGGAACACCGAAAGGATAAAAGGCAGGCTTACTTTCAGCCCTGCTACAAATTCTGAATTTGTTGAAATCATCGGCGAACCATAGAATAAAAGACGGGGACAAGCGGCCCGAAAAACAGCCTGACTATAACAGTCCATGTCGTGACTTTCTTATCTGTTTAGCCGCCCATTAACACCATAGAACTACGCTATCTGCCACTATCGGGTGTCTCAGCGTTTCGACGTCACAACCGTTTCACTCCGGGGGGTGATAATTCGTATGCAATCACCTTTTTTCGCAAATCTAAAACAGCAGTACATTTACATGCCGATGGCAACCCTCACTGCCGCAACAGGCTACAGCACCACAGTTTGGGGGGAAAATGCAGTAACAGTGCGGAATCATTTTGCTGTACTCTTTTGCCAAACAGCTGTGAAAGACGATAAAAGTGAAAACCGATAAGGACTTGCCTGACTACATTATCGAAAATGAAAGCGCTGGCAGAATCATATTGCCCGACCTGGTCAGAGCATTCGCACTGATGGGCATTGTTCTGGTCAATGTAGCCTACTTCGCATACCCGAATGACATTATCTATCACGACGGTGGCCTTAACAGTACTCTGGATAACGTAGCCTATTTTAGTGTCAACTCACTTCTCTTTCTAAAATCCTACACCTTGTTTTCCTTCAGGTTTGGTGTCGGCCTGGCCTATCAGATAGTTTCAGCAGAAAAACGCCATCAGTCTTTTACCGCAAGTCACTGGCGCCGGATGGCAGCACTTATCGTCATCGGTATATTGCATGTTACTTTTGCGTTCACCGGAGACATTTTAATCATCTACGGATTTCTAGGTGCACTGCTGTACCTGTTTCGACATAAAAGTTCCGCCACACTGGTTAAAGTGGGCATCGCTCTGGTGATTGTACAAATTATTGTCGCAGCGTTTTTTGCACTCGCCACCTACTTAGGTGAACTATATGCGCCCGAACAACTAGTCGCTCAGGCAACCGAAATGAACAGCATTCGGGACACCACGCGCCAGATCTTTCAAAACGGCAGCTTGCTGGAGGTAGCAGCACTAAGATGGCAGGAATGGCTTATCATGATCGTATTGATTCTCCCGCTTCAGGGTCCCGGGGCACTGGGGTTCTTTATGTTCGGACTGGCCGCCGTGCGCACCGGCATACTGTCGGACCCGGGCGCACGACTCTGGTCACAGGCCAGGCAGGTATATTTGCCCTGCGGAATGATTATCAGCGCCACAGGCGCCTACTTTACTCTGCAAGGCGATAGCCCTATGTCTTCAACCGGCCTGCTGGGGCTGTTGCTGCTGGTGATCGGTGCTCCACTCGCATCTATCGGGTACATCGGCTTAATCGCCAAATGGTCGCAAGGACCACTCACACCGTTCAAAGCATTCATCGCTCGTAGCGGCACTGCCACACTCAGTGCCTATTTGCTGCAGTCACTTATTCTTTCGTGGATATTCTGCGGTTACGGACTCGGCTTGTATGCCAGTGTAAGTGCGACTACCTGTATTATCATTGCTTTCGCAACCGGCACAGCATCGATTGTTTTTACCAGCGTGTGGCGTACAAGGTTCAGTCGCGGACCAGCTGAACACTTATTGCGAAACTGGTCGTACCTGAGCATCGGACAATCCAGGTGATAAGCCGGCATTGGCTGAATACAAAAAGCTAGATCAGTGTATTTTCTTATCTACCCCGCGATCATCGTCACACTAATTCAAATAATAAGATGCTGACCTATATCTATCTGAATCGTCTTTGCCAACATGCCTCAGAATTAGGACCGGATAGACAGAACGCTTCAGCTGAAAATTACCGGGCATAACACATGACTGACACGTTTAACATTGCGCGATTCGATGGAGATGGCATCGGACCGGAGATTATGCACGAGGCAATCAAAGTGATTAAAGCGGCGGAATCAGTGGTCGGTGGCTTTCGTTGCGACTTTACCAGCCTGGCTGCGGGTGCGGCGCTCTACCGCGACAAGGGTGTTGTGTATCCGGATGAATCAAGGCAAACCGCCGAAGACGCCGATGCAATATTCCTGTCTTCCATGGGCCTGCCGGATGTAACTAAAGCCGACGGCACAGAGGTACAGGGCGACATCATTGTCGTTACCCGCAAAGAACTGGATCTGTATCAGGGTGTTCGGCCAGTGCGTCTTCGGCCTAACGTGCCTTCACCACTGCGTACTGCGGGCAAGGGCATTGATATGGTAATTTTAAGAGAACAATCAGAGGGGTTGTTTGCCTCCTACCAGAGTTCGCACAGTGTCTACGATCAGGTCTACAGCGACTCCATGATCATTACCAGACGCGGGTCAGAGCGCATATGCCGCACCGCTTTTGAGATTGCACGCCGGCGTTCAGGTTCGCCTGCAGATGGAATATCACGCGTTACCTGTGTGGATAAATCCAATAACTTTCAGGCAATGGCATTCTTTAACCGGGTGTTTAACGAAATCGCCCACGGATTCCCCGAAGTCGCCACTGATCATATCTATATTGATGCGATTATGCTGCATATGTTGCAACAGCCTGATAGATTCGACGTACTGGTACTCGAAAACATGTATGGCGATATTCTGTCGGATCTCACGGCCGGAATTACCGGGGGTATGGGCTTTGCTCCTTCGGGTGATATCGGCGATAAACATGCGATGTTCCAGTGTGCCGGTGGTTCGGCCCCTGACATCGCCGGGCGTAACCTGGCCAACCCTGCAGCACAAATCCTCTCCGGTGCAATGATGCTCGACTGGCTTGGTCGCAGGCATGATGTGCCGGGCGCATTGCAGGCTGCTTCAAGTATTGACGCTGCGATTGATACTGTTTTACAGGCAGGCTACCTGACGGGGGATGCGGGAGGGACTACCACCACTTCCGGGTTTGGTGATCAAGTGGTGGCGGCATTGCAAGCCTGACAAAACATCCTTAAAACCAATTAAAATAAGACAGGCAGGTAACACGCTTTCAAAACAACAGATTCGCACCCGGCTTTACCAAACACGGGTTTATCAAACCAGCGGGCGCAAATACCATATACTTCGATTCAGGCAGCCGTTATCAGCAGTAAGAACTTCACTACTCCAATATCAAACCGGAACTGTAATGCGAATTGTCGTTTATGATTGCGTCACCGGAGACGAACTCACCGAAAAATACGGCCGTACAGGGCCATTAGTCATACGCTGGATCGAAAACGACCTGCCGGAGGCAAACTTCTCGTGGGTTCATGTCGCCGGAAATGCAACACTGCCTGAACCTGACGCAGCAGATGGAATCATCATCTCCGGTTCGGAAAAAGGCGTCTACGATGACACTGAGTGGATGCAGCCATTGCGTGATAATCTGCAAAAAATGCGCGCAGCCGGTGTGCCGATGTTCGGCATCTGTTTCGGCCATCAGATCATGGCTGATGTGTTCGGTGGCAGGGCAGAAAAATCAGACAAGGGTTTTGTTACCGGCTCCCGCGAATTCAATGATCGTGGTATGAACATCAACGCATTTCTGGCGCATCAGGATCAGGTGCACGAAGTGCCACCCGGCGCACAAGTCATTGCATCGGCCGAGCATTGTCCTGTCGCCGCCCTGTCGTACGACTTTCCAGCTCTTTCGGTACAGTTCCACCCGGAATACAACCGCCAGTTCGCCACTGATTTGATTGATTTATTCGGTGCCGAACTCATGACTGAAGATCAACTTCAATCCGCACGGGACAGCTTATCTGCCGATGTCGAGCACGATTTGTGGCGCGCTGATGTAGCTGAATTTTTTCGCAAGTATAATCAGTAAAGAGCACGTAATCCGGCTTATTCACAAGACCACTGATTAAAGATAGCGCACATGCGATTGCCTGACACCCGCACTTTACATAGGCGTGAGTTGAAAAATTATCACACCTGTCTTAGAGCGTTATGCTTCCTCTCAATAGGTAATCAGTAACACACTGTGTGCGCCTGATCCCTCGATGCACACTACCGTCATTGCCCTCATCTGTAAAAACGGCCTCGCCAATGATTAAACTACAGCCAGCAAAAATATCAGGCATTACCATTGGACTGGTATGGATATATCAGGGAATATTTCCAAAGTTGTTTCACATTGCTCCATTAGAAGAAAAGCTGACTGCGACTCTGGGTTTATCCGCTGATCTCTCTTACCTTTTTATAAAAGCTGCCGGCATCGCTGAAATAGCTTTTGGCATTGTGTTTCTGCTGTTTTATCAATCGCGACTCCTGAACTACATCAATATCGGCGCGATGATCGCCCTGCTTTTAGGAGCGGGTTTTCAATTGCCGGCTATTCTAATTGAAGCTTTCAATCCGGTGACCACCAACATTCCATTAGCCGTACTGAGTCTGGTGATTCTGGCTGATCAATATCACCATCAAACTGCACGATCATCAGACAGCCTGCAATAATTAATTACCTGCGGACCTGCTGCCTACAGGTCGCGCAGATACAGGTGGCGATGACCGGTGACTCGCATCAGGAGTCCTCAGGCGCGCCATAGCCACCACCGGAAGGTGTTTGCATGACGAACAGATCACCCGGATAGAGTTCATTCAGGTCATTTCCCCGGTGAGCAACAACACTTCCGTCTGTGCGCTCTATCCACTCCTTACCCACCTGTCCGGTGTGTCCCCCATCTACACCGAAAGGCGGGACCCGGCGATGAGAACATAAAGTGGTCACAGTAACCTGCTCCATAAAGCGTAATTTTCTGACGATACCGTCGCCACCGTGATGCCGGCCCCTGCCTCCGGATCCGCGACGAATAGAAAACTCTTCCAGACGCACTGGAAAACGATGCTCCAGCACTTCCGGGTCTGCACTGCGGGTATTGGTCATATGGGTTTGTATCGCCGAGCAACCGTTAAAGTCAGGACCCGCACCGGTACCACCGCAAATGGTTTCATAGTTCTGCAATCGGTCATTGCCGTACACAAAATTATTCATTGTGGCCTGGCTGCCGGCGATCACCCCTAATGCACCTAGCAGGGCATTACACATCAGCTGACTGACCTCGGTGTTACCTGCTATTACTGCAGACGGGTATTGCGCGTTGATCATTGAGCCTTCCGGAGCAATTACTTTCAATGGCCGGAAACACCCCTCATTCAGCGGTATCGGGGCACCGACGAGTGTGCGAAAGACATACATAACCACCGCATGGCACACGGCGAGTGGTGCGTTGTAGTTATACGGATTACGATCAGCGGTACCTGTGAAGTCAATGACTGCTTCGCGATTGTCGGTATCGACGCGGACGGCAACCCGGATGAACTCGCCATTGTCCATTTCATAGTCAAACTGTCCGTCAGACAACACGGCGATAACCCGCCGCACACACTCTTCAGCGTTATCCTGAACATGGTGCATGTAGGCCTGTACTACATCAAGCCCGTAGTTGTTTATCATGCGGCGTACTTCGCGCACACCGGCCTCATTAGCGGCCACCTGTGCGGCGAGATCGGCAAGGTTATCTTCGATATTGCGGCACGGATAGTCGCCGGACGCCAGCAGTGCACGCGTTTCGGCCTCGCGAAAAACACCGGCATCGATCAGCTTGAAGTTGTCGATGACAACCCCCTCCTCTTCGATGCGACGACTGTCCGGCGGCGCTGAACCGGGTGTCTTGCCACCAATGTCTGCATGGTGCCCGCGCGATGCCACATAGAACAATGCCTTGCCACTGCTTTCATCGATAACCGGTGTAATCACTGTGACATCGGGCAGGTGGGTGCCACCGTTAAACGGCGCATTGAGCATATAGACATCACCGGGACGCATGTCGGGGTTCAGTCGAATGATGGTGCGCACTGACTCAGACATACTGCCCAGATGTACCGGCACATGCGGTGCATTGGCAACCAGTGCGCCATTCGGCCCGAACAACGCACAGGAAAAGTCGAGCCGCTCCTTGATGTTAATTGAATAGGCCGTGTTGGCGAGTGTCGCCCCCATCTGCTCGGCAATCGACATAAACAGATTGTTGAACACTTCAAGCATGACCGGGTCGGCCTGAGTGCCAACAGCCACCTGTCTGGCCAGCGGTTCATGTCGCGTTAATACCAGCTGTCCCATGGTCATTACTTCAGCCATCCAACCGGGCTCGATCACGTTGGTGCCGGTAGACTCACGTATGATCGCAGGCCCCTGTATACGCTGCCCGACAGCAAGTTCGCTGCGTTCATATAAGGCAACGCGACATGACGCACCTTCGAACACCACATTAACACTATCGAGTGGTTCCGCTTGTGTGCTACTGCTATTGACGGCAAGCTCGGATTCCTCTGCGGCACCACCAATCGCCTCCACTGCCAGCGCCTCAAAGGTGACTTCCAGATGTCTGGGGGCAAAGCCAAAGCGTGACTTGTGCGCCTTTTCGAAGCTTTGCAGCATTTCATCACCGCTGGCAAAGGGTACTTCCAGTGCCTGATGTGAACCGCGTTGCCGCAGATGGGCACGCTGCTCGACACGTATGGCCGCTGCATCTACGCCCTGCGACTGCACATGGTCGGTGGCATCAGACACCAGTTGCTGAAGCACTTTTTGTGCGCCTTCGATGTCGGACAAGGGATGCTCAAACTGCTTCTCACGCAGCGCACGAATTTCAGCCAGCCCCATTCCATAGGCAGATAGCACACCGGCAAAGGGATGTAACAGTATACTTTCCATACCCAGTGCATCTGCCACCAGACAGGCATGCTGTCCGCCTGCACCACCAAAACACTGCAGCGCATATTGCGATACGTCATAACCACGCTGCACACTGATTTTTTTGATGGCATTGGCCATGTTCTCTACTGCAATGCGCAGAAAGCCTTCAGCCAGTGCTTCGGGAGTACGTTCGGGCTCACCGCTTTGTTCAGCAATCTGCCTGGCAAATTCAACAAATTTCTTTCGTGTGATGTCAGCATCCAGCGGTTCATTGGCTTTCGGGCCGAACACAGCGGGAAAGTGATGAGGCTGCAGTTTACCGAGTAGCACATTGCAATCGGTAACCGTTAACGGGCCACCGCGACGATAGGCTGCCGGACCGGGATTCGCCCCTGCACTCTCGGGTCCTACCTGCATGCGACCGTCGCGGTAGAACAGGATAGAACCACCACCGGCGGCTACTGTATGAATATTCATCATTGGCGCGCGCATTCGAACACCGGCCACTTCGGTTTCAAAGCTTCTTTCGTACTGCCCGGCGTAATGACAGACATCGGTCGAAGTGCCACCCATATCAAAACCGATCAGTTTATTGAATCCGGCCTGCTGGCCGGTTTTGACCATGCCCACCACACCACCGGCAGGGCCGGATAAAATGGCATCTTTACCCTGAAAAAGTCCGGCATCCGTCAGACCGCCATTAGACTGCATAAACATCAGGCGTGCACTTTGCCCGCCGCCCAGCGCATCGGACACCTGTTGCACATAACGCCGTAAAATCGGTGACAGGTAGGCATCGGTGACGGTCGTGTCTCCGCGACTGACGAGTTTCATCAGCGGTGATACCTGATGACTGACCGATACCTGCTCAAAGCCTTCTTCTTCCGCCCATTTGGCCACCTGCAGTTCATGAGCAGGATTCAGGTAGCCATGCAATAACGCAATAGCCACGCTGTTAATGCCATCACGGCGGGCGCTGCGCAGTGCTTCGCGCGCGCTTTGTTCCTGCAGCGGTGCAATGACCTCACCCTGCGCGTCGAGTCTTTCGTCTACCTCGGCGACTCTTTCATAGAGTAGCGTCGGCAACTCGATATTCAGCACAAAAAGCTCCGGCCGCGCCTGATTACCGATGCGCAGCAGATCGCCGAAGCCCTTCGTGATCAGCAGCAGTGTCCGGTCACCCTTGCGTTCAAGCAGCGCATTGGTGGCCACTGTGGTGCCCATTTTTATGGAATCGATTACCCCGGCCGGTACTGGTTCATCGGCATTGAGTTGCAGACACTCGCGAATACCGTGTACTGCCGCATCTTTATATTGTTCGGGATTTTCAGATAAAAACTTACAGGTCGTGATATGACCGTCGGGTTGCTTGGCCACAATATCGGTAAAAGTGCCGCCCCGGTCCACCCAGAATTGCCACATACTCAGTACATCCTCTCTGGCAGCCACAGGGCGATATCGGGTATCGCCAGCAGCAATGCAATCATTATGATCATCGTTACCACAAACGGCAACGCACCGAACATCACATCGGACAGCTGACCTTTTTCACGCACCCCCTGCACCACATACAGGTTGATACCGATGGGGGGAGTAATCAGTGCTGTTTCGAGCAACACCATCAGCAGTATGCCGAACCATACCGGATCAAAACCCAGTGAAATAACAATAGGTGCAATCAACGGTGCTGTGGTCAGCAGCATAGACAGGGTTTCCATAAAACATCCGATAATAAGTAACAGGGCGGCAAGCACCAGCATGGTTTGCATCGGTGTCATACCCAGGCCTTCTACAAAGTCTGCCAGTGCCTGCGTCAGCCCGATAACAGATAATACAAAATTCAGGAATACTGCCGCCAGAATGATCAGCAGGATCATTGACGTGGTGCGCATAGTACCTTCAATAGCACGCCGAAGCATGTCAATGGACAACGTGCCGTTTATCAGTGTGAGAAACAGGGCGGCAACGACGCCAAGTGCAGCAGCTTCCGTCGGCGTGGCCAGACCCGCGTAAATCGACCCGACTACCACCATAAAAATACAGATCGGTGGCAACAGCGCCGGCAACACAGCGATTCGCTCCGACCAACTGGCCTGAATACGCTGCCCGCCCCACTCCGGTTTTATCAGGCAAAGGACCACCACTGTCGCCATAAACAACAGCGCCAGCATCAACCCCGGTATAAAGCCCGCCAGATATAACTCGGGCACCGACGTGTCGGTAAGCAGGCCATACAGAATCAAATTAATGGACGGTGGAATAAGAATACCCAGTGTTCCACCGGCGGCTATTGTCCCCAGAAAAAGTCGCTCGTTATAACCGCGCTCTTCTATCTGAGGAATGGCAACCGTGCCAATGGTGGCAGCAGTGGCCACGGAGGAGCCGGAAGTGGCAGCAAACAATGCACACGAACCCGTATTCGCATGCATTAATCCACCGGGCAGCCAGCCCAGCCACTTGACGATACCATCGTACATACGCGCTGCAATACCCGAGCGCAGCAGAATCTCCCCTAACAAAATAAACATCGGGATAGCGACCAGCAGAAAGTCTTTGCCGGTCTGCCACACCATATCGCCCAGCGCGCGGTGCAGCGGCATCGGGCTCTCGAGATACTGCATGGTCAGCCCCAGCCAGCCGAGTACAGCCGCCACAGGCACCGCAATGGCGATGAGAGTCAACAGAATAAGCAGCGTTTTACTTAACATTACACCGTCTCATCTTCGATTTGTTCATCGAGTGTTTTTACTCCGATCAATGATTCTGCACCGGCCGCATCACGCCGCCAGATCGATAGCAACGCAGCAACAAACAGGGAGACACCACAAAAAACAAAAAAGGCCCAACCCAAAAGCCATGGTATCTGCGGCACTGCCAGTGGCGTGCGTAACGGAGTAATAGAACGCGAGCCGTGTTTGAGTGTGTCGGACAACAGATCCCATCCCTGCCAGGTAACAATGGCGGCAAACCCGACAAGTAAGCCCAGCCCGATGAAACTGAGTAACAGGCGCAACACCCTCGGCAACAGCACTATTAATGCATCCACTCGAATATGCGCCCGTTCAAACAGTGCATAGGCAAATCCAAGTGTGGTGGCGACGGCAAACGCATAGCCGGATATTTCATCTGCACCGGCAAGACTGACATTGAAAAAGCGACGCGCAAAAACTTCCCCCGTTACCAGAAACGCCGACCCCAGAATCAACACACCGCCGACCCAGACAAGCACCCGTGACAGTCGATGCAGACGTTCAATATATTGAAGCATGTGAGACTCCGGCAGTAACAGGGTAAGGCGGCCACAGCTGAGACAACATGCCGTGACCACCGGGAAGATTTGCAGGGCACCAGAAAAGACTGCGGTTAAATTATCAGGGGCCTGAAGTTACCCCTGATCAACCCTCACCTGTACCCTGACTTGAGCTGGCTTGGTCTGACTTAACCAGACCTGCCCGTGGAAGCGTCTAGTTACCGGCCGCTTCAAGATTAAGAATACCGCCGACCGTTTTGTTCCAGTTCGCTGTACACTCTTCACCGCAGCGCTCGGCCCAACGTGCCAGTACGACGTTGGTGGCAATCTCATCACGGCGCTTGATGTCTGCCTCGGATGGCTCTACCAGTGTCATGCTGGCAGCTTCAGTCGGGCATTCACCACCGGTAAGGCAACTCACTGCGGTGGCATCCTGGCTTGCATTGTCGGCCCACAGCTGGTCGTTCAATTTATTTAACTGCTCAGTCAAAAGCGCCTGCTGATCAGCGGACATTGCATTCCATTTATCCAGATTCATTGCCCCGAAGGCAATACCGAAACCCACGCGCAATGTATAGGCGTGCGTGGCAACCTGATACCATTTGGCGTTGTAGGCTGAGGTCGTGCCAGTGATGCCGCAATCGACTACCCCTTTCTCAAGGGCCGGTACGACTTCAGCAAAAGGTACGGTCACAGAAGTTCCACCTACTCCTTCGACAAAGTCCCCCAGCGTGGTCGAATACACGCGAATTTTTTTGCCACTGAGGTCATCAATGCTTTTAATCTCACCATTGCAGTACAGAATCTGACTGGGGAACGGATACAGCATCAATAGCTTGGCGTTATAAATTTCTTCGAATGCCTTTTCCATGGTAGGAAAATAGGCTTCCTGTACCTGACGACTGGTATCGAAGTCCTGGATAAGACTGGATAAATCAGAGCCTTCAAAGATTGCGTTTTCCGCGGCGACATAACCCGGCAGACCGAACGCAAAGTCAAACACGCCGTTTTTAACCAAACGCATGATTTCAAAACCGGACAGTCCCAGTTCGGTTTGCGGCTTTATTTCACCCAGAATGGTACCGCCGGATTCTTTTGCTATGGTTTCATTCCAGAACGGCCCTTCGTGGTCTTTGTAATTCGGTAACGACCCCCAGGTCCCTACCCCTTTAATCAATACCGGTGAGTCTGCAAAAGTTAATGTAGATACCATTGCAAGCAAGGCTACAGACAATGTTTTTTTCATGAGTGATTTTCCGTGGTGGTTACTGGTAACAGTGTTGAAAGAAAAAAGCGCTGCATTTCAGACAAAAGCATCTTCGGTGTCACTAATGTCGGTAATCAGCATACGCCCCGGTGTGTGGGTAATACAAAGTGGCAGGCGCGCCTGAGCTAAAGCGTTTTGCGGCGTGACACCACAACCCCAGAACACCGGTGTACCCCGGCCAAGCGGCGGATCACCCCAATCGGGCCGGGTAATATCATTTATTCCTATCTCCTGCGCATCGCCGGTGTGTACCGGCGCTCCATGCGCCCAGGGGTAGCGAGCGGTGATTTCTTCAGCAAGTGGCACCTGTTCATCCGGTATCAGTCGCATCGACACCACCATCCCGCCGCCAAACGGACCGACTGAACGGGTCTGCAGGTTGGTGCGATACATGGGAACTGTGGTGTTACCTTCGATGTGCGGCATGCGAATACCCCCTGCTATCAGCGCCGACTCGAATGTAAAGGAGCAACCCAGCGCGAAGGCGACCATGTCGGGCTGCCACAAGTCCGTGATGTCGGGTACAGTGTCGTGGAGCTCACCGTTGCGGTACACGTTATACGCAGGCACATCGGTGCGAATATCGATGTCCCCCAATGCAGACCATATTGGATTACCTGCGTCACTCTTACCCACCAATGGGCACGGTGCCGGGTTTTCACGGCAGAATGCTTCAAAGTCTGCCGCGTAAGCCTGAGGCAATATCGCGAGATTCGCCTGCAGACGCCCCGCCGCCAGTCCGGCAGTATGCTCCTGATAGCGGCCACTGCGAATGGCCATACGCTGTTGCGTCAGTGTTAACCTGCCGATCTCAACTTGACTAAGCACGATACGACTGCCCCCCCTGTGTAGAGTGCTTATCATCCTATTGGGTCGGGACGATTATCTCAAATCAGTAATATTCATTAGTTTTGATAAATTTTATCTATCAAAGCTTTCCGCGGCGCTTTGCGCTATTTGCGCGGCACGATGACCGAGTGCCGCATTCGCACCGCTTAAAAAAGAGGCGGTAAACAGCAGCGCCTCAGGTGTCCAGCCCGGATCAAAGCATTCTATCTCACCGCTGGCCAGGTAGGGTCGGGCCAATACACCGGGCAGCGCGCCCACCCCGAGTCCGGCCGCCACCATACGAAAGCAGGCAGACAATGCAGACGAGGGAAACATCACCACCGACGGGCCGTAACGCTCCAGCAATTGCGTTCTCAACACCCGGTAGGGCCTGGTATCACGGGCGAAGCTGATGACCGGGACATGCTGCGAAGGTTCGGTTGCATCGTCATCACTGGCCCGGAACCATTGCAGTTCAAACGGGGGCAATGGCACATTATCGACCCGGTAGTCCGACACCGGTCCCATCAACAGACCAAGATCAATCTCTTCACTCAAAAGCCTTTGCCGAAGCACTGAAGAGATATCTACCGTTATTTCGACGATTAAATTTGGAAATTCCGCCCGCAGACTTCGGACAAAATCAGGCAGCCAGGACTGAGCAATAGTCTCAGACACCCCGATACGGAACAATCGACACACACCGTCGGCGCCGACCACGTCACGCTCGATCAGGGCGTGCAGTTCCAGATACTGTTCAGCATAACCCAGCAACGCATCGCCGCGTCGGGTCAGGGTCATGCTCTGTGAGCGATCAAAAAGCTCGGTGCCGAATCCTCGTTCAAGTGACTTGATACGCGCTGTGACCGCAGGCTGAGTAAGATTTAAACGATCTGCAGCACGATGGACGCCGCCTGCACGTGCGACTTCAAGAAAAGCGCGTAATTGATCAAGCGTGAAGTTCATCCGCATCGGCAAGGTCGCAGTTCAATAAGGATATATCACAGAATACCACGCACCGGCACTGAGCTATTAAGGCTAAATACAGTCCATGCAGGAGGATGCGGAAATCCTATCTTTCATGGTGTAAATTAACGACAGGACAAGTGACCGATGTCGTCGTGGCTTTATCAGACTGACCTGCAGCGACTGACAACTGCAAAGGCAAAGGCAAAGCAGATAATTTAATACGCTTTGCTAAAGACAAACCACAGCAGTAGCCGGACGTTGATTAATTTACTCACGATAAAAATTTAACCAAAAAATCAGAAGCTTTACACTGTGATTCAACAAAAAATTATTAGCATGCGTTGCGATAGCCTTAGCACTGACGCACAGTGTACCTGACGCATCATCACGGCGAGCGGGTTCGTGTTTTTCAAACTTCGGCAATTACCGGAACCAAACCTTCAGGGGCTACTTCATGGACCTTCAACTCAATGGCAGAACAGCGCTGGTCACAGGCGCCAGTCAGGGGATCGGACGAGCAACTGCCGCATCACTGGCCGCAGAAGGGGTACAGACCGCCATCGCCGCCCGGCGCGGCGAACTGCTTGAAGAATTAGCTGAAGAAATTGCAGCTGCCGGACATCCGCGACCGATTGTTATTGCACAGGACATTATGGCTGAACGCGGCCCTGAATCACTGGCGACAAAGGCACTTGAGGCGCTGGGCACGGTCGATATTCTTATCAACTCCGCCGGCGGTAGTCGTAAGGTAGATTTATATGCAGATACTGCAACCTGGGATGAAGGGATGAACATGAACTTCAATACCCAGCGTCGGTTAAGCCACGCACTTCTGCCACAGATGATCGACAGACAATGGGGCCGAATTATCACCATCAGCGGTAAGAACGAACCGGAAAAACATCCGGGAAAGATCAACGTTGCCATGTCGGCCAAAGCCGCTATTCATGCGTGGTCCAAGGGGCTTTCCAATGAGGTTGCTCAGCATGGGGTCACGGTTAACTGCCTGGGGCCGGGTAAAATCATGAGTGAACAAATCCGTCTCAACTACGATGAGGAACGTAGAAGAAAATATGCCGAAGAAGAAATTCCGATCGGCTATCTGGGGGAGCCGGAAGATATGGCCGTACTGGCAACATTCCTATGTTCACCACTGGCAAGATACGTTACCGGCGTGCTGATACCGGTCGATGGCAGCTTTCGCAAATATGCTTTTTAGTATGATGATTTAAACAAGACAACATCCGGGACGACAAACAACCAGAATAACACCCAGGCACAGAACAAGGTAAGCCCGCACAATATCAACAACGAAAAGGCAGCATGCTGCCCGGGTAATAGCGGGATACTCACCCTGGAACGCCAGCCCGGTATAAATACTCCTTTATACCCCGTAAACTGCACTTTTTCGGTTGCCCTCGTGCAGCGGTCAGGGGCCTTCTCAGACCGTCGCTCATCACGTTTACAACACCCTGCCAACCTGCGGCAGGCGAGCATCCGCCCTGGAAAGAAATCGATTTAAGCGCAAGTAATTCATCAGTGCATATTCGTGTATCAGGCAATCACT
>JAHDHK010000068.1 GCA_020631335.1 Chromatiales bacterium
AGCGCCAGTTTTGTGCCGAGAAGTGAGCCGTATGAGGCTCCCAGAATCAACGTGCTGTATTTTTTCGTCATGGGATCATTCCCTTTCTAGTAATCTTTACTGTAAATAGCGGCTGTGGTGCAGGTAAGCAGCAAGCCTGTGCGCCAATTATCTGATGGCTTATGAAAATAATATTCCCACTAATACAAAATTTCACAATAAAAATTACACAATGTGAATTTCACAAAAATAATTCCCGACTGAGGATCGATTTTGACAGGCGTCTGGTCCCTGCAGGGCATCGCTAATGTGGTTCGGTACGGTCGCGCTGCCGGATTCGCCGGGCTGTATTCTGGCGCACAGCCTGAGTATCGGCGGTAGAAAGGTCAGGAAAGGCGTTGTTATTGATGCAGCACTACTCGCCAGGCTTTCAGAGGCTGGCATCACCGAGGTAGTCGTGGCACGGATAGATGAGTCCGATGTTCATGAAGACCAGGCGGCGGAACAGCTTGCTGCCGCCATAGCCGGAACCGGCGTCGTTGTCGATCGTGCCAGTACCGGTCGTGTGAACCTGTTTGCCGCGCATGAGGGTTTGTTGTGTTTTGATCGGGCTGCTATTCAGGCGGTCAACTCTGTCGATGAAGCAATTACGCTGGCCACGCTGCCGCAGGACAGTTGGGTATTGCCGGGTAAAATGATTGCTACCAGTAAAGTGATCAGTTACGCCGTACCCTCGGCACAGTTGAGTAGCGCCATTGGTAACATTACCCATCGAATTACCGTGGCGCCTGTCCGCAGTCATCGCGCCTGCCTGATACAGACACGGCTGCCAACGATCAAAACCAGTGTGCTGGATAAAACCCGATCGGTAACGCAACGCAGACTGGCTGCCCGTAACGTGACACTGACTAATGAGAAGCGATGCGATCACAACATTGATGAGCTGACAGCATTGTTGTGTTCGCAGGAGAATACAGACTGGATATTGATTGCAGGTGCTTCAGCCATCAGCGATCGTGGTGATGTGATTCCGCAGGCCATCATTGCAGCCGGTGGCAGTATTACGCGTTACGGTATACCGGTAGACCCGTGTAATCTGCTGCTGCTGGGTGAGTTGCACGGGCGAACCGTGATCGGTTTACCCGGATGTGCACGCTCGCCAAAGCTCAACGGTCTGGATCTGTTGCTTAACCGTTTGGCCTGCAACACGGAGATTACCAGCGAGTGGTTAAACGGATTATCTGTAGGTGGATTATTAGGCGAGATGCACGATCGTCCGCAACCGCGTGTATCACCTTTGAGTAAGAAATCGACTCGTATAGCTGCACTTGTGCTGGCTGCAGGCACTTCAAAAAGAGCGGGTGCACAAAACAAACTATTGTTTGAGGTGAATGGCGTACCGATTGTTGAAAAAGTACTGGAGCACGTCACTGGCAGTTCTTTTAGTGAAGTGCATGTGGTTACCGGCCATGAGCATCAACAGGTTGAGCGGGCGCTGGCGCAGAGCAAGTGTACGATACATTACTGTGCTAACTATGAAATGGGGATGGCGCACTCGCTGTCGTACGGGATCTCAAGACTGGGGGATGTTGATGCAGTGATGGTGTTTCTCGGAGATATGCCTGATGTTTCCACCGCGTTAATAGATCAGTTGCTCAGTCACGAATTGTCGGTCCTGAGTGATAACATTACCGTACCTGTTTATCACGGGGAAAGAGGTAATCCGGTCATTGTAGGGCGGAGCTTTTTTGATACGCTGTTGCAGCACACCGGTGATACAGGGGCGCGATTTCTGATGCGACAGTATCCTGAGCTGGTTGTGGAGGTGCCGGTTCAGGAACCCGGTGTGTTAATGGATTACGATACTCCGGAAGCGCTTGCTACATTGAATCAGGAGCACTAATGCCGCGCTGTGTGGTAAGGCAGCTTTATAGCGGCACAGCTGTCGCGTTATATTTTTATATCGCTTTATGTTGTTTGCCTGCGAGCGTACAGGCCCGACAGGAGGTTACCCGCATTGCGGCTGCATCGTCCATGCGCTTCGTCCTTGATGAATTGATTCATCACTATAAAAAAGACACAGGTGATCACACCCTTGAAGTTGTTTATGGATCATCTGGCAATCTGTACCGGCAGATACTGCAGGGAGCGCCCTACGATATGTTTCTATCGGCGGACAGTGTCTACACCTCAGAGTTACGCAAGAAAAACAGGGTATTGCAGGAATCAGTTTATGCAATGGGTACTTTGATTCTGTTTAAACATGCAGATGATTTATCGGATCTGCCTGCAAAGGTATTACCCGAAAAAGCGTTGTTGGCAGAGTTGGCTGAAGCAGTCCGCACCGGGCAGTATGCCGGCAATCAACTGAAGCTTGCATTGGCTAACCCCGCACATGCACCTTTCGGCAGAGCCGCCAAAGAAGTTTTGCAGTCTCTGGACCTGTGGGGTACCGGGCGTGCGTATCTGGTTATCGCAGATAACGTATCGCAGGCGGCACAGTTTGCAAGAACCGGTGCTGTCAGCTTTGCATTCGTCGCACAGTCGCTGGTACAGAATTTATCCGGGCAATATGGCGTCATACCTCAGCACCACTACACGCCGCTCAACTTAACGCTAGCGCTGCTTTCCGATTCATCAACCGCGCATTCTTTTCTTGCCTATACGCGTTCTACACAAGCGAAAGAAATTTTTAAGCAATATCGGCTGCGATTGCCCGAGTAACAGCATGGGCAGTAATCGGCTGGCAGTATGCGTTTTAATTCGCGAAAAACTGCATTTATAAAGACGCTTTAAGCAGGCCGTTTTAACGCTGCTGCATCAGATTAAACACCCTGTCAGTGATGTCTGGTGACATCCACAGCATGACCCGGGCGGCTGTGGACATCAGCAAGGTAAGCTCTTTCATTAGTGCTCTGGTTGCGATTAAAAAACTGTTCCAGTGATTCTGACACCACCGGGAATGCCAGTTCTGTCCATGGGATATCCTGCTGCTCGAACAGCCCCACCTCCAGTGACTCTTCACCGGCGGATGCGTAGCCGTCTTTCAATTTCCCCAGAAACATCATGTACACCTGGCTGATTCTGGGCAGGCTGTACACGCCGAATAATTCAAGGCTTTCAGGTGTGGCGTTGGCCTCTTCGAAGGCTTCTCTGGCAGCGCCTTCTGCGGTGGATTCTCCGTTTTCCATAAAGCCTGCCGGCAGTGTCCAGTAGCCCAGTCTCGGTTCAATGGAACGTTTGCACAACAGAACCTTTTTCTCCCAGGTGAGTATGCAACCGACAACGAGCTTGGGATTGACGTAATGGATGGTCTCGCAACTGCCACAGACGGATCTCTCACGATTGTCGCCCGGTGGTATTTGCAGGGTGACCTGACTACCGCAGTTTGAGCAAAATTGCATAATACCTCGTGTCCTGGAAGACAGGTTAAGCCATTGTTCCGCTAAGCGCGATCAATGACCGTGCATATAGCCTGTTAGTATACTCATTGGGTGGCGCAATAGATTAGCCATCACGTCTCGCGGGACGTTTGCCGGGATTATAAAGCGGTTCAGCGTTTAGAGTTAGCTGCCGGATTCAGGGAAAAAACCATCGTCACCGCAATCAGAGAAAGGCATAACAGTACCGCTGACATCAATGCGGCCGCCTGGTTATCGAATGCCTGCACACTGTCGTATATGGCAATCGCTGCGGTGCGGGTTTCTCCCGGAATGTTTCCACCCACCATCAACACCACACCGAATTCACCGAGTGTGTGTGCAAACACCAATACCGCAGCACTGAGAACGCCCGGCCATATCTGGGGTAATTCAATACTGACAATCTGCTGCCGGCAGCTCAGGCCGCAACAGGCTGCCGCATCAAACTGATCGTGTGGAATGCTTTCGAAGGCCCGTTGTATTGGCTGAATGGCGAATGGAATGTTGAATATGATCGATGCGATCAGCAACCCTTCGAAGCTGAAGGCGAGTGATTGCCCGAACAGGGCCTGGTAAAACCCGCCGGTAGGGGAGTTGACGGAAAAAACAGCCAGTAAATAGAACCCCAGAACCGTGGGTGGCAGTACCAGTGGTAATGCCAGTAAGCCCTGCAGCAGCGCATGACCGCGAAAGCGATGCAGCGCCAGCCCGCGACCGGCAAAAAAACTGATGGGTAACAGAATGACCAGCGTCCATATCGCCAGCTGTAAAGATAACGTGAGTGCCTGCCAGTCCATCAGTGGAGTAAATCCGGCGGGTGGTAAAGGCTGAGGAGTGTGTCTGGCAAAGGTAGGGTTCCGGGTTCGGGCAAAAATTGTCCTGCGATGCAAAGCTTATCCTGCGCCGGCGGGTTTTGACAGCTGTCCGGTCAATGCCAAAGCTGGATAATACTGGCGTGAGCAGTTAATGTGGCGGTACCGGTATTTCTTAACATCGAAGCCTGTGAAACAGACAATCACGCTGACAGTCAATGGCTGCGAGCACGCAATTGAGGTCGAGCCCCGCGAACTGCTGGTGGATGTATTGCGCAATCACCTGAGGCTCACTGGTACTCATGTGGGTTGTGATACCAGCCAGTGCGGTGCCTGTGTCATACACGCGAATGGCGCATCACTAAAGAGCTGTACAGCGTTTGCGATACAATTTGACGGCGCGGAACTCACGACTATTGAGGGGCTGGGGCAGCCGGATAAACTGCACCCCATGCAGCAGGCATTTCAGCAGCACCACGGATTACAATGCGGCTTTTGTACACCCGGCATGGTGATGAGCGCACTGGACCTGTTGGATCGTCATCAACAGCCGAGCAGGCATCAGATCAGTGAATGGCTCGAAGGAAATTTGTGCCGCTGCACTGGTTATCACAACATCGTCAATGCGGTGGCTGCCGGTGCCGAACAGGCGGCGGCCCTTGACACAGATAAAACGGCGTAGTCTTCTGGTTGGCAACGTTAACAACAAACAACAGCAAAGTAGCTAGCTATGTATCCTTTTGAATATCACAAAGCACAATCGGTCGAAGATGCAGTAGCACAGGTCACCAGGGGTGATGACGGCAAGTTTCTGGCCGGTGGTATGACGTTGATTCCAACCATGAAGCAAAGACTGGCATCGCCCGATTTACTGGTCGATATCGGACAGCTTGACTCGTTGAATGGTATTCGCAAAGACGGCGACACCATTGTGGTTGGCGCAATGACCACGCACGCGACGGTTGAACGCTCACCACTGGTTAACGCACATCTGCCCGGGCTTGCGCAGCTTGCCGCAGTCATTGGTGATCCGCAGGTGCGTAACAGAGGTACATTGGGCGGGTCGGTGGCCAATGCAGATCCTGCTGCTGACTATCCTGCAGCGGTGCTGGGTTTAAATGCCAGTATCGTCACAGACAAAAGAACCATACCTGCAGAAGCATTTTTTATCGATATCTTTGAAACGGCGCTCGAAGAGCACGAAATCATCACCGAGATTCGTTTTCCAATTGTTAAAAACAGCGGGTACAAAAAATTTCCTAACCCGGCGTCGCATTATCCGATTGTCGGAGTGTTTATCGCAGTCACCGACGACGAAACCAGGGTCGCGGTCACTGGTGCGGCCGGATTCGTCTTTCGATGTGAAGAGGCGGAAAAGCGTCTTGCCGCGCGCTTTGATGCCGCAGCGCTCGAAGACATGAAGCTGAGTCACGAGGATTTCAACGAAGATATCCATGCAACGGCGGACTACCGTGCGCATCTTATCGCTGTGATGGCCAGCCGGCTGGTTGAGTCCATGCGATAGTGCACGACTAGCCTTTCGTGTCTGAGGGTGGTGCACTTGAGCTATCGGTAGCACAGGACTCACCAGTGTTGCTCAATGCCGAATTGAGCTGTAACGCAGGTGAGTTACTCGCACTGGTGGGGCCTTCGGGTGCCGGTAAAACAACCCTGTTAAAAATGATCGCCGGGCTGGCACATCCTCCCGCCGGATCAATCGTCTGTGGTGGTGACGTGTGGCTGAACACAGACAAAGATATTCGACTGCCACCCCAGCGGCGGCAGGTGGGATTTGTGTTTCAGCAATACGCGCTGTTCCCGCATCTAAGCGCGGTTGAAAATATCGAGCAGGCCTGTCGTCACCTGCCGCCTGAGCAACGTCGCCGGCACGCGCTGCACTGGCTGGTTAAAGTTAACCTGTCCGGTCTTGAAGACAGACGTCCGTCCGCATTGTCCGGCGGCCAGCAACAGCGCGTCGGGCTTGCCAGAGCGCTGGCGCGGGAGCCCAAAGTCCTGTTGCTCGACGAGCCTTTTTCTGCGGTTGATTTTGCCACACGTGAACGCCTGTATCGTGAGCTGGCTCAGTTACGCGCTGAGCTTGCGATTCCCGCTGTGCTGGTGACTCACGATCTCAACGAAGCGCGGCTGCTGGCGGATCAGATCTGCATGTTATCTCAGGGACGCACCTTGCAAAGTGGTGCTGTAGCCGACGTGATTAACCGGCCGTCAACAGTGCTGGTGGCCAGGCTGGTCGGCTTTCGCAACGTCTTTAGAGGAACGCTTGTGTCGGTAACAGCAGAGGGTTCGGGGGTAATCGAATGGCGCGGACATCAGCTCGAAGTCGCCAGCGTCAACGGCTTTGAGCACGGAGCACCGGTTCACTGGTGTATACCGCAATCGCATATCGTCATGCATAGACAGGACAGACCTTCACGGGGAGAGCGGGAAAATCCCCTGCATGGTGAGGTTAGCGAGATGCTGTCGATGGGCGACAATGTACTGGTTGCCGTGCAGCCCGGAGATACCGACAGACCACCGATCTATTTTTCCGTGCCGGATCATGTCGCTGCGCGAAACAGTTTGCGTGTTGGCGGGCGAGTGGGGATCTCGTTACTGGCGGACAGTATTCATCTAATGCCACCGGATCGCCTGGGCAGAAGTCGTCGGTAAATAGTTTCAATTCATTTGAGAAAGTGTGGACTGAATAGTGGGGGGGGGCTATGGTCGCATTGACGTGCGATTTACTGAAGTTTCCGCCACCCGGCTGCATTCCAATGCACTAACTCTGTGCCTCATAGTAATTGACCGGTCGATTCAGCGCCGCCACCTCACAGACACAAGGATGATGATAAATGCCGCAGCCATTAGCACAGAGCTGGTGTTCGACGAGAGCAGAAACCAGGGATCTCCTCCTGTCGACGAAAACGCCTGTCGAGCGGTTTCTTCCAAACGTCCGCCGAGGATAAACGCGATAACAAAGGGTAGTGGCGACATTTCTATTCGGCGCATGAAATAGCCGAGAAACCCGAAGCCGATAGTGATCCAGACCGCTACAAGTCGTGTTTCCTGAATGTAGATAGCGGTCAGTGTTAACAACAAAATAATCGGTAGCAGATAGTGCTTCGGGATACGGACCATCACCCCCATCGCGCGCATTACTCTGCCACCGATTATCCAGTTCAGTACGTTTGCCAGCATCATAATGGTAAACAAACCGAAGGCAATAACCAGCTCTGGATTGATGCTGCCTTCACTGAAGCGAAAGACAGATGGCCCTGGATTAAACCCGCCAATAGAATCTGCCGCCAGAATGAGAAAGACTGCAGCGGCGTTACCTGGAATACCCAGTGACAAAACCGGTATCAGGTTTGCGCCCGATACCGAGCTGTTAGCCGCCTCGGTGGCGGCAATACCTTCCGGGGCGCCTTGTCCGAACTCGGTGTAGGCAGCGGTATTTTTTTTATTCGCGTTTTTCTTGCTATAGGCTTTTGCCGTTGTGTATCCGAGGGTTGCAGCGAGTGTCGATCCAACACCGGGCAATGCACCGATCGCAGTGCCAATCAATGCTGATCGAGCGATATAAGGTGCAAGTCGTTTTATTAAGCTTCGTGACAGTCTGTTATCTGCAGGTTTTTTTTTAGCTGTCAGTGTCTTTGTGGATTTGACGCCATCGGTTCGCAGATCCTGCAGGGATTTGAAAACTTCTCCCACAATCAGTACTCCCAGAACAGCGGATGCCACTGAAAAACCCTGAGCCAGCGCCTCTGTGCCAAAGGTAAGCCTGGGCATGAAGTCTTCGCCTGTGCCAATAAATGCTGCCAGAAGTCCGAGTCCTACGGAGACAAGCCCTTTGCCGGCAGACTTGCCTATCACGGCGGCTATAAACGTCATTGATAAGATCAGTAGCGCCGTTTTTTCCGGAAAATCGAGATATCTTTCCACGAGTATTGCCAAAAATGGCGCACTTACAATCAGCACGATATCGGAAAACGTATCACCACTGGCGCTACTTAAGTGCGCTACTCTTAAAGCGCGATCGGCCTGCCCCCGTTGTGCCATCGGATAACCATCGAGGGTGGTCATATAGGCATCGGGTGTCCCCGGCGTGTTAAATAAAATTGCCGGTACTGCACCGCCGACTGTTGCACCTTTCATGATGCCGATAAGAAATCCGAATACCGGTAACAAAGCGCTTTCGTGGTAACCGAATATAGAAATCAACAAAGGAAGAGAAATTGCCATCGCCATCGGACCGGCGAGTCCGGGCGTAGAGCCGACGACAATGCCCACCAGAAAGCCACCGAACACCATCAGTAATGTTATCGGCAGTTCGATACCCAGCAGAGAAAAACCTTCGCTGACTTGAAAAACTGCCTGTACGCCAAGTAACAGGTGGTCAATCCATGCTTGCACTAGACATCACCGTTGGGCGGGAGCAACAGCGTGTCGAATGGCAGGTCATACAATGCGATCAGCAATAACACGACGCAAAACGCGATTAACAGGTGCTTCATTCGCAGTCGCCGTTCTATCAGTACGATAAACGAAACAATCAGCCATAACCCGCCTGCAACGAATCCGAGATACTTCCACGGGGCTGTGTCTCTGAGTAAGCGATACTCGGTCGGGGTGTCGTGGAATAGCGCGACTGCAAGTGGCCCGACATAACGCATTAACAACAGGCCAATAGTAAGTAGGCAAAGGATAACGCCGGCGTGGGTTAGATCGGCCTTGCCGGATGTGGATTGCACATCAGATGAAGTCTGCCGGCTATCTGTCGGCATCTTTTCGAATAATAACAGCAGCCCGCCAAGCCCAATAATCAGTGCAGCAACAAACGGTGCGAAGGCGTCGCCAAGTTCCTTCTGGCGACGTACTTTTTCGATGATGCCTGTCTCTACATCAAGAGGAATCCAGACAAAAAGTATGATTGCAAAGAGTGCTACTGAAATCAGACCCAGTCGGTGATGAGTCACAATGAATGCAACCTACTCTGCAGATAGTTTCATCAGCTCATCAGAAGACTCAGAGTCCGATACCAATAGAGCATCCAGATCATCTCCCATGATTATACTGGCGCCGCCAAATGCTTTACTAATTAAGCCTCCTGCTTTTGAATCGGGATTGGCGGCAACGGATGAGATATGCTCTGCCAGTGCATTTCTTGCGTCGTCTGCCATGCCCCCCGGTGCAACAAACATGAAGTACCCGCCGGCATTATGGGCAACGCCCAAATCTGCGATCAGCGGTGCATCAGGGGAGGCATCCAGTGGCTTGTCGAGCCCGCTGACAAGGTTGATCATATCACCGGCTAGCACGGCTTTAGTTTGAATACCTGCACCCCAGCCGATATCAACATCACCCGCATTGAGTGCATTCATTACTGCTTTGCCGCCCTTGAGCATGACGATATTAAACTCAATGTCATTCGCTTTGCCAAGCAGGTAAGCAACATCGGCAAGTCGCGGGCTCATAGCACCGAAGCGAATATCTTTCCCATCTTTAGCTGCGGTAATCACATCATCAAACGAGTTGAGGCCGGACTCGGTGGTAGCAACCACGCCCATTTGAAAACCGGCGGTAGTGGTTAAAGGGGTGAAATCGCTTAATTCAAGGCCGGCACCCTTGGCGGCAAGGCGGTTGTAGGCAAGTGATTCGGTCACCACAATACCGATAACGGTGCCGTCGTTTGGCATGCCTTTCATTGCGTTTAACAGATTAACACCACCCTTGCCTGTGACGTTTTCCGGGATGAATTTCCATCCTGTTGACGCTTCGAGATCTTCAGCAATAAGGCGGGCCTGTGTGTCTGCGCCACCACCTGCAGCAAAAGCAATCATCAGCTTAATCGGGCCGGGTGGCTGCCAGCCTGCAGCGTGAGTGACGGTGAGTGCCATCATTGATGCAGCGATAATCAGTGTTCTAAGAAGTGTAATCATTGAAAGTTCTCCAGTGCATTCCAATGATTCAACAAAAAACTTGACCCGTCAATAGAATTATTCGATGCTGTGGTATCTACTACCCTGTCGGACTACAGACATTAATAAATCTTTGAAAACGATGGACGAAGACTTAAGGGAAGTGTTCGAGTACTCACGCTTCGTCACATATCGCATTGCGCAGTTGTCTGCCAAGCTCAATAAGCAGGCTTCACAGGTGCTCAAAACACATGGCGGGCTGAATGTGGTGCAGTGGCGGATACTGGCATTGGTAAGTATGTCCGGGCCGGTGTACTCGGCAACGCTGGTAAAATCGATCGGGATGGATGCAGGTCTTTTCAGTCGCAATCTAAAGTCGATGATTGAACTTAAACTCATCAAAGCAACGGTAGACATTGACGATAACCGCAAACAATTACTGACACTCACCAAACGTGGTCAGAAACAATACGCACAGGCTAAACCTGCGATGGACACCCGTCGTCAGAATCTTACCCGTGGCATGAGCACTGAAGATAAAGACACGCTTTTCCGGCTGCTGTCTGTTCTCGATCACAACGCCTCAACACCTGTTCCGGACCCGGAGTCAGTCAAATGAGCGACACTAACCTTCTGGTGATCATGTCTGATGAGCATCAGTCGCGGGCGATGGGCTGTGCCGGGCACGGTTTTGTTAAAACGCCCACGCTTGATGCGCTGGCTGATCGGGGCTTACGATTTACCAATGCGTATACACCCTCTCCGATTTGTGTGCCGGCACGGGCGGCTTTTGCCACTGGCCGCTACGTTCATCAAAATCGCCTGTGGGATAACGCCATGCCCTACACAGGCAACATTCCCGGTTGGGGGCATGCACTGCAGTCGGCACGGACACCGGTAGAGAGTATCGGCAAGCTTCATTATCGCAATGCAGAAGACCAGGCAGGGTTTGATGTAGAACACATACCAATGATGGTGGTGGATGGTGTGGGTATGGTCTGGGCATCCATTCGAAAGGAAGATGAACGTATCAGCGGGCCGAAAAGGATGTTGGGTGACTATATCGGTCCGGGAGAAAGCAACTATACAAAGTATGATGCCTCTGTGACGCAAACTGCTATCGACTGGTTGAACAGTAGCACGCAACGCGGCGGCAGTCCCTGGTGTCTGTATGTAGGATTTGTCGCTCCGCATTTCCCACTGGTGGTACCTGACGAATATTATTCAATGTACCCCACTGATTCCCTGCCACCATCCAAGTTACATCCGGATGCCGGCTACCAGCAACATTTGTGGATAGAGAAACAGAACGCCATTATGGATTCGGAGGCAAAATTCAGAGATCAGGATGAACGACTGTCTGCCATTGCCAGCTACTATGGTTTGTGTTCGTGGCTTGATCACAACATTGGGCAGGTAATAGCAGCACTTCAACATAACAATTTGCTTGATAACACCACTATCGTTTATACCAGTGATCATGGTGACAATGTCGGCGCGCGAGGCTTATGGGGGAAATCCAATATGTATGAAGAGTCATGCGCTATTCCTCTAATTATGGCGGGGCCCGGCATTAAGCCTGGTACGTGTGAGACACCTGTGAGTCTGCTTGATCTCTCGGTTACCATTGCAGATCACTTCGGACAAGCTATTGAAGCCGATGAGGCGTGTGGCAGGCCTGTCGGGGATAACCTGCTTAAAATAGCCGCAGAAGAATATAACGAAGAGCGGGTGGTGTTTAGTGAGTACCATGCTGCAGGGGCAGTCTCAGGTGCGTTTATGATCCGGAAAGGCCGGTGGAAATACATCTATTATGTCGGATTCGAGCCTGAGCTTTTTGATTTGCAAACTGATCCTGAAGAAACTACCAACGTCGCCATGCTCGAAGAGAACCACGCCGTGCTGGCAGAGTTGCATCGGGCGCTATTGGCAATTTGTGACCCGGAAGCTACAGACCGGCAGGCACATGCAGATCAAAAAAAGCTGATAGATTCATATGGCGGGCGGGAAAAGGCACTGAAAATGGGGGCTCCCGGCGCTACTCCCCCGCCATCAGGATGAACGTTAAATCCATCGTCCGTAAAAGCGGTTTGAAGAGCCTGCCATGTTGAAAATAACTCTGCTGGGGACCGGTTCTCCGGAAGTGAATGCACGCAGGGCATCATCGGGCTATCTGATCGAATATGGTGACGATGTTATTCTGATGGACTGTGGCGGCGGCGTTGTTGATCGTCTGGTACAGGCGGGTTACAAACCATCCGACATCACACATTTGTTTTTTACTCACCTTCACTCAGACCACATGATGGACTATGCACGCCTGTTACATGCCGCGTGGGATGAAGGCGGACAACCTGTCAAAGTTTTCGGTCCTGCTCCTGTCGGGGAAATCACGGAGAAACTCTTTGGCATCAACGGCGTGTTTTCTACTGACCTGATCGCCAGAACTGAAAATCAATGCAGTCAAGAAGTCTGGCTGGCAAGAGGTGGTGCACTGCCGCGTCCCTGGCCGTCACCTGTGGTTACAGAAATTGAAGCCGATTTCCAGTACAGCGGTGATCACTGGTCATTATCATGTTGCGAAGTTGAGCACGCGCAACCACAGCTTGCTTCTGTTGCTTATCGACTGGATGCCGGTGGGAAATCATTTGTGTACTCCGGTGATGCAGCGCTGAGCGATAAGTTTGAATCGTTCGCGGCTGACTGCGATGTGCTGCTTCATTGGTGTTACCGGCAACTTGGTGATACGAGTATGCCGTCGGTGGCAGCTATGTCGCCGGATCCACGGGAAATTGCCGTGCTCGCCGCACGCTGTGGTGCGAAGCAGCTGCTCATCACACATTTGCGTGTGCAGATGGATAGCCAAACGGAACATGAAAAAATTCATCAGGCTGTCAATGAACACTTTCAAGGGCAGTTTCGAATAGCCGAAGATCTGCTCACTATTACTCTATAAGCAAGTACCGCCATGAAATCACCGAATTTTTTGATTATTTCTGCCGATCAACAACGTGCAGATTGCATGGGAGTGGCAGGCAGAAACATAAAGACTCCGCACCTGGATTTACTGGCAAAACAAGGTACGCGTTTCAATGCCGCCATTACCCCCTGCGTTGTCTGCCAGCCGGCGCGTGCTTCGATATTAACCGGCCAGCTTTGTCGAACTCATGGTGTACACGATAACGGTATTGATCTGGATCCTGAAATTGGAGAGAAGGGTTTTGCCGGTACTTTATCCAAGGCCGGATACAACACGTCTTTTTTTGGTAAAGCGCATTTTTCAACCTACCATACCTATGAAGCGACGGGCACGCCCGAGAGTTTGAAATCCTCTGCTGATTTCGATGAAAACTGGTATGGCCCGTACATGGGGTTTGAACATGTAGAAATGATGTTAGTGGGGCACAACTGGTTTCTTCCAGAGAAACCACCCGCAGGACAGCATTATGAAAGATGGTTTTATGCCGACGGGCAGGGAGATGAAAAAAACAGGCTTTATGCAGAGAATGCGTTTGACACCAGAGGTGCCGCACAAACCTGGCACTCGAAGTTACCTGTTGAATGGCATAACACTACATGGACAGCGAACCAGGCTATTGACTGGTTATCGTCAGCAGGTACTGACAAGCCGTTTTGTACATGGGTGTCTTTTCCTGATCCGCATCACCCTTTTGATTGTCCGCTGCCCTGGTCTCAGCTTCATGCTCCAGAGGAGGTTGATTTACCTACGCACCGGCAACGGGATTTTTCTGATCGACCCTGGTGGCATGAAGCCGTGTTAACGGCAGAGCCTGCCGGTAAAAAAGAGCACGCTGAAGTACGAAAAAAATATAGCCGCATTGAACCCCAGACTGATGAGCAGCTCAGGGAGATCATAGCGAACACCTACGGTCAGATTGCCCTGATAGACCATAATGTAGGCCGTCTGATGGCCGCGCTCGATGCCAACGGCCTAAGCGAAAACACCATCGTAATTTATATGTCTGACCATGGTGACTGGTTGGGTGATCACGGCCTTGTACTGAAAGGCCCAATGCATTACGAAGGGTTATTGCGGGTACCATTGATTGCACGTGGTCCGGGGGTAGTCGCCAATGCCGTAGTCGATGAGCCCGTCTCTACTATTGATCTTGGACCAACGCTATTCGATTACGCTGACTGTAAGCCTGTGCTTAACCCGCACGGGCATAGTTTGAGAAAACTGATGGAAGGTCAGCCAGACGAAAGACAATGTGCCCGCAGTGAATGGGAGCTGCTGCCAACACGGGCGGGTGTGGCACTGAGTCTGCGGGTGGTCAGGACCAAAACGCATAAATTAACTATCGATAAAATAAGCGGCGCCGGTGAGTTATATGACCTCGAAAACGATCCGCATGAGCTCGTTAATCGATTTGACGACCCGGCTTTTTGTACAATTCGTGAGCAACTTGAAGCCATGGTCGAAGAGCGACCCGCAGACGAACGGGCGCTGCAAACCCAGGTGGGACTGGCTTAGCGAATAGTCTTTACCCTTGTAAGTGTTGTTGCAGTGATGTTTGTGTTTTGTGTTGCGCGTTGAATATTAAGTCGCATCTTGCCGGGTCTTGCCTGCAATGCATATCAACCGCAACCAATATTATTTGAGTAACAATAAAAAAGCCCCGACAAGCGGGGCTTTCAATACAACTCAATTCAGTATGCAGTTAGGTTGATGCAAGCCTTGATGCAACGTTTTCCCAGTTAACCAGGTTGTCCAGGAAGTTAGTCAGGTAAACCGGACGCTTGTTGCGGAAGTCGATGTAGTAGGAGTGTTCCCATACGTCACAGCCGAGCAGTGCGGTCTGATTGAAGCACAGCGGGTTGACACCGTTTTCCGTTTTAGTCACTTTCAGCGAGCCGTCAGTATCGACAACAAGCCAGCACCAGCCCGAACCGAATTGTCCGGCACCGGCGGCGGCGAATTCTTCTTTGAATTTATCTACCGAGCCAAAAGCATCGTTCAGGCGCGATTCCAGTTCTGAAGGCATACCGCTGCCCTTTGGTCCCATCATTTCCCAGAACTGCATGTGGTTCCAGTGCTGAGAGGCATTGTTGAATATACCGTTCTGGGCAACTGCGCCACTCTGGTAGGTGCCTTTGACGATTTCTTCAAGCGACTTGTTTTCCCACTCAGTGCCGGCAATGAGCTTGTTGCCATTGTCAACATAGGCTTTGTGGTGCAGGTCGTGGTGGAATTCCAGTGTTTCTTTTGACATGCCGCCATCGGCCAGCGCGTCGTGTGCATAGGGAAGATCAGGTAATTCGAAAGCCATAATAAAACCTCGATGTCTGGTTGATTGGAGGGAAGGTCACCTGTTCGATTCTAACCGATTCCGGATTGAGGCGACAGATTTTGACACCCCGGTGAATTCCACCCTGTCAGCCGGTAAGCTACCGTCTATTTGGTGACTGATGGCAGATTCCGATTTATGGCTGTTCGGTTATGGCTCATTGATCTGGCGCCCGGATTTCCCGTACCGGCAGAAGCAGGTGGCCACCATTGATGGCTGGAGCAGACGCTTCTGGCAGGGCTCGCACGATCACCGGGGCCTGCCGGAGGCACCGGGCAGGGTAGTTACGCTGGTGCCGACGCCGGCAGCAACCTGCGGCGGTGTGGCGTTTCAAATAGAGGCGGGCCACCAGCGGGAAATTTTTGATCAGCTGGATTATCGCGAGAAGAATGGCTATGAGCGGCTTGAGGTACGCTGCGAGCTTGCCGATGGCAATCAGGTCAATTGCGTGACCTATATTGCCGGTGACACAAACGAAGCCTTCCTGGGTGAAGCCCCGCTTGCAGATATCGCCCGGCAGATACAAGGTGCACATGGTCCCAGTGGCAGTAACCTTGACTACCTACTTGAGCTCGCAGCAGCGCTGCGCGAGTTGGGGATAGCGGATACGCATGTGTTTGCATTGTGTGATCTGGTGAGTCGGCAGTAACTTTTCGGCGCAAAAAGTCGATGCAAATTCAATCCGGATAAAGCAACGGGCCTGAATGTGATGGCACAGTTACCTCTGCCTGTGCGGCTTCACCCCGGTCACGCTGCGGGCGGTAAAATTTATGCTGGTAGTGCTGCTTCCACCAGCTGTACCCAGTAAGAACACCCGTAGGGAATCGCTTCATCATTGAAGTCATACTCGGGATGATGCAATGCAGCAGAGTCACCGTTACCCATAAAAATAAACGCCCCGGGTCGTTCATTCAGCATAAATGAAAAATCTTCGGCGCCCATGAGTGGCTGAGTATCTGCATCGACATTGTCTTTGCCGGCTACCTGCTCAGCAATACCGGCGGCGAACCCGGTATTTTGCGCATGGTTTATAGAGACAGGGTAGTTTCTTTGATAATTGAGCGTAGCGGTAGCGCCGAGTGCTTTGGCAGTATGTTCTACGACTTCGTGCATGCGATGTTCTGTGAGGTCCTGCACCTCGGGGGAGAGAGTTCGCACGGTGCCTTTAAGCGTTACCTTTTGTGGAATGACATTGAAAGCATCGGTGTCTGTCTGAAACGAAGTAATAGAGATGACGCCGGACTCAAGCGGGTTGACGTTGCGCGATACAATGGTCTGCAGTGCCAGCACAATTTGTGCGGCAGCAATGGTCGGGTCGATGCCGTTGTGCGGCATAGCGGCATGCCCGCCTTTACCGGTGACTTCAATACTGATCAGATCGGCGGCTGCCATCATCGGCCCGGGTCTGAGCGCAAATTTACCGACATCGATGCCGGGCATGTTATGCATGCCGTACACCTGTTGAATGCCAAAGCGTTCCATCATGCCATCGTTAACCATTTCGCGCCCGCCACCGCCCCCTTCTTCAGCGGGTTGAAAGATAACGGCCACTGTGCCGTCGAAATTGCGGGTTTCACTTAAGTATTTTGCGGCACCCAACAGCATTGCGGTATGGCCGTCGTGGCCGCAGGCGTGCATGCTGCCCTGTGTTTGAGAGGCATGTTCGACACCGGTTGCCTCCAGAATCGGCAGTGCGTCCATATCTGCCCGCAGCCCGATGACGGCGCTCGATGTTGCGTTTTTCCCCTTGATAATGCCGACCACGCCGGTGCGGCCTATACCTTCCACTACATCATCTGCACCGAATTCGCGCAGTTTGTCGGCCACAATACCTGCGGTTCTATGTACGTCGAACTGTAGTTCCGGGTGCGCATGCAGGTCTCGACGCCACGCCGTAATTTCTGGAAGCAGATCTGCAAAACGGTTATTCAGTGGCATGTTAGCTTCCTTAGGTTTGTGTGAGTGGACTATGCCGTGACCCGGGCGTTGAATCAAACTTTCCAGCCGACCGCCTGCGGTGACCGGTATTGCCTTTGTGATAATTATATTTTGTGCGTACCTGAGTTGCGCCAGCCTCGAGTTAATGTTTTAGTGCGGTGAGAGAATCATCGAATCAATTGAATGAGCGAAACTGCGTCGTCGCAATCTACAGTGCTTGAGGTCAAAGATCTCAATACCATTTTCCGGACACGGGATGGCGAGGTGCACGCTGTAAATCATGTCAGCTTTTCACTCGATACCGGAGAGTTGTTAGGTGTCGTCGGTGAGAGCGGGTCCGGCAAGTCTGTGACAATGATGTCGTTGCTGAAACTGTTGCCCAGCCCGCCGGCAGAAATAGTCTCCGGCGAGATATTATTCGAAGGTAAAGACGTGCTCGACATGTCTGATGATGAGCTGCGTGAACTTCGTGGTGGTGAGATCGGGTTTATTTTTCAGGATCCGATGACCTCGCTGAACCCGGTGTTTACCGTAGGGTATCAGCTCATCGAAGCACTTCGAGAGCACCTGGATATCAGTAAAAAAGAGGCGCGCAATCGTGCTGCCGAATTACTTTCAAAGGTGGGGATTGCTCAGCCGGAGCAGCGACTGAAAGATTTCCCGCACCAGTTTTCAGGTGGCATGCGACAACGCGTCATGATTGCCATGGCGCTTGCCTGCGAACCCAAAGTACTGATCGCAGACGAACCCACTACTGCCCTTGATGTGACGATTCAGGCACAGATCCTTGAGCTGGTTCGCGACCTGCGTCGTGATCAGGGCATGGGGATAATCTGGATAACGCATGATCTGGGGGTAGTCGCCGGTATCGCAGATCGCGTGATCGTGATGTATGGCGGACAGATTGTCGAACATGCCACTGTTGAAGCGTTGTTCAAAGACCCGCAACATCCGTACACCCGTGCGTTGCTCGCCGCCATGCCCAGCGTCGACGCGGAACGCTCGGAGCGACTGCACTCGATTGCCGGGCAGCCGCCCAGCCTTAACAAGCGCCCGATGAGTTGTTCATTTGCGCCACGCTGCGAACATGCGTTCGGTCGTTGCAGCGAGGAAAATCCACCGTTGATTGAAACCGCTGAGGGGCATCAGGTGGCGTGTTGGCTGGAGCATCCGCAGTACATGAAGCCGCCCTCTGAAATGCAGATGCGGGAGACTTTCTGATGGGCAAAGAAGCAATACTGCGAGTCGATGGTCTGTCGATGTACTTTCCTGTGTATCGGGGTGTACTGCGAAAAAAAGTGGGTGAAATAAAAGCGGTTGATGACGTCTCATTCGATATCACCCGGGGCGAAACGCTGGGACTGGTAGGGGAGAGCGGTTGTGGAAAGTCGACGACCGGCCGTGCCATTTTAAAGTTGTACGACCCGACTGCCGGCCGCATTGAACTGCAGGGTCGCGATATCACTGAACTGGAAGGGGATGAGCTGCGCCGGATCCGCACCGACATGCAAATGATTTTTCAGGATCCTCAGGCCTGTCTTAACCCGCGAATGACCGTCGGGTCTATTATTGCGGAGCCGCTGGATGAACACACCCGTTTGAAGCGGCGCCAGAAACGTGAGCGGGTACGGGAGTTACTTGATGCCGTCGGCATGAACCCGGATTTCGAAAACCGTTACCCGCATGAATTTTCCGGTGGTCAAAGACAACGCATCGGGATAGCCAGAGCACTTGCGCTTGAACCTAAGTTTATTGTCTGTGATGAGCCCATCGCTGCACTGGATGTGTCTATACAGGCGCAGGTTGTCAATCTGCTCGAAGACCTACAGAAGCAGCACAACCTGACTTATCTTTTTATCAGTCACGATCTTTCGATGGTGCGCCATATCGCCGATCGCATTGCCGTGATGTACCTCGGGCGACTGGTAGAACTGGCGCCAAGACAGCAGCTCTACAGCATGCCGCGACACCCGTACACCAAGGCCTTGTTATCGGCCGTCCCAGAACCTGATCCGGCCCGAGAGGCGCTGCGCGAAAGAATTATCTTGAAGGGCGATGTACCCAGCCCGGCAAATCCGCCAAGTGGTTGCAATTTTTCGACACGATGTCCAATTGCCGAAGACAAGTGCAGGCGGGAAGCCCCCGCGTGGCGGAAAATGGATGGCGGGCGTTTTGTCGCCTGCCATATGGTACAGTGAGTTGGCGTGGTAAAAGGTGGCATTTGTGACGGTACCTGTGTCTTGAATGCAGGTGGTTTCGCGGGTGCGGGTAATTCATTTTCACAGGAACACAACATGAAAAAAGCGCTATTGTGCTCGGCCGTTGCCGCCGGATGTTTTGCAGGCTCCGCGCTTGCGGAACGTGGCAGCGATGGTCAGCTGAATATCATTTACTGGCAGGCAGCGTCGATACTGAATCCTTACCTGTCCGGTGGTACCAAAGACATCGAGGCCTCAAGTCTCGTCATCGAGCCACTCGCTCGTTACGACGAAACCGGCATGATGGTACCGGTACTGGTCGATGAAATTCCCACGGTTGACAACGGTGGTGTAAGCGAAGACTTAAAGAGTATTACCTGGACGCTTTCCGAAGGCGTAAAGTGGTCTGATGGTTCTGCGCTGACTGCGGCTGATGTGGCGTTTACAGCAGCTTACTGTCTGGATCCGGAAGGCGGGTGTCAGCAGGCTTCAAACTTTACCGATGTTGAAAGCGTGGAAGCGGTTGACGACTTAACCGTCAAAGTCAGTTTTTCTGTTGCCAAGCCTTTCCCGTACGGACCGTTTGTCGGTTCACAGGTACCGGTCATACAAAAGGCGCAGTTCGAAAACTGCATGGGAGCAAAAGCGCCCGAATGTACTGAGGCTAACTTCGGCCCGATCGGTACCGGTCCGTTTGTTGTCAGTGAATTCAAAGCCAATGACGTTGTCACCTATGAAGCGAACTCGAACTACCGTGATGAGGCCAAGCCAGCGTTCGGATCGGTAGTGTTTAAAGGCGGTGGTGATGCGGCATCAGCTGCACGCTCTGTGCTCGAAACCGGTGAATTTGATTACGCATGGAACCTTCAGGTCGAACCTGAAATTCTGAGCAAAATGGCTTCGGCCGGCAAAGGCACTGTGGTATCAGCGTTCGGCACGTCGGTCGAAAGACTGATGGTTAACAAAACCAACCCCGACCCGGCGCTTGGAGATAAAAGAGCCACTGTCGAAGGCGGTGCTCACCCCTTCCTTACGGATCTTTCTGTCGTGAATGCATTGTCCAAAGCCATAGACCGCCAGATCCTGGTTGACGTTGGTTATGGTGATGCGGGTCAGCCCACCTGTAACGTGCTGCCGGCACCGGCAATTTATGCATCGACGGCGAATGATGAATGTCTGGCTCAGGACATTGCCGCTGCCAACAAACTACTCGACGATGCCGGCTGGGTCAGAGGCGGTGACGGTGTGCGTGAGAAAGACGGCGTTCGATTGTCTATTCTCTACCAGACTTCCACCAATTCGGTACGTCAGGCTACTCAGGCGCTGGTAAAGCAATGGTGGGCTGAAATCGGAGTCGAAACAGAACTGCGTAACATAGATGCGTCGGTATTTTTCGGTGGCGATCAGTCCAGCCCCGACACTTTCCAGAAGTTCTTTGCGGACATCGAAATGTACACCAACAATTTCGATGGCACCGACCCGGAAAACTATATGGCCAATTGGTCGTGCGGTGAAATTCCAAGTCCTGCAAACCAGTGGCTGGGCGATAACATGCCGCGTTACTGCAACGCTGACTACGACGCACTGGTGGCTAAGATGGCAGTCACTGCCAAGCTGGAAGAGCGTGCCGAACTTGCCAAGCAGATGAATGACATGCTGATGCAGGAAGGTGCGATGATTCCTCTGATCCATCGTGGAGGTGTCTCGGCGCATGCCAACACACTCGCAGGTGTGCGCATGAATGAGTGGGATTCCGAATTGTGGAATGCCGCTGACTGGAAGCGTGCCGAGTAAAAGGTAGTTAACTGGCCGGTCGCGCTTTGCGACCGGCGCTTGCTGAAAACCATCCATGTTCAACTACACCATTCGCCGATTGCTGTTTGCAATCCCGACCCTGCTGGTCATCAGTTTTCTGATCTTTGCGATACTCGATCTGGCACCGAGTGACCCGACCGGTAATCTGCCGCTTACTATCCCTCCGGAGGTCCGCGAAAAGATCCGTTTATCGCTTGGACTGGGTGAGCCGTTCCCCATCCGCTATCTAAAGTGGCTGCAGCAGTTTTTTATAAACGAACCACTCAATATGATCGAGCAGTGGTTCGGCATTACCATCGGTGACAGTGAAAACCGACTGCGGGTGCAGTCCTGGGCAACTCGTAGCCCGGTAGTTGATCTTATTGTTGAAAGAATGCCACAGACACTGTGGGTGGTTGGTATGTCTTACGTGGTAGGTATTCTGATCGCTATTCCTATCGGGGTGATTTCTGCTTATCGCCAGTACTCTGTATTTGATCAGGTCGGTACCTTTGTTTCGATGGTCGGTTTTTCTGTACCTACTTTTTTTACCGGCCTGGTGTTGATTGTGGTGTTCAGTTCAACACTGGGGTGGTTGCCTTCTATTTATGACACTACCCATAAAGTGACAGACCTTTCCAGCTTCTGGTTTCAGGTTAAGCAGATGATTATGCCGGTGATGGTACTGGCGTTATTCAATGCTTCTCAGCTGTCGCGCTTTATGCGTGCTTCGATGCTCGATAATTTATCACAGGACTATGTGCGTACAGCACGTGCCAAAGGGTTGAAAGAGCGTGCAGTATTGCTGATACATGTGTTGCGCAACTCATTGATACCGGTGGTCACTGTTATTGCGCTGGGGATACCGCAGATTTTCGGCGGTGCGATCATCACTGAACAGATATTCCGTGTAAATGGTCTTGGTCAGTTGTTGATTATCGGTATTCAGGGAGCGGATATACCGTTGGTTCAAACACTGACTTTTATTTTTGCTGTGTTGATTGTGCTGTTTAATCTGCTAGCAGATATTGTTTATGGAATTCTCGACCCGAGGATTCGCTATGAGTGATATAGCCGTAGATGAAATGCCCGAACATCGTTCTTTATGGGGTGATGTGTGGTCGCAGTTCCGTACCCACAAAGGGGCGTTGGTCGGTACATTTGTTTTTCTGTTTATTGTACTTGTGGTGGTGTTCGGCCCCTATCTGCACACTATAGATCCGCAATACCTCGATATCGTTAACAAGAATCTGCCGCCTTCTTGGAAACACCCGATGGGCACAGATAACCTTGGCCGCGATACTTTCGCCCAGGTCATGGCTGGAGGCAGAGTCTCGCTGTTGGTAGGGGTTGTTGCGATGTTGTTGTCGCTGCTGGTCGGCGCGGCCATAGGTGTACTGGCGGGTTTTTTCAAAAAACTCGACGGGCCGCTGATGCGCCTGACAGATTTGTTTCTGGCGTTGCCGTTGTTACCTCTGCTGCTGGTTATTATTATGTTGTTCCGCGATACACTACGATCGGCCTTCGGGCCGGAAACCGGCATTTTTATATTGATCGTTTTTGTCATCGGCATTACCAGCTGGATGCAGACAGCGCGGATTGTGCGTGGCGATGTACTCACGCTGAAAGAGCAGGAATTTGTCGTTGCGGCACGCAGCATCGGTACGCCATCGCGCAGAATTATTTCACGGCATATACTGCCCAATGTATTAAGCCCGATCATGGTGTCTGCGACGCTCGGCATCGCCAATGCCATCATCACAGAGTCGGCGCTGAGCTTTTTGGGGCTCGGTTTTCCATCGGATTTTCCGACGTGGGGCAGGCTGTTATACGACGGTGCTAACTTTATGCAGTTGACACCTGCCCGGGTGATCTGGCCGGGTCTTGCGATTTCATTAACTGTCTTAAGTGTCAACTACATGGGGGACGGCCTGCGTGATGCGCTTGATCCCAGAATACGCGGCAGGTAGAAACTGCTGACGATTTATTCGTCTTTAAACCGTTACGACACACCCTTCGGTGAGTACGAAACCCCGATTGCTAAACTGGTATTTAGCAGAGTGTTGAAAAATGTGATGAGCAATGGTCTGAGAAGGCCTCTGACCGCTATACAAGGGCATCGGAACAAGCTCGTTTTACGGGGTATAGATGAGCATTTTGACCGGGCTGGCGTTCCAGGGTGAATTTAACGCTCTCAGACCCGACGCAATAACTAGTGTAGTGCAACACATTAAAGCAATAAATGGTTATAATCGCATCTCGAATTTTCCATTTTACTGAGTGTAGATGCCAGCCCCAACGATAATCGGAT
>JAHDHK010000363.1 GCA_020631335.1 Chromatiales bacterium
GATATATTCGCCCCGCCGTATCACCCCTATACCGAAGCTTTGCTGTCCGCCATTCCCATTGCAGACACCAGTGTCGAGAAAAAACAAATTGTTCTCGATGGCGATATACCATCGGCGCTTAACCCGCCGAGCGGCTGCCCGTTCCAAACCCGTTGCGGCCACAAAGATAAAGTTGCCGGCAACTTATGTGACCTTGAAATGCCGCCGGTGCGTGAGCTAAGCAGCGGCCATAGCGTCAAGTGTCATTTATCCGATGAAGACTTTAACAAAATGGAAGCTGTTATCACCTTTCACAAGAAAGCGTCGTAATAGCAATAGCCAGCAGCTCAAGTGTAGCTGTCTAAAAAGAAGGGTGAACCAGCTCTGCGCAAATGGAAAAGACTCTACTGGCGGGTAGAGTTCAAAACATTTTTACGGTCAGCCATAACAGCTACAACAATTGCATTATTTAACCGCAACAGCTGCCACCGGTTCGCCTGCCGATAATGGCTCGTACTTCTGTCACTTCCAATGAGAACTGTCTGGCTATCTGGTTCAAAGATTTCCGCTGATATTTATACAGCATCAGCATGTGATAAATGTCTTCATCGGTAATCAGTTTTTTATTGTCTTTGCGAACATATTTACGTTGTGTTCTGCCAGTCAATTTGCCTTCCTTTGTTGAATAAAGTGCTGGACCTCAGTTAACGTGGGCGACATTCTGCCACCACCTTTACGCTGGCACTTCATTGCTGCGGCGGCATTGGCAAACTGAACAGCCTGCTTGGCATTCTGCTTGTTTGATAGCCCCCAGGTAAAAGCAGCGTGCCAGACATCCCCTGCCCCCAATGTGTCCACAGCATCAATAGAGTACACCGGGATACCAGTAACCTGACCACCCTCGACTATCAATACGGCGTTTTGTCCATCGGTGGTACACACAAACCCGTCTATCGACTGTTCGACGGCCAGCAATGCTTCTTCAAGATTTGCAATACCGGTATAGTCAGTTAAGCCCTGGGCCGAGAAGGCAACGTGTGATGCAAGCTCAACCGCCGCCTGCGGTACCGGTGCTTCTGCATCGAGCACACCGGGCACGCCCAGTTCTTTAGCACGCGACAAAGCTGCCACTGTGGCATTCAGCCAGCGGGTATCTGCTAATACGGCATCGACCTGAACACCGGCAAGCGATGGAACCTGATCTGATAAACCGCTACCTCTGAAATTGACTATTTGACGCTCACCACCGGAGTCAACCAACACAGATGAAAACGCAGACTTCGCTCCCGGTGTTTGTTGCAATAACGTGCAATCAACGCGGTGGCTTTGCAGATCGTCAATAATATTCCGGCCAAACCAGTCGTCAGCCGTTCTGGCGAGCAAGGTTGCCTGTGCGCCCAGTCTGGCCAATGCAACAGCAGCATTGGCTGCTCCGCCGCCGCCTGCCATACACGCATCATCGGCCACATATTTTTCAGCCCGCTGCGGCATAGTCTCAACGTTAAACACCATGTCGACTACCGCCAGACCGACTACCAGAATTTCGGGCATATCATTTAATGTTAGAAAATTACCTGTAAACTGACCGTCAGTATATCAACGTCAACACCCATCATGTTAAGACTGGAAGACCCTGCGTTACTTTGTGGTCGTGGTACCTATACCGACGACCTGCAACAGCCCGCACAACTGATCATGAAAGTACTTCGGGCACCGGTTGCGCATGCCAATATCACCCGGCTCAATGTTGAGCAGGCAGACAGCCTGTCCGGGGTGCGATGTGTCCTCACCGCCTATGACGAAGACATCGCCGCACTCAACCCTGTGAAGTGCCGCGCCGTGCTGGATAACGCCGGCCTGATTGAACCGGAACGCCTGGTGCTTGCGAAAGATCAGGTCAAATATGTTGGCGAGCCGATTGTCGCTGTCATTGCCGATACAGACGCCATTGCCCAGGATGCGCTGGAACTCATTGACATCGGTTTCGACGTACTGCCGTCCGTCAACGATGTGGATACTGCAGCCAGTGATCACACGCTGATTTGGCCGGACATACCCGGCAACTGTGCTTTCGACTGGCACAAGGGAAATGAAGAGGAAACACAGCAGCTGTTCAACAACGCAGATCACACCATCGAATTGCGGGTTGAACATCCACGCATGGCCATTACGCCGCTGGAGCCAAGGAGTTACCTGGCGCAATACGATCAGAGCGATCAAAGTTATACCTTATTCACACCAAGCCAGGGTGTTATATCACTGCAGCGGGCACTCAGCGGTTTTATGAACATCGACAAAGACAAACTCAATGTGATTACGCATGACGTTGGTGGCAGTTTTGCGGTGAAGATCTGGCCTTATGCCGAACAGCTGCTTTGTCTTGTTGCAGCCAGAAAGACCGGTCATCCGATCAAATGGACTGCGACTCGCACAGAGTCGCTGCAGTCTGATATCGCCGGTCGAGGCCGGGTTGACTACGCTGAACTGGCCTTTAACACCGATGGCGAGTTCAAAGCATTTCGCGTGACCGCGCTGGCAGACATGGGCGCATATTTAAATGCTGTTGCACCGTTCGTCGCGACATTCGGTGCGGTACGACCTTTCGGACAGGCCTACCGGATTCAGGGACTGCACTACCACGTCAAAGGCATCTACACCAACGCTGTGCCGACCGATGCATACCGGGGTGCTGGAAAACCGGAATCCGCCTGCACGCTGGAACGTATCATTGACCTCGCTGCCGACCGGTTGAACATGGATCGTCTGGAGATTCGACAGCGCAATCTAATTACACCTGCCGACCTGCCTTACAACACGCCGATGAAAGAAACCTATGACGCCGGTGACTATCCGGCGCTTGCCGCAAAAATAGCACAGGCAGCAGACTGGAATAACCTGCCGACCCGTAAAACACAAAGCAGGCATAACGGCAAACTGCGCGGCGCAGGCGTTGCCTTTTATCTGCATGCTACCGGTGGATCAACCGACGAGCACAGCGAAGTATGCGCGCTGCCCAATGGTGATATTCGAGTCAGAACCGGTATTCAGGACAATGGCCAGGGTCATCGTACAACACTGTCAATAGTTGTCGCCGAAGCGCTGGATGTGGACCCGGAACGTATCAGGGTAGAACAGGGAGATACCCGATGGTTAAGTCAGGGCGGAGGCACCGGCGGTTCCAACCTGATGGCAGTAGTAGCAACCACCGTTCACCGCGCCAGTCACAACATGCTAAAAAACACCAAACGACTGGCAGCAACGTATCTGGATACCGACATAGACACCCTGGAATATTCCAATGGTACGTTTACCGACAAACACACTGGAAAGACAATCAACCTTGCAGAACTCGCCCTGCGTTCAGCGGGCTCTAATCAAACCCCCGACAGCGAACACTTCGATTTGCCTGAGTGTACGGGCACTGCATCCTTTGAAGGCACACATACGACCTTTCCGACCGGTGCATGCGTGATCGAAGTAGAAGTTGATCCTTCGACAGGCACGGTGGCGATTACCGACTACACAGGCATTGATGATCTTGGTCGAGTCTACAACAGCGCAAGTGCGAACGGCCAGATACACGGCGGGTTTGCGCAGGCCGCCGGCGAAGTACTGATGGAAAAGCTCGTACACGATGCTGACGGACAGTTGTTATCCGGGTCGCTGATGGATTACCAGATTCCTCGTGCGGCAGATTTGCCGGCATTTAATACAACGCTCATTCAAACAGACAGCCCGAATTCTATTCTTGGTGCAAAGGGGGTAGGTGAGCTTACCTCTATCGGAACACCGGGCCCGATTCACAATGCTGTCATGGATGCGCTAAGGGACTATCAAATCAGGCACCTGGACAAACCACTCACCGCGTTAAAAATATGGCAGGCAATACAGAGCCACGAACCCCGGGGTGAACACCGGAAGC
>JAHDHK010000364.1 GCA_020631335.1 Chromatiales bacterium
TCTGCCTGTACTCGTCCCTTTTCATGTGAGCATATCACCACTAAATCAAATGACTGATTGGTCAAATCATTCATTGATACGACCGGCTTTGAGTAATAGCTTTTTTTACCGTGGTGGATGTCTGGGGTAATAAATCCCTGTATCTGGTATTCCAGAGATAACGCTAATATATATCTGTCAGTGAGAAGGCCTGTGCCGTATATCCATATTGTTTTTTGCATGTTGGTTGCCAATGAATTCTTTGAACGCGTTCTGCCTGTAGTGTGTGAGGTGGTGATCATGAAGGTGTGGCGCTATAACGATGACAAGTGTATTGTTTGAATGGTGGTGATCAGGAGGTTTTTTTAAAGAGCTAATCACAGTTGTGGGAAGTATGTCAGCCGTATTGAAGTAGTGTCAGTCTGTTTCTGTTGATCTTGAGTACTGAGTGTTTTGTTATATTATGTGTGCCTCATGTGGTAACCGTATGTTGTCGAAACAGATAGCAGTAATGTGCCATATAAACTATTGTTCTCGTGTGGTGATTGTTCTGAATTTGCAATTATGATTTTGCTCTTTCAGTATGCAGTTAAGTCCGGAAATAATTACTCAGCCAATGAAAGCTGAGCTTCAATTCGGGTGACCTGTTTGCCGTTTCTCATTCGCTCGAATTCAACCAGCATTCCATTTTCCTGTAGGCTGCGCCGGTAGACCTGCATTTCAAAGCCTCCGTCATCCATTATGTATAGCGCGTGTACGATCAGGGTGTTTTCTTCGATCGAGGCCCACACATAAGGTTCATTACTATTGACTGCCGGATTGAATGGAACGCTTTTGCCGAAAGTATCGGTTTGCATAGCGGAGGTAAAGATGCCATCGCGTGGGGAGGGTTTGAAGTTAATTGACATTTTGGTTTCTTTTTCCCGCTCACCTCGATAAATCACGGTACTCCAGTCGATAGTGAAACCTTTATCTTCCCAGCGTTTAATAGTCACACTCAGGTCACGGTCTATGGATTCACTTTCGCCAAGCTTTTTCTTTCCACTTCCGGTATACGTGCCATAAAACGGGGATATGGCGTTGCTGTGTGCGGAGCTCAATGTAGATGATTGATCGCTGCAGCCCAAAACGACTAAAGCTACCAGGCCAACTAGTAAAAAATTCCGGTTTTTTACTGCGTTCATGCCAAATTTCTCCGTGGGCAGTTGATGTGACGCAAGGTTTGATTTAAGAGATAAGGGGTCAGGTTAGTTTTTCAATGTGAGTGATGCGGGTGCTTTGTTGTAGTTACCCGCTGCCTAAGTATAAGCGCAGTCGTGATATCGGGACTAACGAGAGTACGTTGTTACAGACCGGCATCTTTGAAAAAAGTGCTGGAAACGGCATGATTTTAGTGGTGGAGGTAATAGATCCACTGAAATACTCAAAGCGCGCGTTCTGAAGCGCAATGACAAACATCTCCGGTTTATGGTCCTTAGGGCAGAAGTACTCGCGACTTTTCGTTTTGGCGGCACAGCGGAATTCCCATCATGAGAGCTGAGCAATGGCTATTTAACCAGCCCCGAAGGTATTTCCGGTAGTAAAGCCGTCCAGAAACTGAGACCTTTGGTGTCTGCAATGGCCACGGTTTTTACAGCGGATCTGGCATTGCAATTTATGAGCGTGGCGGTAGCGAGCAGCGTCGCCTGGTATCTTGCGAACCCGATATCATGGTCGCTTGCTATGGCGTGGGCGTATGCTGGATTCAAAATTTGAGCGGCTCTGAGCGGCCTGACCACGACACCACGGCGGCGAATCAAAAGGGCAAACGTACCGATTGCCCGGTGGTGAGCGCAATGGTATCGCGGTCTGTTGCCATCAACCCGCCTACTACCACCTGGTCTTATTGTCTGGTCTTATTGCCTGGCTTGGGTAGAAAATAGCGTTTATGCTTCCTATAATCCCGACACAGCGGGCAATGCTCGCCATTGCGGTACGTCTGCGATACACGCCGTGAGTGTTCACAATATTTACGCAATTGTATTGTAATTTCAGAAGTTGGACTGCGCCGCTGTGATAAGGCAGTCTGCAGCACGAGCCACGTCAGGCTCAACGGCAGTTTAACAGAATAACTATTTGACCTGCAGATTCCACTGATCTAGGGCTGGAAACATGTGTGGGGTGGAGAACTATGCGGAATCTTAAGGCTTGCGCGCTGGCAGCGATGCTGCTGTTTCTGATGTCCTTGGTAGCCCCGGTATCGGCGCAAACCCTATTTGCAACTGACAGTGGCACCTCTGAAGCTGTTCCATCTCTGCCGGACCCGCTCACTCCCGAGGCTGCTACAGCGTTGATCTCGCGGCTGTCGGATACAGATGTGCGGGCGCTGCTGCTTGATCAATTGAATACTCAGGCGACGGCATTGGAAACCGACGATGGGGATGTTTCCGATTTTCTGCATCATGCCACTGCCGGCGCGTTTGGTTCTATCACGACCGCGATAGAGCGCCTCCCGATTCTTTATTCGACTCAAATCAGTGCGTTTTCGAACTTCGGGAACGTCGTGGGTGCCAACGGTTTGCTGAGCACTGCGGGTTATCTTTTACTCGTCATTGTTGGTGCGTTTGCGATCGAAATGATTTTTCGCACGGCGGTCGGACGATGGTTCGCTTTGCCAAGCAACCTGGACCCCGACCCCACATTCCGCCAATCCATGCATTTTCTTACGGCGAGGCTGGCCAGCCAGATTCTCGGAGTGGTTGTGTTCATGCTTGCAGCGATGCTGCTTACGCGAACTCTGGTGCCCGAATACTTCCGGCCTTATCTCGGTTTGATCGGCCCATGGCTTATTGGAATGCCGCGAATGGCGGTGGCCGTCGGACGCTTTCTGATGGCGCCGGATAACCCTGCATACCGGATGGTGCACGCCACCGATGAGACTGCAAAAGCGATAGTCAAGCACAATTTCTGGTTCGCGTTAATCATCGGCGTCGGTGTGGTGTTGATCCCGTTCAACCAAAGCAACGGTGTCCCGGTTGGCGAGAGCAGGATCGGTTTCTGGATCAACCTGTCGGTGCATTTATATGCCGCTATCCTTGTCTGGCGCTACTGGGATGCAATGGTGATGATGATGCGCGGCGCTAACCCGCAGGTCAGTCCGTGGGAGGAGCGCATGGCGCAGGCGTATCCTTACTTTGCTATTGCTACGGCGTTTGGCACCTGGTGGGTGGTGAACATTGTTGTCAGCTATGAAAACTTCCCGATGCTGCGGACCTCACCGCATTACAAAACCATGTTCCTGTTATTTTTCGCACCCGCCATGGACACGGCTATTCGAGGGCTGGTTCGTCAGCTGGCGCCACCGATGACTGGTGAAGGCCTGGTGGCTGAACGAGCGCACAGCGCATCGATTCGTTCTTATATCCGCATCGGACGAGTCATTGTTTTTGGCCTGGTGCTTCTGTCTATCGCCGGGTTCTGGGGTATGACGCCGGCCTCAATTGCTACTGCGGGTGTCGGAGAGCGTTTTGCGGCTAATCTCATTGAGTTCCTGATGATTTTGTCACTGGGCTATCTGGTATACGAAATTGTTTCACTCATTATCAACCGCAAGCTCGCTGCTGAAATGACCGCAGCCGGGGTGGATCTTGACTCGGAAGATGCCGGTGGTGAAGGTGGTGGTGCGGGTGGTTCGCGGCTGTCAACCGTGTTGCCGCTGATCCTGGGTACCTCTCGTGTGACCATTGCCGTGGTGTTCCTGTTGCTGGCGCTTGGCAACATCGGCGTGGACACCACACCGCTGCTCGCCGGTGCCGGTATCGTCGGTCTGGCAATCGGTTTTGGTGCGCAAAAACTGGTAACCGATGTGGTGTCCGGTATCTTCTTCCTGATCGATGATGCATTCCG
>JAHDHK010000365.1 GCA_020631335.1 Chromatiales bacterium
TCGACGCGTTGCGCATGATCTGGTATTCCTTGTCCGTCAGGGTCTGCGCCGGTGCAACTGTAATTGAGTCGCCGGTGTGCACCCCCATTGGATCGAGGTTTTCTATCGAGCACACAATGATGCAGTTATCCGCCTTATCGCGCACCACTTCCATTTCGTATTCTTTCCAGCCCAGAACCGATTCTTCCATGAGTATTTCGGTGGTGCGCGAAAGCGAGAGTCCGCGCTGACAGATTTCGGTAAATTCATCGCGGTTATAAGCGATCCCGCCGCCACTGCCTCCCATCGTGAAGGATGGACGAATAATTACCGGAAAGCCGATTTCTTCAAGGCCGACGTACGCTTCTTCCATGCTGTGGGCAATTTCCGCTTTCGGCGTGGCCAGACCTATTTCGGTCATCGCTTTGCGGAACTTGTCCCGATCTTCGATCAATGGCCTCGTGTCGTGCACCGATTAACACCGTACTTGTCTAATACGCCTTCACGATCAAGATCGAGTGCGCAATTCAGGCCGGTCTGCCCGCCCATGGTCGGCAGAATAGCATCGGGTTTTTCACGTTCGATTATTCGCTCTACGGTACGCCATTCGACAGGTTCGATGTAAATTGCATCTGCGCTGGACGGGTCAGTCATGATGGTGGCCGGGTTGGAGTTCACCAGAATGACCCGGTACCCCTCTTCCCTCAGTGCCTTGCAGGCCTGGGCACCTGAATAATCGAACTCGCAGGCCTGCCCGATCACGATCGGTCCGGCCCCGATGACGAGAATGTTTTTTATATCGCTACGACCGGGCATTTTTGTCCATGTCGATCATGTCAGTGAATCGTTTAAACAAAGGGGCAACATCGTGGGGGCCGGGACTGGCTTCGGGATGGCCCTGAAAACTGAAGGCCGGCACATCGGTTCGTTCAATACCCTGAAGCGTGTTGTCGAACAACGACCGGTGTGTCGCGCGAAGGGTGTCGGGAAGGCTGTCTTCCTCGACACAAAAACCGTGGTTCTGGCTACTGATCATGACGCGCTGGCTGTCCAGATCAATCACCGGATGGTTGGCACCGTGGTGTCCGAATTTCATTTTTGTCGTCACCGCACCGCTGGCCAGTGCGAGAAGCTGATGACCCAGACAGATACCGAAGACCGGGATTTTCTTATTTAAAATCTGCCGGATTGCCTCGATGGCGTAGTCGCAGGGCTCCGGGTCTCCCGGTCCGTTTGACAGAAACACGCCGTCCGGCGCCAGATTCAGTACTTCTTCGGCCGGTGTTTTCGCATTGACGACGGTAACGCGGCAGCCCTGATCTGCCAGCATACGTAAAATATTTCGTTTAATTCCGAAGTCGTAGGCCACCACGTGATAGCGCGGCTGACTGTTGGTGTTGGTGGTATCGCCGAGCACCCAGGTACCCTCGTCCCACTCATATGTGCTGCTAGTGCTCACCGCCTGTGCCAGATCACGACCTGCCAGGCTGCCAAATTCAGTGATTCTGCGGTTGATATCTTCGCTATCCGATTCGTTGGCATCGGATGTTTCCCGGCAATCGATCACACCGGTCTGCGCGCCATGCTCACGCAAGTGTCTGGTCAGACGACGCGTGTCTACCCCTTCGATAGCGACACAGCCTTTCGCCTGCAGATAATCTGACAGCGGCTGTTGATTTCGAAAGCTGCTGGTGCGTAACGGCGCATCACGGATTATCAATCCAGCGGCATGTATTGCATCAGCTTCTTCATCAAAGTGATTTGCACCTGTGTTGCCGACGTGCGGCACCGTGAGCGTGACGATCTGCTGAGCATAGGACGGGTCGGTCAGAATTTCCTGATACCCGGTCATCGCTGTATTAAAAACGACTTCACCAACGGCAACCCCGGCGGCACCGAAAGACTGCCCGTGAAACTGTGTGCCGTCCGCAAGCGTAAGTATTGCGTTTCTACGCAATGTTGGATTCTCTGGTAGTGGGAAGGGTTGGTGAGCGATTGCCCGCCGCTATTTTAGTGAAAACCGTCCTGCATGTCATTAGAGAAGCCAGCCACCGGGGATAGAAAAGTGAATTCGTTGACTATCGGCAATGCGCTCGCTGGCTATCCGGCAGGCAGACAAGCCATTAACCCGCTTACCTGCAACACACTGCCAGCTTGTAAACAGCCAGCGCATCGCAACCGGATATAGTGTTGCCCGCCACAACCGCTAACCTACCGCACTCACGGTGATGCACGGTTGCTGCACCTGTGAACGTAGATTCTTCCGGACTTCATATGACCCTGACCTTAGATTCAATCAACTGCGCTGCTGACAGAATCAGCGAGCACGTTATCCGGACACCCACATTACCGTACTATGGCATTGAAGGGACGACACTGCTAAAGGACTGGAACTTGTGGCTGAAAATGGAGTTGCTGCAGAAAACCGGCAGCTTTAAAGCACGCGGTGCTGTCAACACCGTACTGCAGTTGTCCAGCGAACAAAAAAAACAAGGTGTGACCGCCTTTTCTGCCGGTAACCATGCCATTGCCACTGCCTATGCGGCAAAGACCGCAGGCGCCAGTGCCAAAGTGGTCATGCCCAGAACCGCGAATCCGTATCGCGTCGCATGCTGTGAAGCGCTGGGGGCAGAGATCGTCTTTGGCGAAACCATCGATGAACTGATAGACATCGTACGAGCGCTTGAAAAAAATGAAGGCAGAACGCTGGTACACCCGTTCGAAGGCATTCATACCTTTGAAGGTACCGCCACAGTGGCACTTGAACTTCTCCAGGATCAACCGGATCTCGATGTGGTTATTGTCCCGGTCGGTGGCGGCGGTTTGATTTCAGGCATAGCCAGTGCCGTCAAGTTGTTAAAGCCTGAGTGCAAGGTCATTGGTGTTGAACCAACAGGCGCTCAGGGTATGACCGAAAGCCTGCAGCTCGGCAGGCCGGTAGACAAGGTAACCGTAAATACCATTGCCGACAGTCTGGGAGCGCCGATGCATCTGCCACTCTCCTACCAACTGGTGGCAGAACACGTGGATGAGATTGTTCATGTCAGTGACGAACAACTCGCTGCGATAATGCGGCTGGTTTTTACCGATTTGCAACTTGCTGTGGAACCTGCGTGCGCAGCAGCGCTCACCGCATTGATGCATCCGCTGGCCGCACGGCTGCATGGTAAAAACGTCGCACTGATTATGTGTGGCAGTAATATTGATCAAAAAACTTTCAATCGGCTCACGGGTCAGGACAACGAGTTCTGAAATTAATTAAAAGCGTACGACAGTCGGTACAACAGAGGCAACGCAATATGACTCCGGTATACGGCTATACTCCTCCAGACAACCGACCAGCAACGGATTAGTCTATGTCAGTTATTGATCTTGATCAGGCAAAGAACTCAGCCGGGGGTAACCCGTGGCAAACAGTAAAGTCAAAAGGTGGCGGAGGTGGTGGCGGCTTCAGTGGGAGTTTCAAGCTTCCAGATGGCTTTTTTCAGATGCTCACCATTATCTTTCTCGTTGCCGCGGCACTATTTGTCTACACCGGTGTGTATACGGTGCCGAGTGATTCAGTTGGCCTGGTCACCCGTTTTGGCAAATACCTTAAAGAACAACCTTCCGGTTTGCATTTCAAAATCCCGTGGGGCGCGGACGAAGTCACCATCGTACCGGTCAAGCGACAACTGAAGCAGGAGTTCGGGTTCGGTACTCGAGGTGCAACCAACCCGACACAAATCGGTGAAAGTCCACAGGCTGAATCCCAGATGGTCACCGGCGATCTCAATGCTGCACTGGTGGAGTGGGTGTTGCAATACCGGATAGAAAAC
>JAHDHK010000366.1 GCA_020631335.1 Chromatiales bacterium
GCTGTGCGGGTGCGTGGCGTATGCTGTGATGTCTACACCGTTGCGGACGATCTGTCTGAAAACGGATTTATAGATCTGTCGCTGCGGCTGGGCGCGGGTCGAAGTGATGAAGACAAAAAACAAATCGGAGACGCTCTGTTTGCCGCGCTGCAACAGTTCCTGGAAGCGCCGCTCAATACAGAGCATTTTGCCTTGTCCTTCGAAATAAGAGAGATCAATTCAGCGCTGAGCTACAAGCGCAATGCAATTCACCCGAGAATTCGCGGCAGTCAGTCTTAACGGGGCTGGTGTTGGTTGTATCGATACTCATTGCCTGACGCGGGGCGCTGTCGTGTAGGTCGATGGTTATCGTGAATCGATGGGTGCGCTACAGGTAAACCGGCTGGTGTGTGAAACATAGCGCAAAGAAAGCTTACACAGCACTCCCGCAGTTTGCGAGAGTGCCTGCTGCCAGCTTCTGCAATTACTTTGCGCGCTGGTTGTAACCGTCGATCAGAACATAACAACTGATCGAATAGACTCACCTTTGTGCATCAGATCGAAGGCGTTGTTGATTTCATCCAGCGGCATGGTGTGCGTGATAAGCGGGTCGATTTCGATTTTGCCTTCCATATACCAGTCAACAATCTTTGGTACATCGGTACGTCCCTTGGCGCCGCCAAAGGCAGTGCCACGCCAGTTTCTACCGGTCACGAGCTGAAAAGGCCGGGTTGAAATTTCAGCACCAGCCGGTGCAACACCGATAATGATTGATGTGCCCCAGCCTTTGTGGCAGCACTCAAGTGCCTGTCGCATCACTTCAACATTACCAATGCACTCGAATGAGTAGTCCGCGCCACCTTTGGTCAGATCAACCAGGTAAGGCACCAGGTCGCTTTCCACTTCGCTCGGATTCACAAAGTGCGTCATGCCGAAACGTTCGGCAATTTCTTTGCGCGCCGGGTTGAGGTCAACACCCACAATCATGTTGGCGCCGGCTAAGCGGGCACCCTGGATGACGTTCAGGCCGATACCGCCCAGGCCGAAGACGACCACATTGTCGCCGGGTTGTACCTTTGCCGTGTTGATGACCGCACCGATACCGGTGGTCACACCGCAGCCGATGTAGCAGATTTTGTCGAATGGAGCGTCTTCCCGCACCTTGGCCAGCGCGATTTCCGGCACGATGGTGTAGTTGGAAAACGTAGAAGTGCCCATGTAATGGAAGATTTTATCGTTGCCGGTTGAAAAACGGCTGCTGCCGTCAGGCATCACACCCTGGCCCTGGGTTTCTCTGATCTGCTGGCACAGATTGGTTTTGCCGGAGGTACAGTAGTCACACATGCGGCATTCAGGCGTGTAAAGGGGAATGACGTGGTCACCCTTTTTCAGCGTGGTGACGCCTTCGCCGACTTCGACCACCACGCCGGCGCCCTCGTGGCCCAGAATGGCTGGGAATATCCCTTCCGGATCCGCGCCGGACAAAGTAAATTCGTCAGTGTGACAGATGCCGGTTGCCTTGATTTCAACCAGGCACTCACCCGGGCGAGGCCCCTCGACATTGACTGTACCTACTTCGAGCGGAGCGCCTGCTTTGACGGCGATTGCAGCTCTGGATTCCATGTGTTCTCCGTACTGTTTTGTGGGTTGTGACACTACCAGGCGGGAGCAGATTGTTCATCTGCCCGTTCCATCCGCGTGCAGGCCTGCGACACGTGTCGTTCGGCAAACCTGTTAAATAGTGTAAAAAAATGGCGCCCCAGAGAGGATTCGAACCTCCGACCTGCCGCTTAGGAGGCGGCTGCTCTATCCGGCTGAGCTACCGGGGCGCGTGCTCGGGAGTTTATTAGCACCGGCACCAAGTTACAAATGCGGCGATAGTCACAACTCAATTCCGTCGCACAACGGCCGTTACACGCCGTCATAAGAAGGCAAGAATTGAGGTGATCAGCAGTGGGACATGCACTCCTGAAAGAAGAAGAGCGTCGAAGTTTTCGTCGTATATCGGATGCCATCGCGTTGCGAATCGACGCAATTGCATCGGCAAATGAGTCTGCGTTCGAACCGGCAGAGCTGCCGGACTATCCGACCCATGTGGTCAGTTTAAGCCCGAACGGTCTGAAGTGTTATCACACAGAGCCATTCAACAATGGTGACCGCGTGATCCTGTCGATAAGACTGTTTCCGGAGCAGACGGTGCTCCAGATCGAAGCTGAGGTGGCCAACGCCGGAGAAGATCGAACCCGCAGTAAGAACGATCGTTTTTTTGCCGGTCTGAGCTTTCGCAATTTTAGTGAAGAAAACAAGACCATTATGCTCGATCACATTGCGCTGGTCGCGAAGCAGTCTTTTGGTGGCACAGTGAAGTTAGTGAACTAACCTGAATCGTTGTTGTATGCAGTCGTTGTTGAAGTAACTTATCCCGCCGCTGCAAGGTGTGGCAGCCGGCCTCAGTGAGTGAGGCGGCAAAGAGAAGGTCGGCGAAAAAATCGCCGTATTTTAAAGACTGAAAGGTGATGCTGAACTAATCACGCTTGCCAGTCTGTGTCGCAGCCAGTCTTCCCCGAACCCGGGGACGTTGCCGGTAATAAACCCCACATGTCCGGCCCCTTCCACAATTTCAAACGTCACCTGCGCTGACAAATCGCTGTTGTCTTTCGGCATGCATGCGTGAGTAAAAAACGGATCATCCTTTGAAAAGATAACATGCGTCGATGTTTCAATGGTCGCCAGATCCGATAGCGTACTTGCCCGCTGATAGTAGTCTTCTCCCGAATCAAATCCGTGCAGCGGTGCGGTGATGTGATGATCCCAGTCAATAAAATTATTGCACAACTCATAATTGAACCGGTTGAGTTCAAGGTGCGGATAACGCGCTTGTTTGCGCCGCATGGCTTTTTTCAATTGTCTGATCAGCACATATTGATACAACCTTGAAAATCCCCGGTTAATTCGTCGGGCACCTTGTGACAGAAACAGCGGAGGACAGACGGCAACAGCCTGTTGTAGCGGATTATCTTTTTGCGTGGCCAGATACTTCAACAGTGCATTGCCGCCGAGCGAGTAACCCACGGCAATCAAAGGCCGCCCGGGAAAACGCTGTCTGGCAGTGTCTATAACCAGTTTGATATCTGCCGTATGGCCGGAGTGATAAGCGCCGGCGGTTTTGTTCGGCTCGCCACTGCAGCCTCTGAAGTGCATAAGCACCGAACCGGTTCCGCGATCACTGAGCGTGCTCATCAATGATCGCACGTAACGCGAATCAAATGAGCCGGCAAGCCCGTGGAAAATAATCACCAGAGGACCACCGGCCTGCGATGACCAGCAAAGGTCTACAAAGTCATCATCGGGTGTGGTGAGCCTTTCATGCTTTATTGCAGGGGTGGGGGCCGGGTGTACTTTCGCAGCCCACAGGGTTTGTAAGTGGGGATTACGAAGCCACCATGCTGGGCGAAATTTACTCTTGGTAAGCATGTTTAAAGGGCGCCTGCAGATAACATTAACGTGCTCTACCAGTTTACGCACAAGAATAATAACAATAATGAAAATACTGGTTTCAAATGATGACGGCTGGCAGGCACCCGGCATAAAAGCACTGGAGCAGGCAATGCGCCCGCTGGGTGAAGTAAAAGTCGTCGCCCCCGATCGCAACTGCAGTGCCGCCAGTAACTCACTGACACTGACTCACCCCATTAGAGTCAAAGAACCTCTGCCCGATGTCTACTCGGTACAGGGCACGCCGGTTGACTGCATAAACATCGCATGGCCTGTTTGACTGGCAGCCCGACCTCGTTGTCAGTGGCATCAACTCCGG
>JAHDHK010000069.1 GCA_020631335.1 Chromatiales bacterium
ATCTGTCTGGTGGTGAAAACCACGTACTGCACGCATTGGTGACTGCTATACACAGTGACGATAAGATTAGCTGTCAGCCTTGTAGCTAGTCAGGAATAAAGAGTTTTGATCGAAATTGAAAAGAAATTTTTAGTCGAATCTGAGCGATGGCCGAAAACAGGCAGGTCTATTCGAATTACCCAGGGATATATGGTTCGCACCGACGAACTGGTGTTTCGAGTTAGAAAAAAGAACGATCAGTGTTATCTTTCGCTAAAGGCGAAAATTGATGTACAAAGCAGTTATGACTATGAATATCCGATCCCTCGCGAGGATGCTGATGTCATGCTGGAAAAACTGTGCGGAGACTGCATCGTAGAAAAAACGCGTTACCTCGTACAACATGAGGGCATGACCTGGGAGGTGGACCAGTTTCATGGTCGTAACGAAGGGCTGGTAGTGGCTGAAATAGAGCTGCCGGCAGCAGATTCGTTTTTTCATACACCGGATTGGATTGCCGAAGAGGTGACTGCCGATAGCCGCTATCGAAACGCATCACTGGCGGTTCACCCGTTCAGCCAGTGGTAGATACAGCATCAGGTAAGTAACCGAATTAGTATATCTTCATAAACATGAGTTAGCGTCTCGAGTTCATCGCAAGAAACTCGTTCGTTTGCCTGATGGATGGTTGCGTTGTTTGGTCCGAGCTCAATTACCTGTGCGCCTGTTGGTGCGATAAATCGCCCGTCAGATGTGCCACCGCTGGTCGACAAAACTGTGTCGGTTCCACAAATATTCGCTATAGCCTTGCGCGTAGCCTCGACCAAAGAGCCTCCTGGAGTAATGAACGGTTCTCCGGAGACACGCCAGCTCAAATCGTATAGAAGATTGTATTTATTGAGCGTTTGTGTGACTTCCTGCTGCAGCTGATTAACAGTTAATTCCGGGGAGAATCGAAAATTGAAACGCACATTCAACTCGCCGGGAATTACATTATCGACTCCTGTGCCGGCATTGATATTGGAAATCTGAAAGGTTGTCGGTGGGAAGAATTCGTTGCCCTGATCCCACTCCCTTTGGGTTAGCTCACTCAGTGCACTCACCGCCAGGTGAAAGGGATTCTCTGCCAGGTGAGGGTAGGCCACGTGTCCCTGTTTGCCGTTGACAGTCAGGTTGCCATTCATTGAGCCCCGGCGACCATTTTTGATAATGTCGCCCAGCGTGTCGGTGCTGGTGGGTTCTCCGACGATACACCAGTCGATTGCTGTGCCATGCTCACATAAATAATCTACAACGCGGGTAGTGCCGTCTACTGCCGGCCCCTCTTCATCGCTGGTGATCAGAAAACCCATGCGTCCTCGCAGAGTATGTTTTTCCAGCACTCTTTCGGTTGCGACAATCATGGCGGCAATGCTGCTTTTCATATCCGCCGCACCACGACCATACAAAAAGCCGTCTTCTATAACGGCATCAAAAGGAGGGTGTTTCCATTGATCGAGCGGGCCACTGGGCACGACATCGGTATGTCCGGCAAACACAAATAGCGGCCCATCACCTGCGGTAACTGACCAAAGGTTTGATACGTCGTTGAACGGCAGTTTGGTGTGGGTGAATCCAAGTTCAGACAGGTGTTCGGCAATAATAGCCTGGCATCCGCAGTCGTCTGGTGTGACCGAGGGCTTTCTGATAAGTGCTCTGGCTAGTTCTATAGTGCGGGTCATGTCAAACACGGTTGGTTAAGGGGCAGGTGTCGATTTACTCGCTCACACATTGCAAAAGTATGTTTTTCAGTGCTTCGCTTTTTTCCGGATCTTCCAGTTTTTTTCCGTCGCTTTGCTGTATGAAAAAAACGTCTTCGGCAGTTTCGCCCAGAGTAGCGATATTGGCAGAAAGTACTCTGATTTGTTGTTGTGCAAACGCGTAACCAATGGAGCTCAGCAGGCCCGGCCGGTCAATCGCTTTAATAAAAAGACTTGTGTAATCCACTGCAGCATCATTTTCGAATCGAATGATTGGAGTGAAATCAAAGTGCTTTAGTCGTCTCGGTGATGGAATGGTTTGCGGTCTGCAGCGATCTGCTTTGCTGGTAATACTTTGCATCAGCGTGCGATAGATGTGCTCAACCCGGCTGGTGTCCTGAATGGATTCGCCATCACGGTCTAGTACAAAAAAAGTGTCCAGTGTATGCCCGCTTAACGAAGTGAGGATCTGGGCGCTGACGATTGTCAGCCTGAGTTGATCCAGTGCTGACACGATGTCACTGAAGATTTGATCGTAGTCATCAACATAGATGAAAATTTCAGTGGACCCGCGTTCTGTTTCCCGTCGCAGCAGTATGAGTGGCTCTTCGCCGCTGGATAGAGCAATGTTGACTGTGTGCCAGCAAATTTCATCTTCTGAGTACTGTAGAAAATAGTTTTCCTGGCAGTCGTTCCAGACTCGATCAATTTCTGTGTCACTCATGTTTTTAGCATGGAGCATGGTTCTGGCGTTAGTCTTCTTTTGTTCGATTGCCTCAAGTTTATTGATCGGGTTGTCAAGGCCGCGCTGGAGTGCGGCAGCCGTGCTGTCATACAGCTGTCTCAGCAGGTTTTCTTTCCATGAATTCCATAGTTCCGGGTTAGTGCCGCGTATGTCGGCAACGGTAAGCAGATATAAAAAGTCCAGATATCTGATTGTGCCGACAAATCGTGCAAAGTCGACAATGACATCAGGATCGGAGATGTCCTTTCGTTGTGCTGTGGCGGACATGTCCAGATGGTGCCGGATAGTCCAGACAACAAGGCTGGTATCTTCGGTGTTCAATCCGTGTTGTTCGCAAAATAGCTGTGCATCTTCAGCCCCCAGTATGGAGTGATCACCTCCACGGCCTTTCGCGATATCGTGGAATAATCCGACAATATACAGCAGCTCAGGTTGCTCCAGATCCTGCATTAACGCTGAGCAGTGGGGGTATTCATCGTTATGGTAGGGGATTGCGAAGCGCCGGAGATTTCGTATCACCATCAAGGTATGTTCATCGACGGTGTAAATATGAAAAAGATCATATTGCATTCGTCCGACAATCTTTTCAAAAACAGGAAGGTAGGTAGCAAGCACTCCGTAACGATTCATCATTCGCAACTTGCGCGTAATTTTATTGGGCTCACGGAACAATTGCAGAAACAGATTTCTTGAAATTAGCTCGGAGCGAAAACGCTGATCTATTAAGTGCAAATGGCTTCGCAATAAGCGCAGTGTCTTTGCACTGAATCCTTTGATCTCTTCGTGGTCGGCAAACACCTGAAATATTTCGAGTAACGCAGGCGGGTACTCAGCGAATACCTTGTCGTGCGCCACCTCCAGATAATCATTTACTCTGATGAAGCGCTTGTTTATCCGGGTTTTAACTTCTTCATGTCGGGTAAACGCTTTTTCCAACAGTTGCAGTAGCATGCCGTTCAGTCGTTCGATCTTGGTAACAGTCCTGAAATAGGTTTGCATGAACTGCTCTACTGCTTCGTTGCCATCGCTGTGTCCATAGCCAAGTTCTGTTGCCAGGTCGCGTTGGTAGTCAAATAGAATTCGATCTTCCTTTCGGTTGCTTTTTATATGTAGCAGGTAACGTACTTTCCAAAGGTATTCGCGCCCGGCGGTGAGTTCTTCGAGTTCTTCGCTGGTCAGGTAATCGTCCTGTACTAAAGCGTTAAAGTTATCGCTCCCATAGTGTCTTATCACCAGCCAGGAAATTATCTGTATGTCGCGAAGTCCTCCCGGACTTTCCTTCACATTTGGTTCGAGCCTGAAGGCGGAGTCGTGGAACTTTAAATGACGTTGTTTCTGTTCTTCACGTTTGGCATAAAAAAAATCTTCAGGCGACCACATGGATGAAGGCTGGATTGCATTGTGCAGCTCATCGAACAGTGACTGCGCGCCACAAAGCAGGCGACTCTCAAGCAGGTTGGTAATGACGGTGACATCATTGGCGGCTTCATCAACGCACATTCGCACATCGCGAACGCTGTGCCCGACATCCATGCCGAGATCCCACAGTGCGGTGACAAATTGTCCGATCTGCTCGTCAGCATCCGTGTAGCCGGGTGCCAGCAGAATCAGAATATCGATATCCGAGTACGGATGAAGTTCAGCCCGACCATAGCCGCCTACCGCTACCAGGGTAGCGGAGGGGGCTGTTTCAGCAGGTAGTAGATGAGTCCACAAATGCACCAGTAACGCATCGGTTACGTTCGATTGCCATTTGACCAGATCGGTTGACGGTGCGTCCCTGAGAAAGAGTTCATTGATGGCAGATTTAGCGCTTTCCAGCGCCGCACGATAGGCTGCCAGAGAGTGGTTCTGTGCTTCAATTGCCTGCAGCATGGATGGCAGGTGAAGCCGCTCAGTCGGGTCTGCATCATTCGCGCTGTCCACCGAAAATCAATGCTCAGCGGGTGATAGTGTCAGCAGTTCACTCCCGGATTCCGTTACCAGCACTGTGTGTTCCCACTGCGCAGAGAGGCTTCGATCCTTGGTGACAACTGTCCAGTCGTCGGGCAGCAGTTTTACATGTCGTTTGCCCGCATTCACCATCGGCTCGATAGTGAAAATCATGCCTGCTTTCAGTGCGACGCCTTCTCCCTGCCGGCCGTAGTGCAGAACCTGCGGCTCTTCATGAAAATCCTTACCGATGCCATGGCCGCAGTACTCGCGGACGATCGAGCAGCGTTCGCCCTCAGCGTATACCTGTATCGCGTGTCCGATGTCACCCAGGGTCGCCCCGGGTCTGACCACGGCGATGCCTCTGAAAAGCGCTTCATGTGCCACATCGCAAACCCGTCGTCCGATGACGGTGGGTTCGCCGACGCAGAACATCCGGCTGGTGTCGCCGTGATAGCCGTCTTTGATTACCGTGATGTCGATGTTGAGTATATCTTTCTTCTTGAGCACTCTGTCGCCGGGGATACCGTGACACACCTGATGATTCAGCGAGGTACAAATCGATTTTGGAAAGCCCCGATAGTTCAACGGAGCGGGGATAGCGCCCTGTTTTACCGTGATGTGCTCATGGCAGATTGAGTTGAGCTCCTCAGTGGTGACGCCGGCCCTGACATGTTCTCCGATCATGTCCAGCACCTCGGCGGCCAATCTGCCGGCAGTACGCATTTTTTCGATGTCATCTGCGTTTTTTATCGGAATATCACGAGCGCGGAGCATGCAGCCTGGTCCTTGATGATTTGTTTGAGGCGAATAAAGTCAATACAGGGCTTATTGTATTGGAATAATCGGGTTTTCTGGAATATAATTGTGGGTTAACTGCGGAGCTTTGCTCTGACAGCAATCAGCGGTCCGGCAAGGAGCGCTGAAATTCACACGTCCCGCGAAAATCAGGGTGCCTGGTGGTTACCGATGCGGGGCGGAGGCTAAACCCTGAACTGGAATAACAATATGTCAAAAGTAAGCATGCGCCAAATGCTTGAAGCCGGTGTGCATTTCGGACACCAGACTCGCTACTGGTGCCCCAAGATGGCTCCCTATATCTATGGCGAGCGCAACAAAATACATATTTTCAACCTTGAAAATACGGTTCCTGCACTCGACGATGCACTGAATTTTCTTGGTAAGCTGGCGTCAAAAAACGGGCGAGTTCTGTTTGTTGGCACCAAAAGGGCTGCCCGCGAAGCGGTGAAAGACGCGGCAAACCAGTGCAATATGCCTTACGTCAATCGTCGCTGGCCCGGCGGTATGATGACAAACTTCAAAACCGTCAAGCAATCAGTTAAGCGTATGCTTGAGCTGGAAGAAATGTTCGACAGCGGTGGTGAAGAGCGACTCAACAAGAAAGAAGCGCTGACTCTGAGGCGTGAGCTCGACAAGCTCAACAAGAGCCTTGGCGGTGTCAAGAAAATGGAACGTCTGCCGGATGCACTTTTTGTTATCGACGTTGGTTACGAAAAAATTGCTATCGCCGAAGCGCGCAAGCTTGGAATTCCTATTGTCGCGGTGGTGGATAGCAATAATTCGCCGGAATATGTCGATTATGTGATTCCCGGCAATGATGATGCTGTGCGCGCGATACAGCTGTATGTCGATGCAGCGGCTGATGCGGTTCAAACCGGAAAAGCATCTGCATCCATCACCGACAGCGCAGAATATGTCGAAATAAAAGAAGCGACGTCTGCACAGCCCGCAGCGGCACCTGTCGAGGCCGCTTCAGCTGAAGCCGCTCCGGCGGCTGACGCTGCCAGCACCGAAGCTGTAGCTGAGGAGCCGGCGGCGGCCCCGGCAACTGCTGAAAGTGCGCCGGCTGAAGAGGCACCGGCTGAGACTGCAGCTGGAACTGCCCCGGCGGGTGATGACAGCGCCGCTGATACCGGTAAAGACGCCGCCTCATAACGATTCAATGGCGGCGGAACGGCCGTCGGTGTTTATTTATTTAATCAGGACATCACTGTCCATAGCGCTGGCCGTATTCGGCTGGCGCTAGTTACTATTTTTAAGGTCAAGAAATGGCTATCACAGCAGCAATGGTGAAGGAACTGCGCGAGCGAACCGGCGCAGGCATGATGGAGTGCAAAAAAGCCCTGGTCGAAGCCAGCGGCGATATGGATACAGCAGCAGAGCAAATGCGAATTTCCGGTCTGGCCAAGGCTGACAAGAAATCCGGCAGAACTGCAGCTGAGGGTGTGGTTGCAATCGAAGTCAGCGCCGATGGTAAAAGCGTCGCGATGGCTGAAATCAATTGCGAAACCGACTTCGTCGCAAAAGGAGACGACTTTTCTGCTTATGCGGCGTCAGTGTGCAAGGCAGTGCTGGAGTCAAGTCCTGCAGATGTTGAAGCGCTTGGCGCATTGGAAGTCGGTGGCAACACGCTTGAGCATGTCCGCCATGAACTGGTTGCCAAGCTGGGTGAAAACATTCAGGTAAGGCGCTTTGAAAGACACGACGCCAGCACCGGTACTATAGGTGTTTACCAGCATGGCGAACGCATCGGCGTTGTTACAGAGGTGACTGGTGGTGGTGACGCGATACCGCGGGACATTGCCATGCATGTCGCCGCCAGTAATCCTGTGTGTATAGGGGAGTCAGATGTACCCTCTGAAATACTCGATAAGGAAAAAGAAATCTTAACCGCTGAAGCTGCGGATAGCGGAAAGCCCGCCGAAATTGTCGAAAAAATGGTTCAGGGCAGACTCCGCAAGTATCTGGCAGAGATTACGTTGCTCGGGCAGGCCTATGTGAAAGATCCTGATCAAACCGTCGAGAAGTTGCTCAAGTCAGCGGGTGGCACCGTAAATTATTTCGCTCGTTACGAGGTCGGTGAAGGGATAGAAAAGAAGGTAGAGAACTTCGCCGAAGAAGTGATGGCGCAGGTAAATAACTAGATCGGCGCGTAGCGGCGATTGCCATGGTAAGAAAAAAAAGCCGGCGTGTTGCCGGCTTTTTTGTTCGCAGGCATACGGGGTGGCAGAATCAGTAGCTGGCATGTCTGCCAGGATGATTAGACCGGTTTGAATTGATTGTCTGCAGGTGAGCGATGGTGGTCTGAATTTTAACGGGTCCGTCATTGGTGGTGCCGGGTGATGTCGACGTAAAATCGATGGCGGCGGTTCAGAATCGTCGTAGTATGTTCAAGTTACAAAAGTCTGATTGGTTTGTTGCACAGCGGAGATTAATACAATGATCGATGATGTTAAAAAAGACGCCACCACTAAAATGAATAATAGCGTCGATGCGTTGCAGACGGCATTCAGTCGGATTCGAACCGGCCGCGCGCACACCAGTCTGCTGGATCATGTGAAAGTCGATTACTACGGCTCTGCCTCTGCCTTGAATCAGGTTGCCAAGGTGGCGATAGAAGATTCCCGTACGCTGACGGTGACACCCTGGGAAAAAGACATGGTTGCGCCGATTGAGAAGGCGATCATGGGCTCGGATCTCGGCTTAAATCCTTCCAGCGCCGGTACAGTAATTCGTATTCCCATGCCGCCGCTGACTGAAGAGCGCCGTAAAGATCTGGTTCGCGTGGTCCGGGCAGAGGCCGAAAACGCGCGTGTCAGCGTTCGTAACGCCCGTCGTGATGCCAACGCGGATCTAAAAGAGCTGCAAAAAGAAAAAGAAATTTCTGAAGATGAAGAGCGTAAAGGCCAGGATGTCATCCAGAAAGTGACCGATGAATTTATTGGCAAAGTCGATGAAATGCTCAAGGCCAAAGAAGCCGAATTGATGGAAGTGTAGAGATACCGGACTATCGATATCTGACCTCTGAAAGCCTGATCAAGCCACTATGAGTGAAATGCCAAAGCACGTTGCCGTCATCATGGACGGTAATGGCCGTTGGGCACAGCAGCGCGGCCTGCCTCGCAGCTCTGGTCATCAGGCAGGCGTAAAGGCAACCAGAACTGTGGTTGAGCAGTGCGCAAGGCGTGGCATAGGCATGCTCACTGTCTATGCATTTAGTTCTGAAAACTGGAGGCGCCCGCGCAAAGAAGTGAGCTTTCTGATGGAGTTATTCCTGCGCTCACTGCGCAGTGAAGTGGACAATCTTCATCAAAACAATATTGTTGTCCGGTTTGTCGGCGAGATCTCCAGTTTTCCTGCCAACTTACAGCAACAGATCGCTGCCGCGACGGAAAAGACCGCTGAAAACACCGGTATGGTGTTGAATATTGCCGTTAACTACGGTGGCCGCAATGAGCTTGTGCATGCTTTTTCACGTATTGCTACAGATTTGCGCGATGGTCAGCTTCAACCCGATCAGATAACGGAAGAACTTATTACGAGCTATACCTGGCTTGCAGACGGAATTGACCCGGACCTTTTTATTCGCACCGGTGGTGATCAGCGATTGAGTAACTTTTTGCTGTGGCATCTGGCCTACACTGAGCTGGTGTTTACATCGACGTTGTGGCCTGACTTCGACGCTGAAGAACTCGACATGGCACTCGACAATTTCGCCACTCGTCAGCGACGCTTCGGTCAGACAGCCGAACAAGTGGCCGCCACTGATGACAACTGAGTGGTCAGTGACGACGGAGATAAGTCGCGAATGCTGAAGCTTCGGATAATCACCGCCGTTGTGCTTGCTGCGGTTTCTTTATGGGCTATCTACGGTTGGTCACCTTTGTGGTTCGGATTTTTTCTGCTGTGTGCGGCAGGCTGCTGTGCCTGGGAATGGTCTTCACTGTTAAACATCGAGTCTACTGACAAGCGCTTCGTCTACGTCGCAGTGGTTGTCGCCATCACCGGGTTGATCCTATGGGCTGATCAGCCCTCCTTGTTGAAGGCGCTGGTACTGGTCGCTGTTTTGTGCTGGATTGCCATGGCTATTGATCTTGTGCTCAGGCCCGTATTAGTCAACGTCAGTGCCGTTCGCTGGCCTCTGTTGGTGGTGGCGACTTTCATCCTGATCGTATCGGTCACATCACTGTTCTGGATAAGAGAGTACCAGTCAGCCGGAGCAATTGTGTTTACTATCGCCCTGGTGGCTGCAGCAGACATAGGGGCGTACTTTGCCGGCAAGCGATTCGGCAAACGCAAGCTTGCTTTGCAAATAAGCGCAGGAAAAACAATCGAAGGCGCCATCGGCGGTCTGGTGTCCGCCGCAGTGCTGGCGCTGATCGTGTTGCTGATCTTCCGCATCAGCGATACCTCAATGCTCAGCCTGTTGTTTTTTGCGCTCGTTGCAGCAGTCTTCTCAATTGCCGGAGACTTGTACATCAGCCGGGTGAAACGTGTTCGTGGTGTGAAAGACAGTGGCAACCTGTTGCCCGGGCATGGCGGAGTACTGGATCGCTTTGACGGCTTGCTTGCTGCCATCCCGTGGATCGCGTTTGCCATGTTATGGACCTGATGGCACCGGACCGCACGCAGGGAGTCGCAGTTCTCGGGTCTACCGGTTCGGTCGGTGTCAGCACGCTCGATGTGCTGCGACGAAACCCTGAGAGTTACCGGGTAGCCGCCCTGGCTGCTAATCGGCGGGTAGATTTGCTCGAAGCCCAATGCGTCGAATTTGAACCGGACTTTGCCGCAATGAGCGATCCGGAAGCGGCTTCAGAACTCGCCTGTCGTCTGGATCGTCGGCAGCTTCGGACCGAGCTTGTCAGTGGGCCCGATTCGCTGGATAAAATCGCGGCTCATCGGGATATCCCGGTTGTGATGGCGTCGATTGTCGGTTTTGCAGGCCTCAACTCTACAATTGCAGCTGCCAGACATGGCAAGCGCATTTTGCTCGCAAACAAAGAATCGATGGTGGTTGCCGGAAATCTGCTGGCCAACGCAGTGCGCGACGGCGGTGCGACCATTGTCCCGGTAGACAGCGAGCACAACGCAATTTTTCAGTGTTTGCCGGGCGCAAACCAGCGCGGCGTGCCGGTTTGCGAGGATAATCAGATTATATCGCTGATACTGACCGCATCCGGCGGACCGTTCCGTCTTCATTCCAGCGACGAAATGGGAGCGGTCACCGTTGCGCAGGCGGTTAATCACCCGAACTGGGATATGGGGCCGAAAATCAGTGTTGACTCAGCAACAATGATGAATAAAGGCCTTGAAATCATTGAGGCCTGCTTTCTGTTCGGTATTGATGAAAGCCGGATCGAGGTGGTGGTGCACCCGCAGAGCGTGATCCATTCGATGGTAAGATTCAAAGACGGCTCGATTCTGGCACAAATGGGCGAGCCCGATATGCGTACCCCCATTGCAAACGCGCTGGCATGGCCGGCACGAATTGACGCAGGTGTCAGCCAACTCGATTTTTGTTCCATGTCCGCGTTGGAGTTTACTGCGCCGGATGAAGATCGCTTTCCGTGCCTGGCACTGGCGCGACAAGCCATACGGCTGGGTGGGGGTGCAAATGTCGTTCTTAATGCCGCTAACGAAGTGGCGGTGTCAATGTTTCTGAATAAAGAGATTCGGTTTGTCGATATTGCCAGTGTAAATGCACATGTACTGCGGCATTGCCTGTCCGAATCTCCGGACTCGGTCTCCGAGTTGCGTTCTATCGACGGGATGGCAAGGCGCTTCGCAGAAGATTACATTGCTAACGGACTGAATTCCGTAGGGTTGGTTTAAAAATGCAAGGTTTTTTACTGAGTGTTGTGGCGTTCATTCTCGCCATAGGCATTCTGGTTACCATCCACGAATTCGGGCACTACTGGGTGGCTCGAAAAGCGGGTGTCAAGGTGCTGCGCTTTTCTGTGGGGTTCGGTAAGCCGCTTTGGAAAAAGGTAGCAGGACCGGATGCGACGGAGTACGTGCTGGCGGCTATCCCACTCGGCGGCTACGTCAAAATGCTCGACGAGCGCGAAGGTAATGTCGATTCGTCAGAGATGCATCGGGCTTTCAATCGTCAGAGTGTGTGGGCAAGAATTGCGATTGTACTTGCCGGGCCGCTGGCCAATTTGATACTGGCCGTATTTCTATACTGGTTGATTTTTGTTGTGGGTATTACCGGTGTGGCTCCAATTGTCGGTGAGCCCGAGGGCGGATCTCCCGCTGCTGCTGCCGGCTTTGTGGAGGGAGATCGGATTACCCGGGTCACAGACAAATCCACACCTACCTGGGACACCGTCTATGTGGCCATGCTCGACAGTATTGTCGACAGTGAGGATTCAATTAGCTTTACCGTTCAGGCCGAAGATGGCGGTACTTACCAGCGTCAACTGGCCATCGATACGACTGATTTGTTATCGGGTAGAGAAGATATCGTCTATAAGCTCGGTTTGCGTCGATGGTGGCCTGAAGTCGAGCCGGTGATTGGCGGGCTGGTTGAAGGTGGCGCAGCCCAGGCAGCTGGTCTGATGGTAGGCGACCGGGTTTTGCAAAGCGACGGACAGACCGTGAATTTATGGAGTGACTGGGTCATGCTGATCAGAGCAAGTCCCAATAAAACACTCCAGCTCAAGATCGAGCGAAACGGTGAGATCATCGACATGCCGCTCACCCCCGGTGTTCGTGAGCTCGAGTCGGGAACCATTGGGTTTATCGGTGCCAGAGAAACTCAGTCGCAAGAGCTTATCGATGAAAAGCTCAGGACCGTCGAGCGATATTCCCCGGGTACCGCGGTTGCCAAGGCTTTTCAGAGAACCGGCGATATGATTTCTGTCAGTCTGGGCATGATCGGCAAGCTGTTTACCGGGGAAGCCTCGCTGAAGAACACGGTCAGCGGCCCGATTTCAATCGCACAGTTTGCCGGCCAGTCAGTCAGCGTGGGTATTGATCACTACCTGAACTTTATTGCGCTTGTATCTATCAGTCTGGGGATATTCAACCTGTTTCCTGTGCCGATGCTTGATGGCGGCCATCTGCTTTACTACGCAGTAGAAGTGGTTACCGGCAAGCCGGTTTCCGAGCGGATACAACTGGTCGGGCAGCAGCTTGGGTTATTGTTGCTGGCCGGGCTTATGACGTTTGTGTTTTATCAGGATATCCTGCGCGTGCTGCCAAGCTAGACCGCCGCCCGATCTGGCACCGGTACTGCCGGACAGAGTGTCGTCTTCTTTCACCGCTTCCGCCTTATTGTTGCAATACGCCCTTAATCGTGAGTGTGATAAAGGCAGATGCAACACGGTGGCGGAGTCATCATGCCTGAATGGTGTGGTGCAACAGCAAACGCTTTTATCTTTCTGCTAACCCGATGCAATGGATGTTCGGGTAGATTTAGAATGTGTAATCCCCTGCGATAGAGGGGATTGTTATGCTGGCGCGAATTGTAGACGCGCAAAAATCCTAATAATGCCCTCAGGTCTTATCCTCCGAAAGTGCGGTGCTGGTGTTGCACTATGGCTGCTTTGCGCCCTGGTGATGCCTGTCGTCGCAATGGCGCAGAGCGCCCGCCCGTTCATCATCAACGACATCGTGGTGCGTGGTATTGATCGGGTAGAAAAAGGTACTGTGTTAAGTTATCTGCCGGTACGCGCCGGAGAGCGCTTTGAGCAGGGCAGAGACAGTGCCAGAGTCATCAGAGCACTTTATGAGACCGAGCTATTCTCTGATATAAGCTTGTTCAAAGACGGTTCGGTATTGATTGTTGAGGTGAGCGAGCGGCCATCCATTGCAGAGGTCGACATAGACGGTAATACCGTGTTGCCGCAGGAAGAGATGACCGAGACGCTGAGAGATATCGGTCTGGCCCCCGGTCGCATCTTCCGTCGATCTGTACTCGATAATCTTGAAACCGAAGTTCGTCAGGTGTACTTCAGCCGGGGACAGTACGGCACGCGTGTGACGTCTTCAGTCACAGAGCTCGATAACAATCGCGTGTCGATTGACATCGGTATCGTAGAAGGTGCGGTCGCCAAAATCAGCCACGTCAATATTGTCGGTAATCGGGCGTTCGATGAAGATGAGCTACTCGATTTGCTTGAATCGGGTGTCGGCGGCTGGAATCCGTTCAGTTCCAGAGATGAATACTCAAAAGCCAAACTTGAAGCTGACACCGAAACGTTGCGGGCCTGGTATCTCGACAGAGGCTATTTACGATTTGAAATACCTTCAACTCAGGTAACGATCTCTCCGGACAAGCGCGATATCAATGTCACCGTAAATATCGAGGAGGGAGAGCAGTACCGTGTGGGAGACATCTCTTTTACTAACCCCACACTGGTGCTTGACGATCAGGAACTGCGCTCACTGCTTGAAATGCAAACCGGTGATGTTTACTCGCGAAAACTCATGACTCAGACGAACACCGCTATTGCAGATCGTCTGGGTGAAGACGGTTTTGCCTTTGGGCGGGTGAATGTGGTGCCCAGCATAAACGATGCGGAAAATACTGTTGATCTGAATCTGAATATCGATCCGGGAAAACGGGTATATGTGCGACGCATTGTGTTCAATGGACAAAACCGGACCAACGACGATGTTCTGCGACGAGAAATGCGGCAGATGGAAGGCAGTCGTTTTTCACCCCTGGCGCTGAATAGATCGCAAACAAGATTGCAGCGTTTGCCCTACATTGAACGCGTGGCAATCAGTACGCCGCGAGTACCCGGGTCAGATGATCAGGTGGATATTGTTGTGAATGTAGCGGAGGGCGCGTCCGGTTCATTCGGCGCAGGTGCCGGCTACGGAACTGATGGGTTTTTGTTTAATATCAATTTCACACAGGAAAATCTTTTCGGTACCGGCGAGCGACTGGCGGTTTCATTTGATAACAGTACCAGTCAGGACAATTTCTCAATCTCTTATACTGACCCGTACTACACCACCGACGGTATCAGCCGCAATGTGCGGGCGTTTATCAAAAAAACAGACACCAGTCAGCTGTCATCAACTGCCAACTACATCATCGACAGCTATGGTGCCAAGGTTCGCTATGGTGTGCCCATCAGTGAATTTTCGACGTTTAGTTTCGGTCTTGGCTATGAGCGGGTTGACGCGATACTGACGGACGAGTCCTCTGATGAAGTGCGGGACTTCATCGATCAGTTTGGCAACGAGTATGATCTCTTCGACATCAGTCTCGGGTTTACCCACGACACTCGAAACCGAACGGTATTTGCTACGGACGGCGCCAGGAACTCACTGTCTCTCGAGCTGACGACGCCTAACAGTGATCTGAGTTACGCGAAGCTGGGCTACAACTTCGAGATCTTCCAGCCGGTAACCGAGCGTTTTACCCTCGCGTTCAGCACCAGAATCAACTACGGAGAAGGTGAGGAGGGGCTCGAGACACTGCCCTTTTTCCGGCGCTATTTCGCGGGTGGCATACAATCGGTCCGTGGCTATCGCCGCAGCAGTCTGGGCCCCAGAGATTCATCTGACAACGCACAAGGGGGAGATTTCCGCACACTCGGCACACTGGAGCTCATCTTTCCTCCACCTTTTCTCGGGGCATCCGGTGCAACCCGTCTGAGCCTGTTCACTGATTTTGGAAATGTCTTCAGTGATGTGTCAGACTTCGAGACGGAGGAGTTGAGAGGATCCTACGGATTGGCTTTCGTGTGGCTGGCTCCAATCGGACCACTGACCTTTAGCGTTGCCGAAACCTACAATGATCAACCGGATGATAACCGGCAATCCTTTCAATTCACCATCGGATCTATTTTTTAGGCCGGCTCTGTTGAGTCTGCTATCAAAACACTGCGGTACTGATTTGGGTGTGATCGTTAGCCTTTTTCACAGCCGGATCGCATGCTTCGTTGGAGACTAGCGGTGAACAGAAAAATTGAGTACGTCGCCTGTGAATAGGCAGTTGTCGCGTAACCTATGGTTGCTGTTGCTTCTCCTGCCCATGGGGCTGGTGAGTGGTGATGAAATCAAAGTCGGCTTTGTAGACATACCCTACCTGATAGATGAAGCGCCACAGGCGCAAGCCGCGAGTGTCCGGCTGGAGAGCGAGTTTGCGCCCAGGCAGGATGCAATAAAAGAGCGCAAGCGTGACCTGGATCAACTGCGTGAAGCACTGGAGGCCGATGACCTCAATCAGGGAGAGCGCCTTCAGATCGAAAGGGAATTCAATAAAACTGAACGACGTGTTAAGCGTGATGAGCAGGATTTCAGAGAAGAGCTCAACATTCAAAAAAATGAAGAGTTCAAGCAGGTCAGGGTAATTGTGCTGGAGGCAATCGCCACATTTGCGAAAGAAAATCAGTACGACCTGATCATCAGCGATGGCGTGTTGTTTGCCAACAAGCGCGTTGATGTTACTGAGGAAGTGCTCAAGCAACTGCAGCAAGCAACTGATGCTGACTGACGCAGTGTCCGGCTACTCTGACCTTCAACGTTGTTCTCTCGAAATCTGTGAGACTGCCTTTGTCATTGTCGAGACGATACTGCGTTGAAACCTGATATCACTTTTTTACTGGGTGATCTCGCTGACAAGCTTAAGGTATCGCTGATTGGTGATCCGTCTACCGCCGTTTCGCATATTGCCTCGGTAGAAACCGCAGGTCCTTCCAGCATTACTTTTGTTACCGGCCGCAAGTTTCTGGATGCATTAAAGCAGGCCAGTCCGGCGGCGGTAATTTTGCGTCATGAATTCAGCGATGAAACCACCTTGCCACGGTTGCTTACTGATGATCCTTATCGTTGTTACGCGCAGCTGACTCGATTATGGGCTGAGCGGTTAGCACCTGCAACGGCCGGGCTTATTCATGAGTCTGCTGTCGTGTCCGGCGATGCGGTAGTTGCACCGGGCGTTGCTATTGCAGCAAACGCAGTGGTTGAGGCCGGCGTTGTAATAGATCAGGGCGCTTCAATCGGTGCTGGTTGCTATATCGGGGCAGACACCAGAGTCGGTGCCCGTTCTTTGATTCATCCCAATGTCACTGTGCTGAACGATGTGCGTATAGGTAGCGATTGCGAATTACATAGCGGTACGGTGATTGGTGCGGATGGCTTCGGCTGGGCGCCGGGCGGAGACGGGTGGGAAAAAATCTGTCAGCTGGGCGGGGTAACTATAGGTGACAGAGTCAGTATCGGGGCTTGTACAACAATAGACCGCGGTGCAATAGAGGATACAATTCTTGAGGATGGCGTGATCCTCGATAATCACATTCAGGTTGCACACAATGTAGTGATTGGCAAAAACACCGCAATTGCCGGCTGCACCGGTATAGCCGGCAGCACCAGAATAGGTCGTCAGTGTCGTATCGGTGGTGCTGTGTCCATAGTCGGGCATATCAGAATTTGTGACGACGTGACAATCACTGCCAACTCATTTGTTAATCGTTCAATCCGTAGTGCGGGAAATTACTCTTCCGGCTATCCGGTTGAAGAATCCAAAAAATGGCGAAAAAACGCGGTAAGATTACACCGGCTGGATCAGATGGCCCGCCAGGTCTTTCAGAAATCTAACACCCGCAGGTAATTCGGATTGGAAGCACTAGACGTCACCGAAATCATTAAGTACCTCCCTCACAGGTATCCTTTCCTGCTTATTGACCGGGTCACTTCTTACGATGCGGGAAAGACGTTAACCGCACTGAAGAATGTCAGTATCAACGAGCCCATTTTCACCGGGCATTTTCCACAGTTTCCGGTGTTTCCCGGGGTCTTGATCCTTGAGGCTATGGCTCAGTGCTGCGCAGTGTTTGCCTTTCGTGAACTGGGGGGTTATCCCTCGGAAGAAACACTGTATCTGCTGGTGGGTATCGATGAGGCGCGATTCAAAAAGCAGGTAGTTCCCGGTGATCAGATGCAGCTGGATGTCGTTCTGCAGAAAACCCGCCGGGGAATCTGGCGCTTCAATGCCACTGCTCATGTTGACGACAAGCTGTGTGCAAGCGCGCAGATTCTTATTGCTAAAAACGAGATAGAACGTTGATTCACAGCACCGCTATCGTCGACGAGAGCGCTCATGTAGATCCAACCTGCGAAATCGGCGCGTACGCGGTAATTGGCGCAGATGTCACGATTGGAGCAGGGACTGCCATCGGCTCGCATGTCGTCATCAACGGTCCGACCTCCATCGGCTCAGACTGCAAAATTTTTCAATTTGCCTCGATTGGAGAGGATCCGCAGGATCTTAAATTCGATGGCACTGACAGTCGTCTGGAAATCGGTGACAGAAATCGTATTCGTGAGTTTGTCACCATCAATCGCGGTACCAGCGGTGGCGGGGGAGTGACGCGAATTGGCGATGAAAATCTGCTGATGGCCTACGTGCACATCGCCCACGACTGTGTAATCGGCAATAACACTATCTTTTCTAACTCGGCTTCGCTGGCTGGTCATGTGGCAGTAGGTGATTACGCCATTCTCGGTGGATTTTCACTGGTGCACCAATTCAGTCGAATTGGAGCGCACAGTTTCTCCGGCATGGGGGCAGTCATTAACAAAGATGTACCACCGTTTGTGCTGGTCACCGGACACTATGCCGAGGCCAAGGGTATCAACAAGCAGGGGCTTAAACGCCGCGGGTTTGCGGATGATGAGATCGCCGCATTACACAAAACCTTCATGCAACTCGTCAGACGTCGCGGCAGAAAAGAAGCATCTGACTATGCAGCGCTGGAAGATTTATCTGCCCGTTACAGTAGTGTCAGCGAATTGGTTGAGTTTCTAAAGGCAGGTAATCGCGGTAACGTCTGCTGACACGCGCTGGATGGACAAATCAGTTGCTGGCGGTGGCTGCTTCTTTGATCATTTGTGAGCGTCTGCGCTGATAGTGGTTTGACAGAATCAACGTTGCCAGGCTGTCGCCCACGTTGGGTCTAACCAGTTTGCGATGAATAGCCTCGAACCCGTTGATCTGATGATTGCGGCTACCTTCATCTTCTATAAGCGGGAGTAACTGTTCGTATAGTTTGCTGGCAGTCGCTTCATCCTGCAGTAACTCCGGAACCAGTCCCTGGCCGGCAATAATATTCACCAGGCTGACATGCTCTATGGTGAGCCATCGCCGAAGCACACGATAACTTAGTGTATTCATTTTGTACGCGACCACCATCGGTATGCCGAGCAGCGCCAGCTCAAGCGTTGCAGTACCGGAGGAAACCAGTGCTGCTTTGCATTGTTTCAGTCGTAAAAAGTCGGCCGCGTCGATCAGTTCGATATTCAGTTCGCTACTATCGATCGCATCAATCATTGTGTTCTGGTCGATCGTTTCTGCGACGGGCAGCAGAAACTGCAACTGACTGTGATCCCGATAAAGAAGCTTTGCCGCTTCCAGCATGGGGCCAAGCAAATGGTTGATTTCGCTTTTGCGGCTGCCAGGTAGCAATGCAACATAGTTTTCAGTAGCAACCTGCTGTTTTCTAGCGTGCGCGAGAGAGATGTTCTCCAGAACAGGGTTGCCGACGTAGGTTGTTTTGATTCCCGCTTTTTCGAATATATCTACCTCAAACGGAAAGATAACAGCCATATGATCGATGATTTCCGCCAACTCCTGAACACGACCCGGACGTGATGCCCATACTTTAGGTGCAATGTAGTAGAGCACCGGTACATCAAGGGCTTTGGCCTCGGCAGCCAGCTTCATATTAAAGTGCGGGTAGTCAACCAGCACCAGTACATCGGGCCGGCGTTCTTTTATCGCGCGTTTAAGGGTGTTGAGATTGGCTCTGAGTTGCGGGTATTTGTGAAGTACTTCGACCAGCCCCATCACAGAATGATTGCGCGTATCAACCAGCAGCTCCATACCGCATTCAGCCAGTCTGTTGCCGCCCATTCCAAATACTTCAATGTGCCGCCTACTCTTTTCCTTGAGCTGTGTTAGCGCGCTGGCGGCATGCATATCGCCGGAGGCTTCGCCCGCGCTTATCATTATTTTCATAGCGGAATGTTGAGGATTATCGGGTTAAGTAAAGGGTAACACACGGCCAGCGGGTGTGCTCGCAGATGCTCTCCGGCAGCAATACTGCCGGAGTGAGATAACGCTAGCGTCGTGCCGGGCAGGTCATCGTTCTACGTCGAAACAATAAACTGCTGGATGCAAGCAAAACCAGCAACATTCTCCAATCTGTTGCACCACCCCCACTGTCAGCGGCCATTGCGCTGGCAATTTTCGGCACTTCGTCCTGAGCCGGTTGTTCGGCTTCAGCTTCAGCGGCAGCCAGTTCAGTGGATGATGAAACAACCTGAACAACAGTGCTGTCTGCGTTGTTCGAGGTGTCCGGGTCTCTGGTGCGACTGCTGAGCGTGGCGTTGAAAGTCTGATCGCCCGCGACTGATGATCCGGACAGGTTCAACGTCACCGAAGCACTAGCGCCGGCAGCGAGAATCGGGGTCTCGCATGCCAGTGATGTGTCCTGCACAAAACAAGACCAGCTTGTCGAGCGATACGAGCGCAGGTCTATTCCGTCTGCCAGGGGAATATTCATGGATAGCGAATTTGCACCCGTATCGGTGTTGTTGGTGGCCTGCAGGGTGACTTCAATATCTTGATTCACAGATACCTGGCTGTCAGAAGAGATCACCAACGCCAGATCCGACTGATAAAGCATCGCCACGGCGTTGCGATCTCCCTCACTGGTGGTGACCCGCTGTCCGATTTGTTTGCTGGTCTCCAGCAAAGGCTCTATCGTGGGTAAGCCGTTCCTTGAAAAGAAGTATTCGCCGTAGTGCATGATCGAGCCGTAGTCGTAGTCACCGAGCAATATGCTGCCATCCATGATTTCGAAATTGACTTCCATGTCAGTTTCAATGCGATTCCAGTTGATTTTTACAAACTGATCGCGATCAGAACGGGTATGTTCATGCAGCAAGCCAAGCGCATGGCCGATTTCATGGATGATCGTTCCAGTGCTGCACTTGTCACCGGTATACACGGCCTGGGGACCAGTTGCCTGGAAACCGATCCAGCTGGCGCATCGATCTTCATAAATAAAATCTATATAGTCGGGGTATGCGCTGGCATTGCTCTCTGTTCTTTCTACCAGAGTGACGGCATTTATCGAGTTCCAGTGATCAACAGCATCCTGCACCTTACGTTTGCTTGAGCTGCTCAGGGAGGAACTCATGCGATAGGGAACAATACCGTTCGGCCAAAGCCGACCATAGGTAGAGTTGCTCAGGCCGCGGTGCTGTCTGTCGTCGCCCTGGCCGGTGAGTCCCATGATCATGTCGTGTTCTGCGATCAGTAATCCATGTTTGTTTTTTACCTTGCGTGTGTGAACGCCGCCGTCTCGGAAAGTGAACGATCCGACTTGCGTATCTGTTGATGTGGAATCGGCATATGACACACCGAAAATAGAGCAGCATGCAGCGATCATCGCGCACGCTTTAAATGTCACCGCTGTTCGCAAGTGAATCATTCTCATTAACCTAACCCCGTTCAATAGCGCCGGGGTGGTATCCCCGATCAATTATTAAATGGCTGGCCGTCGTTGGGCTAACCTGCAGTCCGTGTTGATTTTTTTATCGGATCTGCGTCTTGTGGTGATATGCAAACCTCAATGGCGTAAAGGCCCGCACATCACTAGGGGCAGGTTAACGACCAATCCAACGCAGGCTTTAAGGGGATGATTTGTTAATCACCATGATTTTGTGATCATTCGCGCGTAAATCCCGACAGTGCTGACGTTATTTGTGTGTCAGATATGAAACGGTAAGTGGCTGATTTTGGGATTTATATTTTTGTTGGTTTGCAATATGGTAAGTTTGCGCAACGGTTTGCTCAGATATATGTGAGAGTCGGTATCCGCCTCCGGTAAATGGCAGTAAACTAATCGGGTCGGTGGTCAATCGATCGAAGTTACTTCCGTTTGTCCACCATTAGACATTCACCACGCCAGAGAAGCTGCGTTAGTGCGTTTAAGCGAAATCAAACTTTCAGGTTTCAAGTCATTCGTTGACCACACCTCGTTGAAGTTGCCGGGGAACCTGACTGGTATCGTCGGACCAAACGGGTGTGGTAAGTCCAACACGATCGACGCTGTGCGCTGGGTCATGGGAGAGTCCTCGGCCAAGCACCTGCGTGGTGAGTCGATGGACGATGTGATTTTTTCCGGTTCATCGGCGCGCAAACCAGTTGGGCAGGCATCTGTTGAACTGGTTTTTGACAACAGCGCCGGTAAGCTCGGTGGTGAGTACGCCGGCTACAACGAAATCTCTATTCGCAGAAAAGTCACCAGAGACGGACAATCCCAGTATTTTCTCAACGGTACCAAGTGCCGGCGAAGAGACATTACCGATATTTTTCTAGGCACAGGTCTCGGCCCGCGCAGCTATGCGATTATCGAACAGGGCATGATTTCACGCCTGATCGAAGCCAAGCCCGAAGACATGCGTGTGTATCTGGAAGAAGCCGCAGGTATTTCCAAATACAAAGAGCGTCGGCGGGAAACAGAAAATCGTATACGCCATACCCGTGACAACCTCGATCGTCTGAATGACTTACGCGAAGAGGTAGAAAAGCAGCTCAATCATCTACAGCGACAATCCAGAGCAGCCGAACGTTATCGCGAATACAAAACAGAAGAAAAGCAACTGCGCGCCGAGCTGCTGGGGCTGCGCTGGCTCGAATACCATTCGGCACTGGACTCCTTTGAAGAGCGTCTGCAGGAACGCAACGAAGGCGTGGAGCTCGCTGAAGGCAAGCTCGAAACATCTGAACAGACCATGGAGGAGATGCGGGAACGGCGAATCGAACTCGATGGTGAGCTTAACGACATTCAGGGCCGGTTTTATGCGCTTGGAGCGGAGATCACCCGGGCCGAACAATCAATCGGCCATGCTCGCGAGGAACAGCGCAAGCGCGAGGCTGAACTCTCGCGTATTCAAGCCGGCTTGAGCGAGGCGAGTGAAAACATAGCTTCAGACAAAGCCCGGATAGAAGAGATAGACGTCGCACTGGCGGAGGCCGGACCGACCCGCCTGCGGGTTGAGCAGGAACTCGCGGACGCTACAGAAGAGTACGAGAACACCGAGCAGCGATTTCAGGAAATATTTTCGTTGTGGGAAGAACTTAGCGCTGCACTGGCAGAGCACGAAAATGTTGATCAGGTGCAGAATGGCCGCGCTGATCAGCTCGACAAAAATCTTGCTGATCTGACTGCCCGGCAGGAGCGGCTCGAAGCCGAAAAAACTGAAATCTCTGCGCGTGCCCTGATCGATGAAATCAGCCGGTTGAGCAGTGATCTTGCTGCAGGAGAAACGCAGGAGAAGGAACTCAAAACAGAGCTCGACGCCGCTACCCGCGCGCTGACTATGGTGCGCGAACAGACACGCCTGTCATCAGATGAACTCAACGAAAGTCGAACCGAGCTGCAAAGTGCGAGAGGAAGGCTGGCCTCACTCGAAGCGCTGCAACAGTCGGCACTCGGGG
>JAHDHK010000070.1 GCA_020631335.1 Chromatiales bacterium
ACCCGGATCAACGCAGAGCATTCGATCGCTGGCACCATGTACTGAAACGCCACCATGACACTGTTAGCGATCATCACCGCGCTGGCAGCATCATCACCATCGCCCCGGAAATGAAAAGGCAGGAAGCTGCACCACAGGGCCCCTTTCAATTCCTTCCAGCGACTACAAGCGCGGTTGAACTTGAACGCGAACTGTCACTTCACAATCTGACACTGGCAGATGTGCTGTTACCCGGCATTCCGGTATCAGCACTGCCGGAGCTGAATAGACCTACTTCAGCTGCCGGCAGCCAACTTCAGGCAATAACCTCACATCCCGTGTTTCATCTGCATTGAATCAAGCACGCGATCTTCCGTTTTTCTGACTGACAGACCACAATGAATCGAAGAGACATTTTACGCCTGATTACCAGCACGCCGGCTTTCGCCATGCCAATGCTGCTGCGTGCAGATGAACAATCGTTTAAAAGGGTCATACTGGTTGAGCTGGCCGGGGCAAACGACGGATTAAATACGCTGATACCGACGCTCGACGATAACTATTTCAGGCTTCGCCCCACCCTTGCAGTTAAAGCGCCTCAACGCATCGACCTCAACGATGGCCTGGCAATACACCATTCACTTAAGGCATTGATGCCGGTATGGGAACAGCGGCAACTGGCCTGGATTCAGGGTCTGGGTTATCCACAGCCCAATCGTTCACACTTCAAGTCTATTTCTTTGTGGGAAACAGGCAGCGATGGCAACAGCCAGCGACGAAACGGTTGGCTAACCCATGCGATAGAACATCAGCTTGGTAGAAACATTCATGACCCGCACGGCATCAGTATGGTGGAAAACCTTAATGTCTTTGCGAGTGGATCCGGTCGCTGGATGAGCATGACCTCGCCGGAGCAGTTTCTCAAAACAACGCTTCCCGCAACAGATGACGCAACCGAGATTAACCGTTCGATGTCAGCGGTAAAAAGACGCATTGCCGAACTTGAACTTTCACTTCACGGCATTACTCAAAAAATGCAAACCAACCCACCCGGCGCCAACATTCGCGGGACAGAGCTCGGGCCACAGCTACAACAGGTTATCCGAATGATCCGTGCCGGATTTGACACGCCCGTTTACCGGATACAACTCAGTGGCTTTGATACACACGAGTATCAGCAAGATCGCCATAGCCATCTTCTGGAACAACTGGCCATGGCACTTAGGGGATTTCAGCAGGCACTACAGGCGGACGGTGAATGGAACAACACCGTGATCATGACTTATTCAGAGTTTGGAAGAAGAGCGGCGGAAAATCATTCTGCAGGTACAGACCACGGTACAGCGGCACCTCATCTGGTAATGGGGGGCGCCGTTCGCGGGGGCATCTATAGTGAGTCCCCTTCTCTTGAAGGGCTTGGTAAGCAAGATGACCCGGTCCATACGATGGATTATCGGTCACTATACTGCGCAATACTTGAAGGCTGGTTTAATATAAACAATCATACTTTCAGGCAATTCCGCGACAGTCGGCTGCAACAGCTTTTCAGCTGATACACTTCTATCATCCAATGACTTAAACTATTGAGCTTCAGCCGGCACTGTCGCATACCCGACAGGCACAATCACATCGGGATCTATAATCCGCTTCATGAGCGTACCAAACGCAGAATAATCGCGTGGCAACTGAACCTCTTTACTCTTTACCGGAACTACGCTGCCATCGTCGATGATGCCAACAACAAAGTTAAAGATATAGGCACCTTCTACGCCCATACGCAAATCGGTCATGACCACTTTATCTTCTAATTCGCTCACCTTGTAAAACCCGTGAGTAAAGCGCTGCAAACGCTGCACCGGCCAGTGCCCGGATAATCCATTGAGTAGTTGCTGATCACTTTCAAACCGGTTTATTTGCAACGGACTATCCGACGGATCGAGCACAGATGCAAAACCGGTCAGATAACCTTGCGGCTGCATGGCAACGAATCGCCACCCCAGCGTATTGAATGGCATTGGTGTAGTGAGCAGACGCTCATAGGCAACTCCCTGTGCCAATAATTTTTTTTCCACCGAGCGCTCAATGTGGTGCTTACTGACGACCGACCAGCACAGATACACACAGGAGAGCCCCAGGCAAAGACGATTCAACTGCACACCCCGGGTAGCATGGCACCATAACGCAATAATTCCTGCAAACAACAGGATGGTGTAAAGCGGATCAATGATAAAAATACTGGAGCCCGACACCGGGTAATCAGAGATTGGCCAGAACAACTGGGTGCCATAAACAGTAAAGGCATCCAGAGCGGCGTGTGTCACCAGTGTAAGCCAGACGAATAACGCACTCCGGCCCAATGACAGCATTCTCAATCGGGTAAAACTGCGCAATAGTACAACCAACGCCGGGCACAGCAACGTCAGTACAATCAGACTGTGACTGAAGCTGCGATGATAAGTGAAAGACTCTACCGCACCATCGAATGGCACAAACACATCAAAGTCGGGTGCACACCCAAGCGCCGCGCCAATCAACAGTGCACTTCTGCCTATCCTGCTGCCTGCCACCAGACCACCCACAGAGGCACCCAGCGCAATTTGTGTAACTGAATCCAAACCTGAAATACCCTGTTAACAGAAAAATGCGATGGGCACACAGCCCGAAGAGTAGCCACACATGCAAACTACCGGGGTTGCCTGCGCGATTGTAAGCCAATACGATGCTGCAATTAATCCGATCACCGATGGACGAAAAATGAGTTTATCCGAGCTGGCACTGCAATTGGCTCAGGCCCGCCAGAATAATACGCAAGTTGAACCGGGGCTGTTAAGCGAGATACCTGCCGAAACCGACGCCTATCAGCTGCAAGACATGATTTCAGAGTGCTACCCGGGTGCACAGGCAGGGTATAAAGTCGGCGCTACCAACGAGACTTCACAAAAGCTGTTCGGTTGTGACGGGCCTTTTTACGGGCCACTGCACCAATCGACTGTCTATGAATCAAACGCCCGAATAAACACCGGCGGCGGATTGCTCGGTGGCGAGGCGGAGTTTGCCTTTCTCATTGATCGAGACATACCTGCAGACACAGTGCTGAATCAAACACAGATTTCCGAATATATCCGGTCAGTCCATGTGGCAGTCGAACTGATCGGCCGGCGAACCATCGGTGACGGGTTGCCGCCACTCTACGCAGCCATCGCAGATTTCGGCGGAAACGCAGGTTTTATTCACGGCCCGGCCATCGCCAACTGGCAGGCAAAAGATCTGGCCGGCGTTAATGTGGTTGCATATGTAGACGGTGAAACCACTAATAGCGGAAATGGCGCTGCGGTGATGGGACACCCTCTGAATTCACTGTTGTGGCTCCATCAGAAACTGCATGAGCATGGCAAGTCATTAACTGCCGGTCAATGGGTGACTACCGGTACCTGTCTGGGTGTCATTCAACCGAAACCGGGTACTACCGTCGAGATCAACTTTAGCGAATGCGGTACCGTTGGTTATCAATTGAGTTGATCTACCCACGGCTATCAACCATTGCTATCTCAATACTTTCAGGAGCTGCACGATGAACAAAGACGATGATTCATCCGTATCACTGGCAGCCGCCCGCGAACATTATAAAAAAATATTTGCCCCGTGGATTCAGTCACTTGATATTAATATCGAACAAATCGATTCTGAAAAAGTGATCATGCGTATGCCATATAACGATAATCTCTGCAGAGTGGGAGGCATTCTATGCGGGCAGTCACTCATGGCACTCATAGACACCTGCATGGTCTACGTTTGTTTCATCGGCTACGGAAAGTTCATAAACTGTGCAACCGTCAACCAAAACACAAGCTTCCTGCGGCCGGCCAAAAACACAGCTGTTATCGCAACAGGCAGAGTCGTAAAATCCGGCAGATCGCTCGTGTTCGGTGAGGTCTTGCTACAGGATGAAAACAAGCGCTCTATTTGCAACGCCACTTTGACCTATGCGGTAATACCTGAGGCTTGAAATACCCACTAACCGTCACGGACGACGCTATACCTTTGCACTGTCACGCTTGCCTACGTCCTCATACCATTTCTGCAGATTAACCAGCTCCGGAGCGGGATGCTGCTTGATCCACTGAGCAAACTCAACAGTAACAAACGCTGTTATGTCTGCGATTGTAAATTGGTGCCCTGCTACAAACGGGCGGCTCGTGAGCAATTCATCCAGCCATTCAAAAAATCTTGTGGTTCTCAGGGCACCGCGCTCCACCAATGCCGGTATTTGCGGATATTCGTGCCTGCCAGTGAGTGCATGACTGGCAAAAGACCTGGCGCGATTGCGGAACGCTTCGCCAACCGCCATAAATCCTTCGCTTTCCATGCGCTGATCCAGATCCATAATGATCGCTTTTTCCTCTGCAGACCCGCCGGTCAGTGAAGGTTCAGGATACAGATTTTCAAGATAATGAATAATCGCGAAACTGGAGGTGAGAACCTGTCCGTTATCAAGCGCCAGCACCGGCACTGTGCGATAGGGATTGATTTCTTGAAACGCCTCTCCGTGTTGTTCTCTGCCGGCAAGATCCACCTCTACCACCGGTATTTCAATTTGTTTTTCAGCAATAAACATCCGAACTCTGCGAGGGCTGGGTGCGGTTAAACAGTCGTAGAATTTCATTTATTGGAATCATTGCTGCCTGATGAAGAATTCATTGAACCTCAAGGCATAGCAGGAATCAAATCGGATAATGCCGAACAGATTCAGCAGTATTGCGCAGGACTATCGAGCAGTTATTGGTAATACTGAACCGCATGGATCTGGTGCTGCGGATCTACCGGCAGGAATACCTCCGCCGGGCAACTCGATTTGAACCATTAATCAGCCAGCTGTCTTATCTGTTTGTGACAACACCACAAGGCAGATGAAATAACACGCGGACAGGCAACCCGCAAAGCAATGAAATCGCTTTTTCACTGCTACACTTACCCTGCGTAAAACCTGACAAAATCTGCAGGTGTTGATTCATGACTGCTCGTGCAATCCAGCCGGTTTCAACTCCTGCCAGTGATATCGCTGGAATATACTTTCACTTCAATAAAAAGGGCATTCATGAACAAATTTTTAAGTACGATGGCGGTGGTTTCGCTGTCAACCGCAGGCATGGTTTTCTCAACTGCTTCTGCAGAGGTAGACCTTGAGAAGGATGGCGCAAAAAAAAGCTACAGTCTCGGCATAATGATCGGAGACCGGATTACACAGCGCTATGGTGAGCTGGACTACGAAGCACTTGTTGCCGGTATACGAGCTCAGCATGAAGGCGGCGAAGCACTTATATCTCTGGAAGAGGCACAAACGACACTGCAGGACTTTGAGCAAAAAGCTCAGCAGGAACAAATTGCGGTTGCCAGAGAAGCCGGTGACAATTTCCGCAAGGAAAACAGTGAGCGTGACGGGGTAACGGTGACTGATTCCGGCCTGCAATATGAGGTACTGACTGAAGGCAGCGGCGAGAAGCCGACAGCCGCCGATACCGTTTCTGTACATTATGTCGGCACACTGATCGACGGCACAGAATTCGACAGTTCAATTGCACGCGGACAGCCTGCAGAATTCGGCCTGAACGGTGTTATTCCGGGCTGGACCGAAGGATTGCAGCTGATGAACGTGGGCAGTAAATATCGCTTTGTTATCCCTTCTGAACTCGCCTACGGTGAACGCGGTGCAGGTCGTGACATAGGCCCGGGTGAAACGCTGGTTTTCGAAGTAGAGCTACTGGAAATCAAGTAACCATAGTTGCTTTATCCCCGGCATATTTATGTCGGGGATAAACCGGAAAAATTACTGATAAGCCACTCTGCCTGACAATTCTCCGCTTATCTATCCGGTTAGCGTTTGTTAAATCTTTTTAGAGTCAGTCGCAACCTGACTTAAAACGTATCTCAGCTGTGTCGTATCTGATCAAATAACGTCTCTACAGCCGTGATACTAATGCCGCTTCAACAGAGCGGCCACCATGACTGAACCCAGAAGAAAATCCAGACGCGGCGCAAGAGCTGCGAAAAAAGCCGAGCGGGCAGCACCGTTGCGCGCTGAGGAACGAGCGGTCAATCCGGGTATGTCCGGCGGTCGTTTTGCACCGCTTTCCACCAGCGACGTTGAAGCTGTCAACGAAGCGGTGATGGATGTGCTGGAAAATGTAGGGCTCGCACAAGCAATCCCGAGTTGTGTCGATGCGGTAGTAAAAGGTGGCGGGACGTATCGCGACGGCCGGTTGTTTTTTCCGCGCTCTCTAGTCGAAGACACGATTGCCAACTGCGCTCGAAATTTTGTTTTGCATGGTCAGGATTCGAAACATGATATGGAAATCTCTGATTCAAAATGCTACTTCGGTACAGCCGGCGCCGCTGTCCACATTGTTGATGTGCACGGGCGGGAATATCGCGATTCCACCCTGCAGGATCTCTACGATATTGCACGCATTGTCGATAGCATGGAACACATTCATTACTTCCAGCGCTCTATTGTGGCCCGTGATATGGTCGAGCCAGCCGACCTCGATCTCAATACGCTTTATGCATCTATCAGCGGCACAACAAAACATGTCGGCTCAAGTTGGGTACTGCCGGAACATGTAGATGAATCACTCTCTCTTTTGCATCAGGTGGCAGGCTCTGAAGCAGCCTGGCGCGAAAGGCCATTTGTATCGATGTCATGTTGCTTTGTGGTACCCCCGCTTCGCTTTGCCGAAGACGCTTGCGCGTGCCTGGAAGCGGCAGTCCGCGGTGGCATGCCGGTGTTATTACTGTCAGCAGGGCAAGCCGGCGCAACCAGCCCTGCCGCCATTGGCGGATCAGTAGTACAGGCAGTTGCCGAAGTACTCGCCGGATTGGTTTACGTAAATATGATAAAACCGAAGCACCCGGCAATTTTCGGCACCTGGCCATTCGTATCTGACCTGCGCACCGGAGCCATGAGCGGAGGCAGTGGCGAACAGGCGATACTGATGGCTGCCTGCGGACAAATGGGAAGGTACTATGACCTGCCCACCGGTATTGCAGCCGGGATGGCTGATGCAAAACTCCCTGATGCACAGTCCGGTTATGAAAAAGGCTATACAGTAACCCTGGCGGCACATTCGGGCGCTAACATGATTTACGAATCTGCCGGCATGCATGCGAGCTTGCTCGGTGCCTGCATGGAAAGCTATGTCATCGACAACGATATGCTCGGTGCGATTAACCGAACCATCCGCGGCATAGACATCAACCGGGAATCCCTTTCTATACAGACTATGCGGGATGTGTGTATCGATGGACCATTACACTACTTAGGACACCAACAGACCATGCAGTTAATGCAGAAAGAATATCTGTACCCTGATCTGGGTGATCGCAACAGTCCGAAGGAATGGTATGAAAAAGACAGACCCGACCTGCTCACCGAAGCAACCAGGCGTGTTAAGGAAATATTAGGTACTCACTACCCTAACCATATTGATGCAGCCCTGGATGCTCGTTTACGCGATCAGTTTAATATCATGCTTCCTGAAGACAGTATGCGATCCGCAAATTGAAGCTACCGACGGATAGCAAACACCAGGTAAAAAAAAGGCGCCTAACGGCGCCTTTTTTAAACTCTCTGTTCACTGGTGCTAACCATTAGCCGCTTTTTTTTCGGCGACGACCGGACCGAGGTCCAGCCCCTGCAAGTAGTCGCGAAATTCTTCACTTACCTCTTCATGTGCCAGCGCATACTCGACCTGAGCCTGCAGGTACCCGAGTTTACTGCCACAGTCAAAACGTTTGCCGATAAAGTTGTACGCGAGTACCCGCTGATTTCCAAGCAGCCTTGCGATAGCATCCGTTAACTGGATTTCATTACCGGCACCACGTTCCTGAGTCTCCAGCAACTCAAACAGTTTCGGGGTCAGAATGTATCGCCCGACCACTGCCAGGTTAGATGGTGCATCTGCCTGGGCAGGTTTTTCAACCATGCCACGCACTTCGTACATGCGGCTGTCCGTTTCGCGAGCATCAACCACGCCGTACTGATGCACTTCTTCCATAGGCACTTCCTGGACACCAAGTACAGAGCAATGTTGATAGTCGTATACGTCGACCATTTGACTTAATACAGATTTATTGTCTGAACTGATCAGATCATCAGCAAGAATAACGGCAAACGGCTCGTCGCCTACCACCGGCTTTGCGCATAGCACCGCATGTCCCAGACCCAGCGCCTCGGACTGACGGATAAAAACGCATTTTACTTCCGGTGGCAAAATTTCCCGGACGATACGAAGCATCTTCTCTTTGTTTCGCTCTTCGAGTTCCCGCTCCAGCTCATACGCAGTGTCGAAATGATCTTCGATTGAGCGTTTATTTCGGCCTGTTACAAAAATAAGCGTATCGATACCTGCTTCAACCGCCTCTTCCGCCGCGTACTGAATCAGTGGCTTGTCTACCACCGGCAGCATTTCTTTCGGGTTTGCTTTGGTAGCCGGAAGAAACCGGGTGCCCATACCGGCGACAGGAAATACCGCTTTTTTGATTGGTTTCATTTAAAATCCATGACGTTCCAGGCCATCTGTGGCCTAACAAGTAGAGATCACCAGTCACGCTTTGTGCCAGCTGTGCGTCCATGACACGACCCAAAGCATTCTGTAACTGATCAAATAATTACAGCCAGAACTGTACCGCAGCGGCACAACGATGGTAACCGTACCCTGATCGAATTTGCATTTTATGTATTTTTTGAAACAGTATGTAACCTCAGGGGCAGGATTCGGCGTGCCAGCCCCACCGTGAGCTTGCTGTTCTGCTGTGAAAACGCGGAGAGCATTCACAAGTCAGAACTTCGCGCCGCAACAAAGTGCGCTTTACAATTCACTTTCGTTTAGCAGTCACAGTCAACAAAACGCGAGTATGAGTTGACTATATCCGCACATAGATACGCACATCGTGCGTTCGCTTGTCAAAAAACTGACTTTTACTTCAGCGCCCTTACGTTTATACCTGCCGCCGGATCGTGCCAGCTGCGTTTACCTCTGATGGAACATAGCAGTTCGTACGCGATCGTACTTACCCGATCAGCAATTTCATCCACACGCAGACTGTCATGCCCCCACAGCGTTACCGGATAATCCAGCGGAGGAGACACTGACAACGCAGAAATATCAACACTCATGGAATCCATCGACACACGTCCGATAATCGGCACTCTGCGGTTGCCCAGCATTACACATGTTCCCGGCGAGACAGCACGCGGATAACCGTCGCCGTAGCCGGCACCGACTATAGCTACCCGTGTATTCTCTTTACACTCATAGGTGCCGCCATACCCGACCCGATCGCCTCTTTTGAGTTCACGCACGGCAATCACCGGGGCAGTCACGCGCATGGCCGGCTGCAATGCGGCATCTTCGTTGTCTGACATACCCGGGTGGTATTCCCGCGGATCCGCTCCGTAAAGCATCAGCCCGGGTCGCACCCACTCAAAGTCACTGTCACGGCGGGTAAGAATTGCAGCAGAGTTTGAGGCCGATCGGTCTACCCCTGCATGTGACGTTTTTCTAAATACCCGCAACTGCCGATCTGTCGAAATATCCGCCACCCGATCTGCACTTGCATAGTGGGTAAGCATGCCGAGTACAGGCACCCCGAGTTGTCTAACATGAGTACAGATTTGTGGGATTTCTGCAGGCTTAAACCCCAGTCGTCCCATGCCGGAGTCAACTTTCACCCAACAACCCGCTAACGGCGCAGTCAGCTTTACCCCATCGAACATATTGAGCTGCTCGCGGTGGTGAATCACCGGCCATAGCCCGGCTCGACCGCAGTCACGCAACTGCTGGGTTGAATGAAACCCCTGCAGCACCAGAACGGGCTTGTCCTGTCCGGCGTTCCTGATCGCGAGACCCTCGGATACATTAGCAACAGCAAAGGCGTCAGAATCAGCCAGCGCCGGCAGAATTCGCAAAGCACCATGCCCGTAGGCATCCGCCTTGATCACACTGAAAATTTTCGCGCCGACACTCAGTTCCCGGGCGCGTTTCAGGTTATACCTGATCGCGGCCAGGTCTATGCTGATATTGACTTGTCGGTTTTCCCGTTCACTCATCGAGGTCCTGGATACTTGAGTATTGGTCCGACTCTCCGTAATGCTCAGGCGCGTAGTTGTCGAATCGGGTCCATTGTCCGTTAAACGTCAGTCGCACACTTCCGGTGGGTCCATTACGCTGTTTGCGAATTAATATTTCTGCAGTCCCTTTGTCCGGTGAATCGGGGTTGTAGACTTCATCGCGATAGACAAAGGCGATGACATCGGCATCCTGCTCAATGGCGCCGGACTCTCTTAAATCCGACATGATCGGTCTTCTATCCGGGCGGGTTTCCAAACTACGATTCAACTGGGAAAGCGCAATTACCGGCACGGAAAGCTCCTTTGCCAACGCCTTGAGAGACCGGGAAATCTCGGATATTTCCGTTGCTCTGTTCTCCGCCCGATTACCGGTTTGCATTAACTGCAGATAGTCGATCACCACCAGACCGATACCGTTTTGCTCACGCGCAAGACGTCTGCACCGAGCGCGCACCTCTGTTGGTGACATCGCCGGAGTTTCATCAATATATATCCGGCTGTGCTGGTGCAGTATATTGGTTGCAGAGGTAATTCTGGCCCAGTCGGCGTCATTGAGCTGTCCGTTTCGCACCCGGTTCAGTTCAATTTTGCTGAGTGAGGAAATCATCCGCATACACAATTGCTCACCGGGCATTTCCATACTAAACATGGCAACCGGCAGCTTCTGACTCAACGCCACGTTTTCAACAATGTTCATTGCAAAAGACGTTTTTCCCATCGACGGGCGACCGGCAATGATAATCAGGTCGGAGCGCTGCAGTCCGGAGGTGAGTTTATCGAGATCTTTATACCCCGTCGACACGCCGGTCAATGTGCTCGGGTTAGCGCCGAGCTCCTCCAGCTTTTCCTTTGTGGTTTGCATGATATCGCCGACTTTCATCAGTCCAGCAGTAGCACGGCTGGTTTGATCCGCAATGGCGAACATCTGCGATTCGGCCGAATCGAGAATTTCAGAGACCCCTAGCCCATCGGGCCTGAAGGCAAGGTCAGCGACTGAGTTGCAGGTAGAAATCAACTGCCTCAACACAGAGCGTTCACGCACAATTTTGGCGTACGCAACAATGTTAGTGGCACTCGGGGTTTGCTCTGCGAGCTCCATCAGGTAGGGCAATCCGCCCGTTTCAGACAGCTCCCCTGAGGATTCAAGCCGCTCTGCGACAGTTACTGCATCGCGAGGCGCATTAGAATCAGCCAGCGATTCAACTGCACGGAAGAACAGGCGATGGTCGTGACGATAAAAATCTGCCTCAGCGACCACATCGGCAATTTTGTCCCATGAGTCTGGATTGAGAATGAGTGAGCCGATGACCGAACGTTCCGCCTCGATTGAGTGCGGTGGCAGCCGGATATTGGCGGCATCGTGATCGACAGGATAGGGAGTAGCCAAAAGCGCAGGGTCAGCTCAGAACGAACTGACATTCTACCCAGTTTCACCAACAATAATGGTGTTTATGAATAAAGTTTTTATACCACCAGCACCATTAGTGCGGTGCTATCAAACGATGGATGTCAGGCAGGCAGGACCGGGAACACATCACGAGGGGACACTCCCCCTCGGTCAAATTAAAAACACCGGAAGCTGTGGCGTTACTCTTCTTCGCCTTCTACAACCACCTTCACATCGACATCAATTTCAGGGTGAATATGCAGAACAATGTCGTGTTCACCGGTATTGCGCAGTGGTCCGTCCGGGAGGCGAAGCTCACGTTTCTCAACCGGCAGGTTTGCTGCAGTGAACGCAACCGCTATTTCATCAGCCCCGACGCTACCGAACAATTTACCCTCGTTACCAGAGCGAGCGAGTACGGTAACTGAAGCACCTTCCAGTGAAGCGGCTCTTTGCTTGGCAGCATTGAGCAGTGAGGTTTGCTGTGCTTCATACTCTGCACGCTTGGCTTCGAACTCTTCAATGTTCGCTTTCGTTGCCATTTGCGCCTTACCGTTAGGCAGCAAAAAATTGCGGGCAAACCCTGGCTTGACGTCTACCAGATCGCCGAGATTTCCCACATTACTGATTTTTTCCAGCAAGATAACCTGCATGTTATTTACCTTCTATTGTTGATCACTTTCAGCAGGCACATTGCCCGCCCTCTTTCTAAAATCAAACCACGCATCAGTCACTCCGCAAACTGCCAGAAAGATTACTGACTCAGGCATGGTAAACAAAATAAGTACATAGGCGACGACCAGCCACACTGTTCCCAACCCGCGGCGACGTACCACTCCATGCAGGATGGCTACCCCCTGCAAGGCGAAAATGGCACAGACCAGCATGGCCAGCGCAACCAGTAATTCCACGCGTGTCAGCAGTGCGGCGCAAGCCACAACAATCGCCACAACGCTGATCACCACACCGAAGCGCAGTTCGTGAAATTCCTTCCTCAGCCCGCCGGGGTTGAATAATTGAGCCTGCCATGAACGCGCAAGCAGCAGGCTTAGTGCCGCCAGAAAAAACCACATCGCCCCATACAGACCGGTGATGTATCTGCTGGCACTGGTTAACAATCGATCCCGTACTTCAGGATCCATTTCCTGAAACTGGCCGGGAAACATCTGTGGATTTTCAAGCACAGCAGAAAACAATCGGCGCCAGCTGGCAGCTATATCCGGAATCGCCGCGTACACGGCAACTAGCACGGTCGCGACTAACGCCGCCCCGGCAAGGAATGATAGATCCAGCCTGACCGTGTTGCGCAGCACCCAAGCCATGACGATTACCGGTAACCAGGAGGATACCATTACCGCCGACGGTGCAAGTACAGGCAGCGCGGTCATTAGTGCGATTGTCGTCGAAAACAGTAGCGAGATTCCGACTGTTATCAGTCCCGCTCTCGCGCCCAGCCGCATCCAGATGAGCGCAACAATAGCGCTGCTGACAACGACAAGTGGTGCCAGAATGGTTGAGAGTACCAATGCACTGGACGCCACAATAGCGCCTTGCACCGGCCCTCTGACAGAATACCCTGCAAGTGCCAGAAACATGAGTTCAACGAGGTAGTGACCGACTGCCGCCGCGCTCAACGGCTATCGATCTGTGCAGGCGCCGCCCATGCTGCGCCTGCCTAAGCTCAGTGTGCTATCGCACCCCTAGTGATGATCACTGTAAGGCAACAGCGCAAGGTATCGCGCCCGCTTAACAGCAGAGGCCAGCTGACGCTGGTAACGTGCACTGGTGCCCGTGATTCTGCTCGGGACGATTTTACCGGTCTCGGTGACATAGGCTTTGAGTAACTCGAGATCTTTGTAATCGATATGCTCGATGTTCTCAGCGGTAAAACGGCAATACTTCTTTCGTCGGAAAAATCGCGCCATGTCTACTCTCCGTTAGCCGGACGGGTTTCGTCGGCTGTTTCTGAACCCTCGGAATCAGCTGCACCTTCGGTAGCAGCCTGCCCTTCAACAACGGAAGGCTCGCCTTCGTTTACGTTGTATGCCGGACGGTCTTCGCTGTCATCGCGGCGAGGTCTGTCGTCACTGCGCTTTTCGTCTTCTTCACGCTTAAGCAGTGGAGACTCAGCCGTGACAGCCGCCTTTCGCTTGATAACCATGTGGCGGATAACCGCATCGTTAAAACGGAACGCACTGGTCAGTTCTTCGAGAGTCTCATGGGTGCATTCGATATTCAGCAGAATATAGTGCGCTTTGTAGACCTTGTTGATCGGGTAGGCCAGTTGACGGCGCCCCCAATCCTCTTCGCGGTGGACGGTGCCACTGGCATTTTCGATAATGCCGCGATACCGTTCGATCATCGCGGGGACCTGCTCGCTCTGATCCGGATGGACCAGAAACACAATTTCGTAGTGTCTCATTAAAGACTCCTGTGGATGATGCCCGCACTTCAAAGTTGTGCTGGACAAGGAGGAACAACTTGGTGAACTCCCTAGTATAACACACAAAGGAGTCCGACGGAGAAGCTCAGGACATTTTTTCAATGCCTCGTTGTCTGACGGCTTCGTACAGACAAATACCGGTGGCCACAGACACATTGAGACTCTCGACCGAGCCCGCCATCGGAATACTGATTAACTGATCACAGGCCTGTCGACTCAGGCGGCGCAGCCCACTTCCTTCCGCCCCCATCACAATACCCACTGATGCTGACAGATCTACGGTGTTATAACCTACGGCGCCCGCTTCACCGGCAGCACCATACAACCACAATCCCAACGATTTGAGCTCTCCGAGACTGCGCGCCAGATTCGTCACCCGACACACCGGTATCGTCTCCGCAGCGCCACTTGCCACCTTTCGAACCACCGGTGTCATGCCAACACTGCCATTCCTGGGGAGCAATACACAATCCACCCCGGCAGCATCAGCAGTTCGAAGCACCGCTCCGAAATTATGCGGATCGGTTATCTGATCCAGCGCCAGCACCAGCGCCGGCTTTTCCAGCCCGGCGAGCATCTCCAGCATCTGCGGCTCGGTCATCGGCTCTGCCGGCTGGCACAGTGCTACAACCCCCTGATGCTTCCATTGATCAAACCTGTGTTGAAACTCCCTGGCTGCCAGATCTTCGCAGGGTACGTTACAGCTATCGGCAAGCCGCCGCAGGGTGTCGAGCCGCGGATCGTTTCTTTTATCAGAAAATAAAACCGTTTTTACCTGTGCCGCTCTGTTGTTCAGGAAAGCGGTTACTGCATGGATACCGTACACCGTGTCCAGCTTCATGATGAGTCTGCCCCGCGTTTTTTGCGTGGCAATGTTGCTGCCTGTTTTTTCTTACTGACGCGCTTTTTTTTGCTTTTACCGGCAACTTTCTTTTTCCGCACTTTCTTTTTCGAAGACGTTACTTTTTTTCCGGAAGACAGTTTCCTGCCTTTTTTCTTTTCTTTTTTTGCTTTTTTCCCGCCACCGCTTCGCGCAGCTTTACCGGCAGGAGTAAAACTCTCGAGCTGAAAATCAATTTTCCGCTCGTCAATATTCACCGCTGCTACGTTTACTTCAACCACCTGGCCCAGGGTGAATTCCATCCCACCGGCACGGCCCTGCAAACGGTGATTGACCGGATCGAACTGATAGTAATCTTTGGGTAGCGCCGTAATATGAACTAAACCCTCCACGTGAATATGCTGTAGCTCAACGAATAATCCAAAAGAGGTGACAGCGCTGATAACACCCGCATGTGTAGAACCGATTTGATCCTGCATGTATTCGCACTTCAGCCATGCTACTACATCGCGAACAGCTGCTTCCGCACGTCGTTCCGCCATAGAACAATGATCACCAATATCGTCAACCTGCGTCTCCTCGTACGAGAAGCCCTCTTTACTGCGAGCCTTCAGTACGTGCCTGATAGCACGGTGAGTCATTAGATCCGGGTACCGGCGAATGGGGGACGTAAAGTGCGCATAGTAATCAAGCGCAAGCCCGAAGTGTCCGTTGTTTCGTGTGGTGTATACCGCCTGATTCATAGAGCGCAGTAATACTGTTTGAATCACATTCAGGTCAGCGCGATCACCCGCCTCTATCAGCGTATGCGCATAGTCCTTTGCAGTCGGCTTATCACCACCGGCAAGGGTCAGACCTCGCTGCTGCAGAAACTTTCTCAAATCAACCAGCTTGTCTTCCGCCGGTCCCTCATGTACACGATAGAGGCCGGAAATTCGATGTCGTGACAAATAGCGGGCCGCACTGATGTTCGCAGCAATCATGCATTCCTCGATCATCATATGCGCATCGTTGCGCTCAACCGGGACCAACTTCTTTATTTTGGATTGCTCGTCGAATTCAATTCGGGTTTCATTACTTTCAAAGTCTATTGCACCCCGCCGGGAACGGGCCTCGCGCATCACAAGATACAACTCGTGTAATGTACTCAGTGGTTTGACCAGCGTTTTTAATTTGGAAACAGGCTTATTTTTGTTTGAAAAAAACTTCGCCACTTCGGTATACGTCAGTCGTGCATGAGAGCGCATGGTGGCCGGATAAAATCTGGCGCGCTTGATTTCACCCTCATGAGTGATCGCCATATCACAGACCATACACAGCCGGTTCACGTCGGGATTGAGAGAGCACAGACCATTCGACAGGCTCTCAGGTAACATGGGTATAACCCGCTGTGGAAAATAAACGGAAGTGCCCCGATTAAGCGCTTCGCGATCCAACGCCGTGCCGGGCTCAACGTAGTGGGACACATCGGCTATCGCAACCAGTAATCTCCAGCCATACGGCTTGGCTTCTGCAAATACCGCATCATCAAAGTCACGCGCATCTTCACCATCAATGGTAACCAGCGGCAGCGAACGGATATCGCGGCGGTCAGCTATCGCCTGCTGATCTACTTCCGTGCCCAAAGCGCTGCTCTGAGCTATCACTTCCTGTGGCCACTCAGACGGGATATCGCGCGAGCGAATAGCGACATCGATCTCCATCCCCGGTGCCATGTGCTCCCCAAGCACCTCTATCACTGCGCCGATAGGCGGGTGGCGATTGGTGGGTTGTTCGACAATTTCCACCAACACTATCTGACCATTTTTTGCTTTCCCTTTATCGCTGATTAAAATTTCAACACTGATGCGTTTGTTGTCCGGATGCAGTACCGCGACCCCTCGCTTTACTTCCAGGCGACCAACTACCGTTTTGTTGGCGCGCTCGACGACTTCCACGATCGCCCCCTCCGAGCGACCTCGATTGTCTTTACCGGTGATGTGCACAACCACCCGATCACCATCCAGCACACGTCGCATTTGCCGGGCGCTTAAAAAGATATCGTCGTCGCCATGTTCCCCGATCAGAAAACCATAGCCGTCAGGGTGAGCCGATACCCGCCCGCGAATTAATTGCTGTTCATCCACCAGCAGATAACCACCACGGCGGTTTCTGACAATCTGTCCGTCACGGGCCATCGCACCCAGCCGCCTGCCCAGCGCGTCGAACTTGTCGTCACGCGCATACATTTGCAAACTGTCAGCTACCTGCTCGTGTGTGAGCGGCCGCCCTGCAGACTGAAGCAGCTCGGCCAGTGCCAGCCGGCTGGCTATTTCGAATTTGTACTGTTGTGGTTCTTTTTTGATTTTCTTTTTCGCGCTGCGCGGCTTTTTGCCGGTCATATTGGTAAACCTCACCGCTGATTGTTTTTATTGCACCGATTATTCAATCTATTCAATTGACATCGACGATGCAGACTTCTATAGTTTCGCGCTCGTGATAAGCGACCTCGTGCCGAGGTGGCGGAATTGGTAGACGCGCTAGCTTCAGGTGCTAGTGGGGGTAACCCCGTGGAGGTTCAAGTCCTCTTCTCGGCACCACATGTTTGTAGTTTGTACCTCACCCAGAGCATTTTTACCCGTTTCTTGAAGATCCCGGAACCAGCCGGCAACCGACGGTGCATGTGTAGTTGCACGGTTGGTAACCGTCAAGCCGTTCTCATCGGCCCCGGTACAAATTCCGAGGCCACCGGGGCATAACGCCCGGTATCACAGATCAGGACTGAAACGGGCTTTCCAGCACAATTGTTTCTTTTCTGTCGGGTCCGGTTGATACAATCGCAAGCCGGGTGTCCGTCAGTACCGCCAGCCGCTCAAGGTAGGCCTGCGCATTTTCCGGTAACTCCGCCCAAGTTAACACGCCTTCCGTACCCGCGTCCCATCCGGGCATTGTCTCATACACAGGTTTGCACCTGGCAAGTTGCGCTGCTCCTGAAGGGAGGCTGTCAATCTGTTCGCCATCGAGCTCGTAGGCTGTTGCTATTTTCAGTTCCTCCAGACCATCAAGCACATCCAGCTTGGTGATACATAGCCCGCTGATACTATTCAGCTGGCAGGCACGTCGAACCGCGACTGCGTCAAACCAGCCACATCGTCTTTGCCGCCCGGTAGTCGCACCGAACTCATGCCCCCGCTCACCCAGGTGCTGTCCGGCAGCATCATCAAGCTCAGTGGGAAAAGGCCCGGCACCCACACGCGTGGTGTAAGCCTTGGTAATGCCCAGCACATAGTGAATATCACGTGGTCCGATACCAGAACCGCTGGCTGCCGCACCCGCTGTCGTATTGGACGAAGTGACAAATGGATAGGTACCATGGTCAACATCGAGCAGCGTCCCCTGAGCACCCTCGAGCAATAACCTGTCTCCACGGCGGCAGGCTTGAGCGAGATAGTCTGCACAGTTGATGACCATCGGCTCTATTCTCTCGGCAAATGTCAGACAGTCTTCAAAGACCTGCCCGGGATCAATTGCCGGCTCCGCATACATTCCCTCCAGTACAAAATTATGCAGCTGCAGTGCGCTGTCTATTTTGTGCCGGAGCAATTCCCGATCAAACAGGTCACTGACACGCACTGCGCGTCTGGCCACTTTGTCTTCATAAGCCGGCCCGATCCCGCGGCCGGTAGTGCCGATGGCGTTCTTGTTGGCAGCCTTTTCCCGTGCCTGATCGAGCTTGACGTGGTACGGGAGTATCAATGTACAGGCGTCACTGATTTTGATTCGATCGCTGGCAGCAACACCACTTTTTTCAAGTGTTGCTATTTCGTTCAGGAGCGCATCCGGGGAAAGCACAACCCCGTTGCCAATCACGCATTCAACACCTTCGTGCATGATGCCCGACGGAATCAGATGCAGTACGGTCTTATTGCCTTCGATGACCAGGGTATGGCCTGCGTTATGCCCCCCCTGATAACGAACCACTATGGATGCATCTGCGCCCAGTAAATCGACGATCTTACCTTTGCCTTCGTCACCCCACTGGGTCCCCAAAACAACGACGTTGTTACTCAATTGATTTTCTCCAGCTGCCACCGGCCGTCTCTTTCAACCAGCTCCCGGTCACAGCCATCGTTAGTTTGATTGTCCGTTTGCAACCGGGTGATCACTGTCTCACCCGACTCGCGCAAAGACTGTACTTTCCTGCGCAGCTTTTCACTGCTTTGTTCACTGGTACCGGAGAATGGCGCTCTGATCGCAGAGAGAGAGACCGCAGATGACTCCCCGCCCAGATTCATCAGGGTTTTCAGATCGGTACTGTAGCCCGTTGCAGCACGACTACTACCAAACACCTCACCAATGCCGTCATAGCGGCCGCCACGGGCAATCTCGCCGCCGCGTTCAGGTACATAAGCTGCGAAAACCACCCCATTGTGATACTGATACCCTCGCACCTCCGCCAGGTCGTAATGCACAACCACTTCCGGTGCAAGGTCGCTCAGCAAGCGACCGATCGAGCGCAGCGTTGCCAAAGCGTTGATCATGTTATCACCGTATCCGGACAACAATGCATCTGCGCGCGTCAGCATAGATTCGTTACCGTTCAACGAACAAAGCGCACAGAGAAGCTCACGATCCGCCACACCGATACCAAGCGACTCGGCAACCTTCGCCAGATCGTTTTCCGCCTTGCGCTGAAGCAGATCAAACAGAACGCGCTGATCCACTTCAGTCAATTGCAGCTGATCCGACAGACTGCGGAAAATATCTGCATGCCCAAGATCAATATGGATACCGGTGATGCCGGCACTTTCCAGCGTAGCGAGCATTAATCGAATCACTTCGACATCGCTTTCTATACCACTGTGGCCGAAGATCTCCGCCCCCATCTGCAAAGGGCTGCGATTACCGTTAACACCATCGGCGTACGCCCTGATAACCGTACCCATGTAGAAAAGTCGGGAGATACCCCGGCCCCCTAGTGTATGGGCATCGATACGGGCAACCTGAGGGGTCATATCTGCACGAACCCCGATCATCCTGCCGGTGACCGGGTCGGCAACCTTGAATGTCTGACGGTCGAAGTCCTGCCCGGTACTGGTCAGCAGCGATTCGAGGTATTCCACAAACGGTGGATGCACCGGGGAAAAACCCCAGCTGCGATGAAGATCGTAGATACGCCTGCGCAGTTGCTCCAGCGCCAGGGCGCGTTCGGGCAGCATTTCATCCATGCCGTCCGGCAGTTGCCAGTACATGTCTCGGTAATTTTTCACAGGATATTTTTAAAAAGAGCAGAAAAGGGGCTTAACGAGTGTATTGAACACCATGGCCCCGACACCCTATTGTAAGCGCTGAACGCAACGGGCGGTAGAATTCATTATCGCATTGATGTGACAGGCGGACAGATTCACACAAAAAAGCGGCATAGGGTTGCCGCCGATAAGCCCGCCCGGGGTATCTAGTGCACCACCTGTAACAACACGGCACCAACGACCATTAACACCAGGCCGGTTATCCTGATAGTCCGCGAAGGCATTGCGGCCAACTGTGATACCGCCTTTTTGTAGGCTTCCGGACTAATCGCCGGGAGCAACCCCTCGATGACAATAACCAGTGCGATGGCGGTGAGAATTTCACCAGCCATCAGCAACAGGCACCGCGGATAACCGGTTGCCCAGCAACATCGCTACTGATTTCCGTCGGCACTGTTAAAGTACTTAAAAAAGTCAGAGTCAGGCTTGATCAGTAGAACATCGTTTTTTCCACTGAAAGTCGTCTTATAAGCATTGAGGCTGCGATACATTGCGTAGAACTCCGGGTCTTTGCCGTAAGCACTGGCATAGATTTCCGCAGCTTCAGCATCAGCCTCACCACGGATTCTCTGCGATTGCTCGTAGGCTTCCGCCAGTAGCTCTGAACGCTGGCGCTCAGCATCTGCGACGATACCCTTGGCCTTCTCCTGCCCTTTTGAACGAAAATCTCTGGCAACCTTCGCACGCTCCTGCTCCATTCGACGATAGACAGAATCACTGACATCCTCGGGCAGCTCAACTTTCTTTACACGTACATCGACAATTTCCACTCCGAGCGGATTTGCCTGCTCGTTAGTCGCGACCGCCACTTCCTTCATAATCTCAAGACGTTCACCGGCGATGACGTCCTGCATGGAGCGCTTACCAATGGCATCTTTTATACCCTTGTTGATGAACTGAGACAGCAGTCTTTCAGCGCGACCATTGTCACCACCGGTAGATTTGAAAAACTCTCTCGGACTGTCAATACGCCACTTGACGTAGGAAGAGACGATGACATTTTTCTTTTCGCTGGTTAGAACACGTTCCGGAATGGCATCGATGTTCATGATGCGATTATTGAACTTATGCACTGTATTGAAAAAGGGCCATTTGAAATGCAGCCCCGAGTCGTAGTGCTTTTCTTCGATTTCACCGAGAAACAGCTTGATCGCCCGCTCGCGTTCGTCAACAACAAAAAACGGCGCGATAGTGCTATTCACTGAAAAAAGGAATGCAATAAGTGCAAGTGCTATTAGGCCAAATCTAAACATCAACGTGCCTCCCGTGATCTGGAGCGACTATCGGGTACAACCCTCGGAATGCTCAGACTGCTGCCTGAATCAGGATTGTTAAAGTCAGGTCGCGCAGAATCCAATTGCTTCTGCAGCGTAGACGCTGCCGTGGCTGCAGGTGAAGCTCCCATCAATTTATCAATAGGCAGGTACATCAGGTTATTACCACCGTCAGTATTGACCATCACTTTACTGCTGCTGGATAGCACAGATTCTATGGACTCAATATAAAGCCGTTGCTTGGTGACTTCAGGCGCTTTTGTATACTCGGTTAGCAGTGACTCGAATCGAGCCGCCTCACCTTGCGCGGCACTCACAGTCTGCGCCTTGTAAGCCCTGGCTTCTTCAAGTGCAATGACCGCGTCACCACGAGCCTGAGGCAAGAGTCCGTTTTTATAGGCCTCTGACTCATTGATAAATCGCTCCTGATCCTCACGCGCTTTAATGGCATCGGAGAAAGCAGCCTGTACTGCATCGGGCGGCTGGGCGCTTTGCAGGTTGACTGCAGTCACCTGCACACCGGCGTTGTAACTGTCGAGAATTTCCTGAATCTTGTCTTTGGTGTCGGTCTGGATAATACCGCGACCCTCGGTAATCACGAGGTCCATCAGCGTTTGTCCGACTGTCTCGCGCAGGGCACTTTCGGCCGCCTGACGCAATGTACTGTCCGGCTCAACCACGCTGAACAGATACTCCGCCGCATCCTTGATGTTGTATTGCACCGCCAGATCGATCTCGACGATGTTTTCATCCTGAGTCAGGATCTCCTGCGACTTGAGTTCGACAGAGCGATTCTGGTCAACGTTAACCCGCTCGAGTGATTGTATCGGCCAGGGAATCCGCCAGTGTGGACCGGGCAATGTGGTTTTTACGTATCGACCAAACTGCTGCACCACCCCTCGTTCCGCCGGCTGGATGATATATATGCCACTCAGCACCCATAAAATGACGCCAATGGACAACAGCGCAATGATGCCGATAGAGCCCATTTTTCCCGGCAGACCGAGCCCGCCACCGGAGCCGCCACTACTGCTACCACCGCCGCGCTTGTTACCGAAAAGCCCTTCCAGCTTTTTTTGCAGATTGCGAAAAACTTCATCGAGATCCGGTGGACCACTATCGTTTTTCCTGTTGCCCCAAGGGTCGTTATTATTGCCCCCAGGTTCATTCCAAGCCATGCCGACTCCACAAAGTATTGAATAAGCCCCGAATGGCTATCCGGGGAATTGATCTGAAGCTGAACGGCACGCTGATTTACACGCCACCTAACCTGATCGAACCGCGAAGTTTAGGTGCTGAATCGGGCTCTATCAACA
>JAHDHK010000071.1:0-2184 GCA_020631335.1 Chromatiales bacterium
GAATCATTCACCAAATGGAGATTCACTCATGACAACCGCAACCACCACCCCAGATACCCTCACAGACCCACTCGCCGCCACCCGCGACGAACTGCGCCTGCTCACCCACAGCCCCACCGGCCAGCAGCTTCATGCCCTGCAGGTCTTCCAGTGTTTCGACCGGCTCTTTGGTGATTAAGTGATACGAACCATCAGCCATTGCGCCGAGATGTACCTGATTATATTTGGCCCACTGCTCATGCATGGCAGGGACTTTTTCGTGTAGTTCGTTACCGATATCAGTGAGGTCCTGCACACCACTGACAGCAAACGGCGCATAGAAATGCACGTTATGTAAAGGCAGTTTTTCGGGTTCGAAGATGGTTCCGATCCAGGCCAGATCGGCAAGACCGCCCTCTACTCCTTCAAGTGCATTGGGTGCGTTAAACAGCGCACCGGCATAGGCTTCTGTCCATTGAATGGTGTGATCACTCCCCATTGCTTCAAGACGCTTGTTGGTTTCGGGGACCACATGTTTGGTGATGGCTTCCACCCATGGCAGAAACGGCGGGTGGCTGGAGCCTGCGGTCAGTTTGATGGTGTCAGCCTGTACACCGATACCGGTCAACATCAGGGCGGTGGCAAGCACCACCGGTTTATTTATGCTCATGTGATTATTCCTCCTCAGAAATGTTTAACGGGTTGGCCCCGTTGACTTACAAAACGCGTTTCATCTAATGACCGGATGATCAGCCCCAGGTATGGCCAGCCCAGTCAATGGACTTTCCGGCTAACCACTCCTGTCCGGTCGCATAGAGTTTTTCTACGTCTTCCCCTTTAAGGCCGGGCATATCTTTTTTAACCGGATAACCGACCTGTGATTGCAGGTAAGCCAGGTGCTGATATCCGACCGGAAACTGATTGAGTATTTCAGTATCAAGTGACAGCGAAGCTGCAGGGTCGACCGGATCCATGCGATCTTTTTCATAAATCGGCTGACGCAGACACATACCCCACTTGCCGTCTCGTTTTTCAAGAAAGTCATGAAAGCGTCCGGTACACACGACGTCGACCAATACCCCATGTACATCGCCGCGCTGTGAGATCGTCATTTTCGTTTGTGTTACCGCACGATTGCCTGCGATTTCGCAATTGAACCCACCGAGAAAATGCAGAATGGTGACCCCGCGCGCCCAGCCCTGCTTGTTCATTTCGATGAACTCGTCTGCCGTTCCCTGAGTCCAGGTGGCCATCATGCGGCCGTCGTCATGCCAGACTGTTCGAAACTTCTCCCAGAAACCGGCGTCGCGCCACAGTACCCAGTTTTCGATTAACTCACGCAGGGCCAGTTTATCGAGTAGTTCCTGATCCATTACAAACTCCTGTCGGAAGATGTGGTTGGTATAAGTGTTAAATACACTATTGCATGGCGGCTAAAAAGCATTGTGGCTGTCATGCCGGATTTGCCCGCGCAGCCCTGTAGTTCGGCACGTTTTTCAGCACTCTGCTAAGCCGGGCTCAGTATCAGGTCGAAGTCAACACGCGAGTAATCTTCATTGACACTGCCTGAAAGTACAAAGCCTTCATCTGGAAAACTGTCAGCGCTTTGCGGCACATAGGTCATGACGAGGTCTTCGCGTACGCCAAAGACAGTGTCCTGATCAAGGTAGGGGTCATCATCGGGAAACACTTCTGTGACCAGCGTGCGAAAGCCCGGTGCTTTAATAATGTAATGCAGGTGAGACGGCCGCCACGGGTGTCTGCCGGTTGCGTCTAACAACTCGCCCACAGGGCCGTCTGTCGGCACGGTATAACTTACCGGCCGCACCGTGGTAAAGCGGTAGCTGCCGTCTTCCCCTGTGGTAAACAACGCATGGAAGTTGTAAGTGTCCTGCTGAGGGTCCTGCGATGAATACAATCCGTTCGGGGCGGTCTGCCAGATATCGAGTGTGGCCCCTTTTATCGGGTTACCCTGCAGGTCTGTTACCTTACCTTCGACCAGAATAAGCTCGCCTTCTGTGTCGCCTCTGAGGTCGGCCCCCATATCCATTGCCGGTGCGTTGGATATATGAAACGGCCCGAGCACACTGGAATTGGTACCGCCTTCGGATGAGTTGATCATATCGACCAGTGATGACACCCCTAGCACGTCGGACAACAAAACAAACTCATCTCTATCTGGCGTGGTGATGTTGCCTGCTGATC
>JAHDHK010000071.1:2194-22517 GCA_020631335.1 Chromatiales bacterium
TTCGCGCACAAAATCATGCAGGTGACTGGCAAGAGACGTCATGATTTCGTGCAGACGCGGGTCGGTATCTGCGCCAAAATAGCCAAGAAAAGTGTCGGTGATGTTTTCACTGGTGACTGTTCGCATGATCTAGTCGGCCCGTGTTGATTGAATAGGGAGCATTTGCGACACCGATACCCGCTTAATCAAGTGTGTCTTCCAGCTCTTTTGCAGACAGCAAATAATAATTGCGCCCGGTCGCATTGATTTCGGTATCTGCAAGCGCTCTGAGTGCTGCCACCTTCATAGTTTTTGCATCCCGGGTATGTTTGTCTGCGGCGATTAGATGATCAGTTAATTCGAGCACCCATTGATGATCGTTGTCCTGAGCGGCCTTTTTTACCGAGACAAGCATTGAATCGGCACCGCCAGCCAGCCGGATGGTTTTATCGGCTCTTTGCTGTGGAGACAAACTGCCAAGATTGGTCGGGTTGCCATCAAACCAGCCAAGGGTACCGGCAAAGTAGGCTCTGACCGACCACGACACTTTGCCGTAAAACTCTTTTAAATGAGGCTTATTCGCCAGTGAGTCCGGCAATGACACGCTATGGGCAAGCACATCGGGGCCGAGTTGTTTGTTCATTCCCTCTACCGTTTGTGACACGACGTGTTTAATTGCATCACGGTAGTCGCTGAGGACTCCGGTAATTTTATCTGCACCGATGACCGGCATGGTGTGCCCCGGCGCCAGTACCTTCGCGTTAAACCCGAGTAGCAGGTCGAGTGTGTCAGCCCAGGCATTGAAGTCGCGATACGGTGTACCGCGTATGGCATAGAGGTTGGGAAAAGAAGAATAGAAGTTGTCGCCACTGAACAGCACTTCTTTATCTTTAAGCCATACCACTATGTGATCCGGCGTTTCCCCGGGTGCTTTGACCAGTTCAAGCGTGATACCTGCACGGGTAATAGTGGTTTTGTCGTCGGTTATGTGCAGTGTGGGTGCCATAAACCCTGCCCCCATGCCTTCCATGGGTCGATCTCCCGGCCCTATACCCAGGTTTACGCGCTCATCGGGGAAAGATAACGACATACCGAACTGACGTTTGGTTCGGGCCATGAGTGCTTTGCCCGGTGCAGGATGACGCTGTTCAATGACGACCAGATCTGATTCAAAGTTATCGCTTGCGATAATCTCGGGCTGGCCTTCTTCGGCAAACACGGTGGCACCGCTGATATGGTCGCGATGTGAATGCGTGTAGATAATGGTGGTAAAGGGTTTATCGGTAATTTTTCTGAATTCGGCTTTGATGTTTTCGGCAGCTTTGGTGGTTTCGGTGGTGTCGATTATCACCGCCCCGTCATCACCGATCAGCATATACACATTAGATGCAGCAAACCCGACAGCGCCATACACGCCTGGTGCCAGTTCGATTACCTGTTTTTCAAACTGCTGACTTTGCGCCACCAGTTCCGGGTTGGGATTCATAGTGATGCAGCTTCTCTGAATAAATTAATAGGAAAAAGAACAGGTGGAATGGAGGTTGTACACATTTATCAATTACCCGTGCCGGTTTTTTGTGATTCTTTATCGGGCTTGCCCTGCACCGAATAGCTCACGAGGTCGCGCACTGTCAGTTTGGTATTGCGATGCTCAAAGACTTCGATGTATTCGATCATGGTGTTGGAGTGTTCCCGCATCATGCCCTCGGCTCTGACCGGATCTTCCTGTTCGATAGCCTTGTAAATAATGCGGTGTTGCGAGTTACCGATTTTCAGCCGCAAAATGGTTTTGTCGATGTCTTTCTTGCCGTCAATGGAGTCGCGGTCAAACACCATTGACCCGGAGGCCAGCATCGGCAGATGGCTGATCTGATCACAGGTGAACTTCACGTAGCTGTTTCCGCACCCGTTGAGAATGGTGCTGTGAAAGGTAAAGTTCTCCGCGTGCATTTTTGTTAATGTTTCATCGTCGAGGCTGCCCTGATCAATCAGCGCTTCGATGCGCTCGATAGCCAGCGCCATGCGATCGAGATCCTGTGGCTTGTTTTTGGACTGCGCCATCAGTCTTGCCGCCAGACTCTCCAGATGCCCGCGCACCTGCACCGCCTGCTTGATGCCCTCTACGGTGACTTCTTCCACCACGTACCCGCGGCCCTCGCCTTTGCGGATCATTCCTTCCTGTTCAAGCCTGCGTAATGCCAGCCGGACAGGCGTGCGCGATACGTTGTGCGAGTCGCACAATTTGGCTTCGGTCAGGCGGGCGCCATGCGCAAAGGTGCCATCAATGATGTCCCAGCGAATGGTGTTGGCCAGTTCTGTGTCGATTGAGCTCATGGTTCTCCTGCGCTAAATGCTGTCTGTTTGCGATCGTCCAGTCAATAGTTTTGGGATCCAATAAATATTAATTTTTCTGGAATTCGGTATATTTTTCACGTTTATCGTGGTTTTCTGGGAAATAATCGAGTAGATTGATCGCCCTGACAGACCATTTGGGATCCCATAATTGGTCAGATCGCTTAATCATTCCGGGAGGATACTATGAAGGCACTTAAACTTTTAACCTGTGCAATCGCGTTGAGCGCAGGCATTGTACAACCGGCATCTGCAGAAGAACTGTCGGTGGCCACGTTTGTGCCGCCACAGCACCATACCAATACCGTGATGTTCAAGTGGTTCGGCGAGGAACTCGAAAAGCGATCGGGCGGCTCACTAACAATGAAGCTCTACCCGGCAGGCCAGCTGGGCGCCGGACCGGTACAACAATACAAACGCGCCGTTGAAGGCGTGGCAGACATCACCTTCGGTGTCGCAGCCTATACACCCGCTATTTTTCCTAAAACCATGCTGGCCATTCTTCCCGGCACCTCTGTAACCGGTGAAGACTCCACCCGGCAGATCTGGTCGCATTTCGACGAGCACTTTGCCGACGAATTCAAAGACGTGAAGGTATTGGCGGTGGCCACTGTTGCAGGCAGCTTATATGCAGCCACAAGAGATGTGTCGACACTGGAAGGACTCAAAGGCGCCAAGCTGGTGCCATTCGCGGCGATGACCTCTCCTATTGTGGAGGCGCTCGGCGCGGTACCGGTGCAGATGCCGGTGACCGAAATGTATACCGGCCTGAGTACCGGCACCATCGATGCGACCACCGCCTCGTACAACAATCTGACACCGCCGTGGAATTTCTGGGACGTTGCCAGCCACGTGGTTGAAAACATTCCGGTCAGCTTTGCGGTGACCTACGCCATCATGAACAAAGAGCGCTATATGTCGCTTTCTGATGAGCATCGGAAAATCATAGATGAGTTGTCGGGCCTGCCAATGTCATTGAAAGGTGCAGAGTCATTCGACGGCGCCGATGAGCGTTCGAAAAAAATGATTGCCGATGCTGATAAGCAATACGAGTGGATAGTCGTCAGCGATGAGGAACGCGCAAGAATTGATGCCGCGGTTAACAATGGCCTGGATGTCATTTTTAAAGACTATGCGGATAAAGGCATTGCCAATGCTGCAGAAATCTACAAAGCGCTGAACGACTAGCAGGCACAAGGAGTAACACGCCGCTCAGTGCACAAGGGTACAACGAACGCGTCGGCACAGTAATGCCGGCGCACGCTTACCGCAATCGTTTGTAACAGGAATGGAGATGACAGATGGCTATAGTTGCCACGGCTGATGATGTTGTAAAACCGATGACAGGTTTGCACTTGTATCACGGCGATATTTCAAATTGCTCCATGCGTGTTCGTATGACACTTGAAGAGAAAGGCCTTGAGTGGACCAGCCATCATCTCGATCTGAAGAAAAAAGAAAACATCAGTGACGAGTATTTTGCACTGAACCCCAACGGCCTGGTACCGACGCTGGTCCATGACGGAGTCGTGCATATAGAGTCTAACGATATTATCGATTACCTGGATCAAACCTTCCCCGACCCTGCACTGCGACCCGCCGATAACGAGCAGGACATGCTCGAGTGGCTTGAACTGGCGGCCTCTATTCATGTTCCGGCTATCAAGCCCTATGTCTATGCCACCATGATTCAGAAAAAGGTACAGAAAACCGCCGAGGAAGAGGCGAAGTATAACCAGCTGCAGAAAAACGAAGAGCTGAAATCGTTTCATGCGAAACACGCCGGTGGTAAAGCTTTTAAATCAGACGAGCTGGAGACGTCAAAACAAATACTGGAAGAGTGTTTTGTAAAACTGGAGAAAACGCTTGAAGGTCGCGAGTGGATTATGGGGGATCAGTATACCCTGGCGGATATTTCATGGATCCCTGTGCACTTTGTGCTTATCGGCTGTGGATACCCGTTTGACCGGTATCCGAATATCACCCGGTGGGCAAATGCATTTTCGTCACGCAACAGTTTCAGGAAAGGCATTACCGACTGGTGTGCAGACTTTTCAAAAGTATAGCAATTCAATGTGTCACAAACCTACCAGAGCGATAAGCCAATGGCAGTAAATGACCCGCCTGACAACCGCGCTACCACTAACCGGCTGCTCTACTTATTTGATCGCATTTTAATTTGGGCATCACTTATTCTCGGTGGCGCCACACTCGCTTTCATGACTGCCTACAGCGTCTTTAATGTGCTGGTGATGCGCAAGGCACTGAACTCACCGATTCAGGGAGCAGAAGACTACTTAATGCTGTCACTGGTGGTTATTGTGGCTTTGTCGATTCCGTTCGGCGCACGCGCCGGTGCACATATTGAAATCGAAGTACTTGAATCACGCATGTCAGATGGCTTTGCACGATCATCGATGGTGTTCGTGAAATTACTGGGCATCTGTATTCTCGCCATAATGACGTGGCGACTGTGGGAATCGGGCACCACTGCAGCTAAATTCGGTGAAACCACACAACAATTACTGATCTCTTTTGAACCGTTTTACTACCTGCTGGCAGTGTCGGTCGGGCTGTATGTGATTATTCTGTTATTTGACATCTGGCAGATAAAAGTCAGCAACACGGTTCAGAAAATAGACACAGGTGAAGAACAATGATGAGTATGACGCTCATCGGGCTACTCGGCCTGTTGATCCTGTTTATATTGCTGGCGCTGCGCATGCCGGTTGCACTGTCTATGCTGACGGTTGGTTTCATTGGTACCGCTATCGCCACCGCTAACAAACTGATGCTGGTCGGCATGAGCTCGGATCAGGCATGGGCACGCGGATGGAAAACAGCGTATTCAAATATTGCCGGAGAAACTTTCGAAGCCGCATCGAACTTTAACCTGCTGGTTATACCAATGTTTGTGCTGATGGGCAGCCTGGCCGGCGTGTCAGGTATGTCGAATGATCTTTTTACCGCAGCCAACCGATGGATGGGACACCTGCGAGGCGGACTGGCCTCTGCCACCATCGCCGCCTGTGCCGGATTTGCTGCGTTGTCCGGTTCATCACTGGCCTCGGCGGTGACCATGGGCCGTGTCGCGTTGCCGGAGATGAAACGATATAAATATGACGACGCTTTGTCTACCGGTTCAGTGGCCGCTGGCGGCACGCTCGGGTTTTTGATTCCACCCTCCGGCGGGATGATTATCTATGCGGTGCTGACCGAGCAGTCAATCGGCAGGCTCTTTATGGCGGGCATTGTCCCGGGCATCATGCTGACTTTGCTGTTTATCCTGGCCATACAGTTTACGGTAATTCGACACCCGGACGCCGGTCCACGCGCCGCTCGTTCCTCTCAACCCGAGCGCAAGGCCGCCTTGATGAGTGCGTGTCCAATTTTCGCGGTGGTCGCCATTACTATCGGTGGTATGTACACAGGCTTTTTTACCCCGGTAGAGGCCTCTTCTGTCGGTGCATTTCTGACATTTTGCGTTGCACTGATTCGTCGCACACTCAGTGTTGCAGCGTTGCGCACCGTGGTATTACAAACCATGAGCGCTACATCAACTGTTTTTCTGATTATTATCGGTGCGTTTGTGTTTATACCGTTTATGTCACTCACTGAATTGCCGGCCAACCTGGTTGAAATTCTCACTACTCTTCCGATAGGCGAAACCGGTATTCTGCTGGTGATTATCGCCGCATATATGTTTCTGGGTATGTTCCTCGAATCAATGGCAATGCTGGTGTTAACTATTCCGGTGGTCATCCCTATTGCCGTGGGCCTGGAGTGGGACTTGATCTGGTTTGGTATTATTGTGGTGATCGCATTGGAGATGGGAATGATCTCACCACCGGTTGGCATTAACGTGTTTGTGGTTAAGTCGATTGCCCCGGACGTACCGATGAGTCGTATCTTTGCAGGCATCTGGCCTTTCTGGTTTGCTATGGTGGCGATGATCGGACTGCTTATATTATTTCCGCAAATTGCCATGTATTTACCGCAAAAGCTGGTTGGACTGTAGCAATCAGGTGAACGAATACCCTTATAATTACGATGCCGGCCGACCCTGTTGATGCTAATACACATCAGCCACCTTCTGCTCAGCCGGGCAGCCACCACGATTTGATCGTGCCATCGCTTCTTCTATAGCGTATAACAGCCTGCTAACTGACTTGCACATACTGGAGAACAAAATGGACGCAAAAACACACACGCTCACGCTGCAACACTGGATCGGCGGAGACTGGGTCGATGCCAATAGCGGTGAAACCTTTGAGGTGATCAACCCCATTGACGACAGCCTTTACTGCCATGCCGCCAGGGGCACCAGTGATGACATGCAAAAGGCGATAAAAGCGGCCAGAGCAGCCTTTCCGGGTTTTAAAGAAACACTGCCGAAAGAGCGCGAAAGATGGCTGTTGCGCGTCGCTGAAATAATGGAGGTCCGCAAGGATGAGCTGATCGACTGTCTGATTGACGAGATAGGCTCACCGATTGGCAAAGCAAATTTCGAATTTGATAAAGGCCTGACCATGCTGCGGGCAGCCGCTGGCATGTGTCGCAACATGCGCGGTGAAACGATTCCGTCTGATGCACCGGGCAAGTTCTCTATGTCTATTCGTGAGCCACTTGGCGTGGTTGCAATCATCACACCTTTCAACGTGCCGCTTATTAAAACCACCCGCCTGATTGCAAACGCACTGGCGCTTGGAAATACTGTTGTGCATCTGCCTTCGGAAATGGCCCCGCACCTGACTATTCTGATGGCCGACATCTTCAACGAGGCCGGTATTCCAGCGGGCGCATACAATGTAGTGACCGGCATGGGGCACGAGATCGGTGACTCTTTAACCAGCAACCCGGACGTCGACTTTGTCAGCTTTACCGGATCATCGGTTGTCGGCCAGCATATCAATGAGATTTGCGCAAAAAACAAAACGCCGGTAACACTGGAACTGGGTGGCAAGAGCCCGACTATTGTTCTTGCCGATGCAGATCTTGAAAAGGCGATGCCACTGGCGGCACGATCTATTTTTATGTTTGGTGGTCAGCTGTGCATAGGCTCCAGTCGCTTCTACGTAGAACGCCCGGTGTACGACGAGTTCGTCAAGCGCTTTTCAATGATTGCATCAAAGGTCAGCATGGGCGACCTGCGGGACCCGAACACCGTGGTGGCGCCTATCATCTCGCAACGCCAGCGGGACAGAGTAAGAACGCACATAGAAGACGCAGTTAAGAAAGGGGCAACCGTAGCAGCCGGTGGTGAATGGGAAGGTAACCGCTGCCAGCCGACCATACTCACGGGTGTCAGTGAAGAGATGACGCTGTGCCGTGAAGAGACTTTCGGCCCGGTGACTTCTATCTACCCTATTGACAGCTATGAGGAAGGGCTCGAAAAAGCCAACGATACCGAATACGGCCTTTCGTCAGCCATTTTCACTCAAGATATCAATAAGGCCATGCACTTTGCCAAAAATTCCGGTGCAGGTATGTGCCATATCAACGGCCCGACAGTGCACGATGAAGCGCATGTGCCGTTTGGTGGCAATGGCGAGAGCGGTGTCGGTCGTGAGGGAACCGATGCAGACATGGAAGCCATGACCACACTGAAATGGGTGACGGTACAGCTATGAGTTTTACTCTTTATCACCATGGCAGCTCGGTGTGCGCTGCCAAAGTGCGCTTTGCGATGGCAGAGAAGCAACTCGAATGGGACGGCGTGTATATTGATATTCTGGCCGGCGAACAGTTCAACCCGGACTATGTAAAAATCAATCCCAAGTCGGTGGTACCGACGCTGGTACACGATGACCTGGTTATTCCCGATTCTACTGTTATCTGCGAGTACCTCGACACTATTGAACCGGGCACCAGTCTGCATCCGCAAAATGCCTACGATCGTGCACAGGTGCGTTACTGGACCAAAGCCGTCGATGAGGATCTTCATCCGGCGTGTGGTGCGGTAACTTTTGTGTGCTCACATCGCCATACCGTTATGAGAAACCTCGGTGAAGAAGGCACCAGGGAATTTCTGGCATCCACACCTGAATTTTCAGTGACCTCTGACTGGAAGACACAGAAGGACGGATTCATTCGCTACGGTTTTGATGCCCCCGGTGCACCCGAAAAGATCAGACTATACGACAGTTACCTATTCAAAATGGAAGACGCTTTGAAGCATGGTGACTGGCTGGTGGCGAATACGTTTTCTATCGCCGATGTTGCACTCACCCCCTACGTTAACCGACTGGCGATGATGAATATGGGCGGCATGTGGGAAAACGGTCGTCTGCCGCGGGTCACTGACTGGTTTGAAAGAATAAAACAGCGCCCGGCATTCCAGAAGAATCTGATTGAATGGGTGCCCGAGTCTTTAACCAACGATTTGTACAACAATGGCACCAAGAGCTGGCCGGAAGTGGCAAAAATTCTGGACATCAATTAATCGACACTGACTATCCGACTCAGGTCGGCACTCAACACGAGGAGAAAAAACATGGGTAGACTAGATAATAAAACTGCCGTCATTACCGGTGCCGCACAGGGCATTGGTGCCGCGATGGCAAAGGCTCTGGCAGCTGAAGGTGCCAAAGTGCTGGTGACCGACGTGCAGGACACCGCTGCCGCTGTAAAGTCGATTACCGATGCCGGTGGTACTGCACACGGCATGAAGGTTGACGTCACCTCTAACGATGACCTGAAAGCCATGGTTGAAACCGCCACCAGTGAACTTGGCGGACTAGATATCATGGTGAATAACGCGGCTATTTTTGCCACGCTGACACCAAAGCCATTTTTCGAAATATCCGATGAAGAGTTTGATCAGATCATGACGGTCAATGTGCGCGGCGTTCACCAGGTAATGAAAGCCATTACGCCGACCATGATCAAAGCCGGTGGCGGCAAGGTGGTCAACATTGCATCGGGCACCTTCTACTACGGACCACCGGGACTGTCTCACTACACAGCATCGAAGGGTGCAGTGATCGCGCTGACTCGCGGACACGCACGGGAGTTGGGTGACAAGAACATTCAGATCAACGCCATCGCACCGGGCTTAACAGAAAGCGAGGGCCTGAGAGTCAACGACGGTTTCGATATGGCCCGTGCGCCAACCATTGCCAGCCGCTCTATCAAGCGTGAAATGCTGCCTGAAGATCTGCTTGGGTCATTGTTGTTTTTGTGTACGCCTGACAGTGACTTTATTACCGGCCAGACGATTAATGTCGATGGCGGTAAAGTAAACCTTTAGGCAAAGTACCGCGAGGAGCCGCTTGTGGCGCGAAAGAATGTGCTGTTCATTATGTGTGATCAGCTTCGATGGGACTATTTATCCTGCGCAGGACATCCGTCACTGAAGACGCCGAATATAGACTCGCTGGCAGAACGCGGGGTTTTGTTTAGTAATACGTTTTGCCAGTCGCCGGTGTGCGGCCCCAGCCGTATGAGTTTCTACACCGGTCGCTATGTGTCATCACATGGAGCGACCGGCAATTTTACGCCGCTGCGTGTCGGTGAAAAAAACATTGGCGATCACCTCAAACCACTGGGGGTACGTCCGCTTCTGGTGGGTAAAACACATATGTTTGCCGACACCGAAGGCATGGAACGGCTGGGTATAGCGCCGGACAGCCCGATCGGTGTCCATCACGCCGATGCCGGCTTTGAAGTAATTGAGCGTGACGACGGCATTCATCCGGACAAACTGGTCAAGCCAAACTTGTCCTACAATGATTATCTGCATGGCAAAGGGTATGACGATCACCCCAACCCGTGGCACTGGGCAGCCAATTCTGTTGAAGGCGACGGTGGCGTACGTTCAGGTTTTTTTAACGATGTCGCCGATCAGCCTGCCCGTGTGGCAGAGGAAGACTCTGAAACCCCGTACATGACAAGACGGGCGATGCAGTTTCTTGAAGAAGACGATGGCGAAACGCCCTGGCTTTTACACCTGTCTTATATCAAACCGCACTGGCCATACATAGCACCGGCGCCGTACAACGACATGTACCAGGCCGCTGATGTTATCCCTGCAGTGCGCCGGGACGACGAGCGCGAAGACCCCAACCCGCTGTATGCACTTTTCATGGACAGAGTCAGCGGGCAGACTTTCTCGGACGACAACGCCAGGGACACTGTGATCCCGACTTACATGGGGCTGATTAAACAGATAGATGATCAACTGGGTATTTTATTTTCTTTAATGGAAGCAAAAGACCTCATGAAAGACACTATGATCGTTTTCACTGCCGATCATGGTGATTATCTCGGTGATCACTGGATGGGAGATAAAGATTTTTTTCATGACCCTGCAGTCAAAATACCGTTAATCATTGCCGACCCGGACGCTTCATGCGACGCGACACGCGGCACCCGAAATGATGAGCTGGTCGAAGCGATAGATTTGTTGCCGACGTTTATCGAGTACTGGGGAGGTGAAGTACCGGCGCATATTCTTGACGGGCACTCACTGATGCCGTTGCTGCAGGGCACTGCCGCCAGCACTGAGACTGCGCGGCCCTGGCGCGAGTATGCGGTGAGCGAATACGATTATTCCATGCAGGTATTCAGCCCCGAAACCAAACGCGCACCGCTTGACTGTCGCAGCTACATGATCGCCAGTAAATCATGGAAGTATATTTTTGCACCGGGCTTCGCACCGATGTTGTTCGATTTAACCAATGACCCGGATGAATATTATGATCTCGGGCGTTCGGCTGAGCATCAAGAGATCATCACACAAATGCACTACGCACTGGCAGACTGGTCTTTGCAGTACCGGCAGCGCGAAACCGTATCTGAAGAACGTGCGGCATTTATGACCGGTATCGAAGACAAGATGGGTGTGCTCATCGGTTACTGGAATGAAGACGATGTAAAACCACCTGCATTTGCGCCGTCAATGCAGGCAGAACCCGATAACGGCCCAACCGGTTAACAAAGCGTCGACTTCAATATGATTTGTACAAACCACAAGGGTATTCTTATTACACATACCGGGTAATTTGTTTTATTACCCGGCATTTTCACTTTCGGTCAGTACCGAAATTTTAACCGCTAACGATAACAACCAAACAACACGTCTGGAGGCGATATGAAACTAACCACTTTACTCAGCGTCGGTATTGCAGCGAGCCTGTTCGCAGGTAATGCGCTGTCTCAGGCAATACTTACCGCAGAGACCGGTCCTCCGGGCACGGTACCGTTTACTGCAATGACTACGCTGGCAGAAATTGCTGCCAGTGAAGAAGTTGCCGACTTTCAGGTGGCTGACAGTCAGACACTGACTAATTCACTGCAGAACGTTGCAGAAGGCAAAACCGATGTTTCCGGTGCACCGCTTATTTTGACATTTTTGATGTCTAAAGGTGCCGGCCCCTACGCGAAACTCGGCAAAGATGCCGGTGCTGAACTTATCAGCAATGTACGCGCGCTTTATACCTACAACTACGGTGGCTTTGGTTTGTATGCGTATAACAGTGCCAGCGTTAAAGGGTGGGATAGCGTCAAAGGAAAAACTATTCTTAACGGTCCGCCCAGAGGTGCTGCACTCACCAACAGTCGAGGTATTCTGACACTGGTGAGCGGTGTAGAAGAAGGCAAAGACTATAAGGGTATTCAGGTCAACTGGGGCCAAATGGCAAAATCGATCTCGGATGGTTCGGCCGACGGCATGATGCTGCCGATTACCTTCCCCGACAATCGCATTACCCGTTCACTGGCAGCCGGTGATATCACTTTATGGTCGGTTCCCAAAGACATCTGGGAAGGTGAAGGCATGCAGAAATACATCAGCAGCCCGGGCACTTCAGGTATCGTGTTTGACCTGAAAGATCTGCCGCCTCAGAAAGGCCTGACTATCGTCAGTGAAGATGGCATCTGGCGCAGCCCCACCACCGTTGCAGCAGAGGTGGTTAACAAGAGCATGGACTTTGAAACAGCCAAAGCGCTGACCGCCACCATGTTGAAAAACGTCGATGCGTTTTTAAATAAAGCACCTTATATGGCCACCACCAACATGGGTAAAACCGACCAGGCTATATCCGGTCTGTGTGGCGCGGTGCCTATTAAATACCACCCCGGATCAGTAGCTGCCTTCGAAGAAGCCGGCTTAACCGTACCGGACTGCGCCAAACCGTCACCGTAGTATCCGCCTGTCAGTTGAGGTGTTAACTCAGGGCCGCAACATTGTGCGACCCTGACTCTTTGTACCCGCCAGCTCACGCCTGAAGCAGCCAAATGTCAGAGAACGAAAGCAGCGCTAAAAAACCTGATGGCAGCCTGATTGCCCGACTCATCTACTGGCTGTCGGTGTTTCTGGTGTTGCTGGGCCTGACGAATGCGATGCCCGGGATTCCGAGCCTCGATCAATGGGCAGCCGACATCAGCGGCAACGATAACTTCATTATCCGCAAGTTTCCGTTCGAATATTATTATCCGTTTGTCTTTGCACTGATGATGATCATCGTTGCATTGCATCACTCCATGTGGCGGGCGTGGGAAAGCAAAAGCAGTAGCCGCCGCGGCTTCGGATTGTTTATGGATATAGCGCTGGTGGTCACCGCGCTGACGATCTCGTTTACCTATCTGGCCGAGATTGAATCGGTTTGTCTTGTTGATCAGCTCACCGGTGATCGTGCAAGACTCATTGCCGAAAGCTTAAAGATCGAAAAAGAAAACGCGGCGATGTTCGGACTGCCCGAACCGACGACTGTCGATGACCCGCAATGTTTGAATACGACCGGCGCCTGGCTGGTGCTGATCGTCGGCCTGGCAGTGGTTGTTTTTCTTGGCTACAACATCAAGGTCTGGGGTCTGCCACTGGTGATGGTGGCCATATTAATCGCCGCCTATACCATTATTACGGTGATGGTCTGGTACTTCTATGGCACCGAGGATATCAACAAGTATCTGGTGACAAAAATTGGCGGTGAACCCAGACTGCTGTCCGACGGCAGGTCCCGCGTTCACGACATACTGGTGAATAACGCCTCGGGATTACTCGGGCGCTTTATGGATATTATTCTCAACGAAATATTCCCCTATTTGATTCTGGGTGCATTATTCGGCGCCTCTGCCGGTGGCAAGTCCATGATTAAGGTGGCGTTCCGCTGGACCAGAAATCTTCGGGGCGGCCCGGCCCATGCCGCTATCGTGTCATCCGCCACCTTCGGCACTATTTCGGGGGGGCCGATAGTCAACGTGCTATCAACCGGTGTGCTGACCATACCAATGATGATCAAAAGTGGCTTTTCACGGGTGTTTGCCGGCGGTATGGAGGCCGCCGCTTCATCTGGAGGGTCGATCATGCCACCGGTAATGGGTGTGGCCGCCTTTGTGCTGGCCGCATTAACCGGCGTGCCTTATAGCGAAGTCATTATCGCGGCAGCATTGCCTGCCCTCGCCTACTTTGTATGTTTGTTTTTATCGGTGGTATTTCAGGCACGCAAACAGAACATAGGTGCCATTGGCAGAATCACAGAAGAGATGCACCTGGGCCGTCAGGACTTTTATAACCTGATCATGATTCTGCTGCCGATACTGACGATTTTGTTTCTTTTATTAACCAGCAAGGAAAGCGTTGGCTGTGGTGTGTTCGGCTGGCTGCTCGGTGTTGAACGCACTTTCACTGAAGGCGGCGGCTGTCAGACACAGAACCTGCCCTGGATTCTGAAACTGATCCAAAACGCGGCTGGTGATGCAGGCAGTGCCGGCTGGTGGGCAGTGTTTATACTGTGTTTTGCTCTGTTTCTCGACCCTGCAATGCGTGCAAGGCCATCGAAGCTGCTGGATTCGTTTGCAGATGCAGGCTTACTGATTTCCACGCTTTATTTGATGTTTCTGGCGGTATCAATCATCGACTTTTGTCTTAAGTTTACCGGTATGCCGTTTTTTATCTCACTGGACGTACTGCAGTGGCTGCAAAGCCTGAACCTTGGCACCGGCGGTTCGACTGTTTTTCAGTTTCTGGCACTGTTCGTTACCATGTTACTGGCTATTTTGCTGGGCATGGGGATGCCGGCAGTACCTGCCTATATTAATGTGGCACTGTTAATGGGGCCGGTACTGGCAGGGTTAGGCATATCAATTTTTGCGGCCAATATGTTTATCTTTTATTTTGCGGTGGCATCGGCTATCACACCGCCGGTGGCACTGGCCGCATTTGCCGCCGCGTCGATTACCAAGGCCGAACCGATGTCTACCGGTGTATCAGCCGTGCGCTCCGGCATAGTGATGTTTATTATTCCGTTTGTCGCTGTATCCGGAACTGCTTCTGGTGGAAGCTGCAGTGATCGACCCCACATCCACCGGGGCAGTCATTGAATACCTGCCCGGCTACGATGGTACAGTCTACTGGGGTGCTGTGTTGTGGTTGCTGGCGCGACTTGCGCTGGCGCTTTACCTGATTGCCAGTGCGCTGGCACAGTTTGATCGCAGTGCGCTGCCGCTATGGGATGTACTGCTGCGTCTGGGGCTCGCAGCCCTGGTGATGATCGGTGATCCGATGATTCACTTCATTGCCATTGCAGCTGCTCTGGGCTGGCTGACATTGCACTTTCTGGCCAGCAACAACCGCCATGACAACCCCGACGGTGGTTCTGGCGGTAACCGGGGCCGCCATGTTGATGTTAACGCCGAAGAATCGAACCTTACCGTCGCCGGGAGCAACAGAACATGACCGATTACAACAATCGACAGAACCTTGAGATGGGTCACTGGCCGGAATTGCGTGAGCAATTCAACCAGTTGATTAAGGTTGTATGGAATGAGAAAGAACTGAGTGAGCAGTTTAAGCAGGAGCTGTTTACGATGGCAAGCCTTGCCAGCGGCTGTTTGCACTGCCAGTCACACGGCGCATTTCACCTTAACGCGATCGGCACCGACACGGATCGTATTCGGGCAATCTGGGAGTACGAAACCTCGGCATTGTTTACCGATGCCGAACGCGCCGCGTTTGACCTGGTACGCGCGGCTGCCCAATCACCCAATGCAACCACACCGGCACACTTTGAAGCACTGCGAAAATACTATACAGAAACACAAATCATAGAAATACTGGCAGTAAACTGTATGGCTGCCTGGCTTAACCGCTGGAACGATACCATTGCCACGGTAACCGATAAGGAATCGGCAGACTGGGCAGCAGAAAACCTGACTGAAGTCGGCTGGCATATTGGCAAGCACACCGGCGACAATGAAGAACAGCGCAAAGCGCACCCATTGAATATGGGCTGGATTATGCGGGACACTAAAGGCACCAATCCGGAGTGATTTTCGGCACTCCCGGATCACTTGTACATTAAAACAGGCTTATTACGACAACAACTCACCCCGGAAACATCAAACTGAACGAGGACAATGATTGCTATAAAACTACCCGATAAATTTGAAAATGTGGTGCAGAATGCATCACAGGAATGGCTCGATACCCGGGGCAAAACCCGCGAGCAACTGCGCAAGTTTATTGAAGCGAGAGTAATTAGAGACCAGGAAAAGTCTCCCAAAGTTGGAGATGCAGCACCCGACGTGGAACTCGAGTTACTTGATGCACGCGGTAACCGTACTGGAGAGATGACAACACTGTCCAGTTACTTCGGCAAGCCCATCGGCCTGGTATTCGGCTCCTACACTTGACCGCCATTCAGAGACGGGGCCGTGCGCCTCGATGAATTGGCAAAGTCATATGGTGATAAAGCCCATTTCTTCGGCATTTATATCCGTGAAGCACACGCTGACGGCGAAGATCAGGTCATACGGAATCTGGATGAGGGAGTCATTTACTCTCAACCTGAAACTGAAGATGAAAGAGCAGATGTCGCAGCAGCGTGTATGCTGCGTTACAACTTTTCTTTTCCGATGTTACTCGACGGCATGGATAACGATGCCGAAGAAAAATACATCTCCTGGCCTGACCGCTTATACATTATCGGCAGTGACGGCAAAATCGCCTACCAGGGTGGATTAGGACCGTTTTATTTCAATGTTGATGAGTTTGATCAGGAAATGGCTACACTGATCAATGGCTGATACCGCCAGTTGGTTAGCCCGGTCCGGGTAACGGGCTGGGTTATTTTTATAGCAACTTTCTTGTCGCTAAGGCTTAGTCAGCAGCCTAAGGCTTAGTCAGCAGCCGGACTACCAGAATAGAAGTCAGCGCAGGCACGCACGTGCCGGCTCAATGCCGGACGGAAGTTTCATCGAGTCGGATACCCTGTGGGTCAAACAGGTACAAATTCTGTTTATCGAGTTGAAGATTGATTTGCTGGCCTTCATTAATCGCATGCTGTCCAAACAGCCGGACCGTCACCGGGTTATCTGACACACTAGCCACCACGTTGGTGTCGCCGCCCAACTGCTCCACATGCAGAACCGTCGCAGACATTGCGCTATTTTCATTAATGGCGATATGCTCCGGCCGCACACCGATCACGGTGTCACCATTAAGGCCAAGCAGATCACCGGGCAGAAAGTTCATTGACGGAGAGCCGAGAAACCCTGCAACAAATCGATTGGCCGGATTATTATAGAGCTCCATAGGTGAACCGGCCTGCTCTACCCGTCCGTCTTTCAGCACTACGATTTTGTCGGCGAGTGTCATGGCTTCTGTCTGATCGTGGGTGACGTAGACCATAGTGGTAGAGAGCTGTTTGTGTAAGTTTGCGATCTCTAGCCTGGTGTTCACCCGTAACGCTGCATCGAGGTTGGACAAAGGTTCATCAAACAAAAACAATTTCGGCTGCCTGACAATAGCCCGCCCGATGGCCACACGCTGCCTTTGTCCGCCGGACAATTCAGAGGGATAACGTTTGAGGTAGTCGGTTAGATTCAGCATACGACTGGCATTTTGTATCCGCTCTTCAATGACTGCTTTTGCAAGCCCTTCCTGTTTCAGCGCCAGTGACATGTTTTTGGCCACATTGAGGTGCGGATACAATGCATAGCTCTGAAACACCATCGCGATACCCCTTTTGGATGGAGGCACCTGGTTCACGGCTTGCTCGTTAATAAACACTTCACCGGAACTGACATCTTCCAGGCCGGCAATGATTCGCAGCAAGGTCGACTTTCCACAACCCGACGGACCGACAAACACGACAAACTCGCCTTCATCGGCTTCTATGTTGATGTCATTCAATACCTGCACCGGGCCGAAATGTTTGTTGACTGCTTTGAGCGACAGGGCTTTCACACTATTGCCCTCTCTGCAGTTCAACCACACGGTTTTGCCTGATGCTTTCATCGGCCGCCAGGCAGATTGCCAGAGACTGAACCGCATCATTCATATGCCGGGACAAGTCGATATCTTCTGCAATGGATTGCAATACATAGTGTTGTTCTGCATCACACAGCTCCTGATGGCCGGGTTCGTCCGGCATATCAATTTGTGTATCACCGGCCGGTGTGTGCACCAGTATGCCACCGACTTTGGTGTGACCATCGATATCTGAAGAGGCGCCTTTGTTGCCTTCGGTAATGGACACCGAACCGTTGGGGGAGACGATATCTTTTACAAAAAAGGCAGTCTCGGACATCATCGGGCCCCAGCCGGCTTCATACCAGCCTACGGAGTTGTCGTCGAACAGCACCTGGAACTGGCCGTAGTTGTACATATCAGGCGCGATTTCATCGGAGAGTCGCAACCCCATACCATGTACCCGCACAGGCGCACCATTGGTGATCTGACACATCACATCAACATAGTGGACGCCACAGTCTACGATAGGCGATGTTGTTTGCATGAGTGATTTGTGTGTTTCCCACTCAGCCCCGTTTGATTGCTGGTTGAGGTTCAACCGGAATACGTAGGGACCACCCAGTTTGCGCGCTTCTTCTATTAGCCTTATCCACGAGGGATGATGTCGGAGGATATAACCGACCACCAGTTTTTTGTTGTGGGCCTGAGCACAGTCAACCACGCGCTGTGCATCGCTAACGCTGGTCGCCAGCGGCTTTTCCACAAATACATGTGCACCGGCTTCTATCGCTGCACAGGCATAGTCGGCATGGCTGTCCGAATAGGTGGCGATCACCACCAGATCCGGATTGGTGCTCAGGCCATCTTCAAAACTGTTGTACAGCGGATAACCGGCAAGTGATTCGGGGAGTGAAACGACAGATCGGTTAACCAGTCCGACGATCCCGGCATTTGGATGGTGGTGATGAGCCAGTGCGTGGCTCATTCCCATGTTACCCAGACCGGCAATGAGTACACGAGTCATTTAACTGCTCCTGATGTAAGACCTCTGATGAGCTGACGCGAAAAGATAACGTACAGCACCAGCACCGGTAGAATTGCCATAGACAACGCCGCTAACACTGCATTCCAGTTGGTGACATACTGACCGATGAACACCTGCGAGCCCAGGGTAAGTGTTTTAGTTTCCTCAGCGGGTGCGAGAATCAGTGGAAACCATAAGTCGTTCCAGATCGGGATCATGTTAAACACTGCTACCGTTGCCAATGCCGGACGTACCAGTGGCATCACGATTTTAAAAAATATCTGATATTCGGACAGACCATCGACCCGGGCTGCATTTTTAAGCTCATCGGATACCTGATGCATAAATTCACTGAGTATAAAGACGGCCAGCGGCAAACCCTGAGCAACGTACACCAGTATCAGCGCCCACAGTGTATTGACCAGCCCTGTCGCTACCATCATTTCCAGAATAGCCACGGTACCTATGCGAATGGGGATCATAATGCCCAGCGCCAGATACAGCCCCATCCACTTGTTGCCGGGAAAACGGTATTCGGACAGCGCAAATGCCGCCATCGCACCGAACAGCAAAATGAAAGATAACGATGCTACCGTCACGATCATCGAGTTCTGAAAATACTGCAGGAAATCGCCTTGCTTCAATACGGTTTCATAACCGATTAACGAGAAGCTTTCTGCATTGGGCAGCTGCAACGGCTCGCGGAAAATTGCTTTGCGGGTTTTAAAACTGTTGATGAGGATGACAAATACCGGGAACAGCGCGATCAGCGTATAGAGCAGCAACGCCCCGTGCATCAGCGTGGCATTGAATACATTACCTCTGGCACTGTGCACCTGCATATCAGAACTGATACCGGCGCAGGCGGGTCTGGATACCGAACAGGTATATACACACCCCTAACAGGATAATGGCAAACATCGCACTGGCTATGGCCGAGCCCATATGCGGATCCCCCAGCTGCAACTGAAAACCGAAGAAGGTTCGATACATAAACGTACCGAGTATATCGGTGGAGAAGTCGGGACCTGCCAGCGCTCCCTGCGCCACATAGATCAAATCAAACGCATTGAAGTTACCGACAAAAGTGAGGATCGAAATAATGCCGATCGACGGCAGTATCAACGGGAGTTTAATTTTCCAGAAAGACGACATGCCGGTAATGCCATCAATCTCCCCGGCTTCAAGCACTTCTTCTGGAATAGATAACAACGCCGCGTAGATCAGCATCATGGGTATACCGACAAACTGCCACACTGAAATCAATGCCAGTGTGGTCAGTGCATATTCTTCTTTGCCAAGCCATGGCGCAAACAAGGACTTCAGCCCCACTGCATCGAGCAATGAGGGTGCTATGCCCCAGATTGGCGACAATATAAGCTTCCACACAAATCCAACGATGACGAATGACAGGATAGTCGGTATGAATATGGCGGATCGATACAGCGCGGCAAAGCGCAGCCGCGGATGACTGAGCATGGCGGCCAGGGCAATACCAATCGGGTTTTGCACCAGCATGTGCACCACAAAAAACCAGAAGTTATTAGCCAGCGCATTCCAGAACTGCTCCGACCAAACCGCATCGCCGAATAGCTTCTGGAAGTTTTGCAGACCAACGTACACACGTTCCTGATCGATACGGCTATATAGTGCCAGCCGCAGCGTGTTGAACAACGGGATGATCATGACCGCGGTATACACCAGCACAGCCGGTGCGAGAAACACCGCGATATGCCAGCGTGTTTTCGGTTGTGGCATCAGCGCGTGTGTTCCGC
>JAHDHK010000072.1:0-21842 GCA_020631335.1 Chromatiales bacterium
GAGCAACTATCAAAAGGCATCTGAGCTGATAGATCAGCTCCCGCTGGTGAGAGCGTCTAAAATCGTCAAACCACAGCCAGAAACGTCTGATACCAGGGCACAGCGTGAAGTAAAAACAACAGCGCCAGTTACAACCATGCCAACGACCAGCCGACCTGCCCGGACAATACGCGCACTGCTGGTCGATCAGGCGCCATCTGTCTGCCATGCGCTAAAAGATATGATGGCGATTCAATCGTATGATGTCACCGTGGCTGAGTCCGTCGATATGGCGAGTCAGCTTGTCGCCGGCGAGGTGTTTGAGTTAATCATTACTGATTATCATCTGCATGAGCACAAGGGGACCAACCGGCTTGCCGATTTCTGTAGCCAGGTAGAATCTGCCGGGGCCAACACTATTGTCATCGCGCTCACTGCCAAATACACAGACAAAATCATTAAAGAATCTCTTGCTGCAGGTGCGGTGTCCTGTTTATTCAAAAACGAATCCAGTGAATTGATGTTTGCCCGGGTAAACGCACTGGCGACAACATTGAAAAACGGTTCTACCCGCCTTGAAGATGCTGGACTGGAAGATACATCGGGAGCTGAAAAGATTGCCACTAAGGCTGACGCTGCGGACAATGTACAGCCGTTGAGTCAGGCACTGACAAAAGCAACTGAAGGTGAGGCATCGGTAGAAGCTGAAGTTCAACAAAAGCAATCGGGCTGTGATATCGAAGCGGGGGGTAATGCTACTGACCCGCTGCTTAATCTGTCGCCCATGGTGAAAGCTTTCCGCAACTCGCTGACGCACACGCTTGAACTGGTTGCGCAGGATAAGCATGAGGGGGTTCGCTACAGTGTATTGCTGCTGGATGTGCAGATTGAAGCATCAACGGGTGACAGGTTGTCTCTCGGGGACAGCACACCGATGTGTGACATCGTTGAAGGCGCACTTGGTCGCTTATACAAACGCCCGGAGTCGCTTGCGTATCTGGGCAACGGGCAGTTTGCATTGTTGCTTGCCAGTCGTCGTTTGCAGGATGCGCTGATGCTGACACGAAAGGTCCTTCAGGTAGTGCCAAGAATAGTGCGATATTTAAATGATATGACGCTGGTCAGTCACTCTGCCGTGGTTCAAATAGATGGTTCGATGCAGGATAGCGAAGCATTGCTTGAACAGTGCAGGAATGCAGCGCTGCGTACCCGTAAAGATCAACGCGATAATTGCGCACTGGTCATGCCGATGCGAAAGTACCTGACAGCGCTCGAATCAGAACTCGATTCTGAATCGACACAGGTAACAGAAACCGGACAGCTGGCCGAATTGACAGATTAGCAGCGCGGGAAATCGCAAAGTGCCGCCGGAAAAACGCTGTGAGTACCGAAAAATCCGTTTGCACAGGCAGGTGATTCACGTTATCAAAGTCGCCGCTAATTTGATTCCATGTGCTTTCAGGCGGTACTGTACTTTCGGCTAACCCGGATGCACTACGCAGGACGCCGCTGCCTTCGAATCACCGCTAAAACTTTGTACGATAGAGTCAGTTTCTGAACCGATCGCAGATTAAGCTGTTGAGCACGTGCTGTACTAACGAATTCGCTCCGTAGTCGGCAACCGCTCGACAGTAAATTGAGGCCTGGTGATTTCTGCTAAAGCTCACAGACCGGCCCATTACGATTTTCAGTGACTCCGGCAGATATCGAACAGCATTGCTCCGGGGCATAGGCGGTTTGGCAGTCACTGAGGTAAACTATCTTTGGCCGATGGCGCGTCTAACATTGTGTTGGTATGTGCGTTAAATCACTGTGACAGACTAAAAGGCAAAGCCCTATGCAATCTTGTGCTTGTAACCGGACGGTCGGATATTTAAATGCCTGAACGTTTTGCCAGGGTTTGTACGTTAGATGAGCGGATTTGCGCAGTTGACCTGTTTAATTCGCAACGGATACCTGTCAGCGATGATGCCGGCTATGCACCCGGCACGATCATAAAATACACGCTGATCAATGGTCGGGTATCACTGACCTTCGTTGTCGCAGGCGCGGATTCGGCGCTTGCGGTAATCTGGCAGGCTCTGTCTGATTGCGGTGTGGATCCGGCTTTTAATGAAGACGTGCTTACAGAAGTACAGGAGATTGTCGACAATCCGGGGATCGACGATGCTTCTCTCGCCGACCTGACTCACCTGCCGTTTATTACCATCGACAATGAAGACTCGCGTGATCTTGATCAGGCGATGCACATTGAGTCGGACAATGAACGCTTTACTTTGCACTATGCACTGGCAGATGCGGCGCACTTTGTCAGGCCGGGCAGTGCGATATTTGACGAGGCGCTGCGTCGAGGATCAAGCTTCTATGTGCCCGGTTTTGCAGTGCCCATGCTTCCCGCTGCGTTGAGTGAAGGTCTGGTGTCTCTGAACGAATCTGTGCTGCGCCGGGCCTTAGTCTTTATCATTTCATTTGATGCCAACGGTGTCGTCATCGACACAACCGTAACGCAGGCCAAAATCATCAGTGCGGCCAAGCTGAGTTATGATGGAGTTGAGCGGTACTACGGCGGGTCGCAGCGCGAACTGGCTGATAAACCCTACACGCCTACGCTTGATGCCCTGCGCAGACTCGGACAACTGCTGATAATACAGGCGCGCAGTCGCAACGTTGTGGAATATGACCGGAGCTCGGTTGACATCGTGCTGGATGACGCCGGAGAATCGTTCCAGCTAATTGATAGTAAGCGCTTGCAGGTGGAGAAATATAACGAGCAGATTTCGCTGGTGTGCAATGCTGAAGGTGCAGAATTGCTCAATGAAGCCGGCCTCTCCTCGGTGGTGCAGGCGGTGTATCGGGTGCATGACGCACCCGAAACTGACAGGTTAATCAAATTCAGTCGTTTGCTCAAAGGACTGATCAGCCATTATCAACTCGACCCGCAGCTATGGGTATGGCGATGGCGTGATGGTAAATACGGCTGCAAAGAAAATCTTTCGCAATATTTGAAGCGACTCCGTGAAGGCAACGTTAACGCTGATCTGTTGGCGGCGGTGCAGCACCGTACACTAATGCTCAGTACGGCGTCGCGGTTTTCCGCAATGCCGGGCATACATCATTCGTTGAAGCTTGACTACTACGCCCGGTTTTCATCCCCGATGCGGGAGATGGCCGGTATTTTTACCCACCGTGAATATCTTCAGCTATGTGGTCGATTGCCGGACTCTGTGGAGGATGAAGCGCTGCGTGAGAAAGTCATTGAAGTGGCTAACCGGTCAAAAGAAACTCAGAAAAAGCTCAATAAAGCGGTTATGAAAAGAGCCATCGATCAGTTGTTCGACCGTCAGTTGAGGCAGCCGGCGGAACAACGTGACACGTTTGAGGGTACGGTAATGTCGGTTCGGTCAACCCGTGTGTATGTCCAGCTGGATGAGCCCGCCATCAGTGTGAAAGTCTACTTGCGCGAGCTCAGTAAACTGACCGGTTATCAGTATCGTCTGCATAGCAGTGGCGCCTATATCGAAGCGGGTGAAACGGTAGAATTCGCGCTGGGGCAGCGATTAGTACTACAGGTTGCCAGTTACTCAGATGATGCGAAACGCTGGTACCTTCAACCCGTTGTTTCAACATAGCACTGTCAATGCCCGCAGTGCAGTTTTACAGTGATACCGATTAATAGAACAAGCAGGCAGTTGTTTTGATAAATAATAAAGTCAGTGTGAGTAGTGCAATTCGGCGTGTGAGCATCCTGCTGGCGACGGCAAGTATGATACTGGCCGCCTGTTCAACTGACACGATCGACGCGGTGGTCTATCGTGGCGAGATAACCCGCGTGCACGATGGTGACTCACTGCATATCACCCCGGCCAGAGGAGGGCAGCGTGTCGTGGTGAGACTGGCTGGCATTGATGCGCCTGAGCTGGCGCAGGCATATGGGGAGGTTGCGCGTGATCATTTGCGCTCAGTGGTGTTGAACCGCAACGCACAGGCGCATTGCTATAAGGCCGACCAGTACCAAAGGCAGTTGTGTACCGTTTTTGTTGATGGCGCTGATGTCAATCTACAAATGATCAGTCAGGGTTTAGCGTGGCACTATAAAAGATTTCAGCACGAACAAACAAAAAGAGACAGACTGGCGTACGCCCGATCAGAGCTTGATGCTCGCCGGCAGCGTACTGGTTTGTGGTCAGAACAATCTATTGCGCCGTGGGACTTCAGAGCCGGTCAGCAGACGCGCTAGACTTTGAACTTGCGGCAGAATTCGCGATAAAAATCCTCGAATCGACGTTGCCCTTCAGCGGTTTGCAGCGGTGATTGAAACACTGAAGGGGACGTGAATATTCGCAGATCGGATAATGAATTACTGAACATTTTCAGTCCGGCTTTTTTTAATGTGGCCTCTGCTTCCTGGTTGCTTTTACGCAGGTTCCGCCGATTAATAAAACCGTAGGCGGTGAAGTCTTCCTTCATTTCCTGTTTAAAATCACGGCACTCCTGAATGACGCTGAGAAATTCTGTGGTGGCAAGTACATCAACGTCTGAGCCAATGACCGGTACAAGTATGCCATCGCAGTTGTACAGCAACATGACTGTCGGGTTGTCTGCTTTTTTATCTGTCATCCTCGGGATGTCGATAAAAATCAAATCGTAGTCATCGGCAAATCGTTTAAGAAAGGTATTCACTCTGCGTGGACTCAGGGCTTCCACTTCGACCAGCGGTTCATCGTCCGGGTACATTTCTTTTTCGTGTTCTGCCAGTTCGTATATCGTCGCCTGAGAGTCGCAGTCCAGAATCAGTACTTTTTTGTTTTTCTGTTCTGCCACCGCAGTTGCCGTCATGAGCGTGACGACTGATTTACCGACTCCGCCCTTGGAGTTGCAGATACTGATGATTTTGGTCTGACTGGTCATGGCTTGCCTTACAATTTTCGATTATTTGCAGGTGATGCTAACCTGATTTATTCGCGGGACGACTAGCAAAGGATCGCGTACATGTGTACATAGAGTGCCAAACTACTATCTAAACCTCGTATGTTAAAGAGCAGTGTGTCTATCCACCACCAGACGTAAATGCCGCTCGATCAAGCGGCCCGTTTTACGATATATTAGCTGAAAGACGAATCCTCATGAATTATCCAGACTAAAGCGATTCGATTTTTCCCTGCTGAGAGTCAAGCTGTTCAAGCGCAACCAGTACGTCAGCCAGCTTTGCTTTTTCTTTCTCAACAACCGCCGCGGGTGCTTTTGCAGTAAAGCTCTCATTATTCAGCTTGCCTTCGAGTCTGGATTTTTCCTTGTTGAGTTTTTCACTCTCTTTTTTAAGCCGGGCCAGCTCCGCTTCTTTGTCTATCAACCCGGCCAGTGGAATGAGTATTCTCATTTCACCGACCAGTGCTGTCGCCGACTCCGGGCTCTGCTCAGTGTCGCTAAGCACGGTGATACTTTCTATTCTGGCGATATTGGTCAGCAGTGTTTTGTGAGATTCTATTCTCCCGGCGTTCTCTGCCGAAACGTTTTCGCACAGGACCGGCAGAGGCTTACCGGGCGCAATATCCATTTCGGCTCTGATGCGGCGGATACCGAGCACAAACGTTTTAACCCATTCAATTTCTGTAATCGCGTTTTCATCGATCTTTTCAGGCTGGCTGACCGGCCATGGTTGCCGCATGATTGTGCTGCCGTCTTTGCCTGCTTTGGGCCCGACTTTTTGCCACAATTCTTCCGTGATGAACGGCATGATCGGGTGAGTCAGCCTTAACAGCGCCTCTAGCACACCGACCAGTGTGTTGCGTGCCCCCAATTGCTCGGCCTCACTGCCATGGCCGTTGAGTACCGGCTTTGACAGCTCAATGTACCAGTCACAGTATTCATTCCATGCAAATTCGTAGATTTCTTTTGCGGCCAGGTCGAGCCGATAATGATCGAGGTGATCACTGACGCTCTTTTCGAGTTTTTGCAGCAATGAAATTATCCATCGGTCTGCCAGTGATTTCTCTTCTGTTTTAGTACTGGGCAGGTCATCGACATTGGAGAGTACAAACCGGCTTGCATTCCACAACTTGTTGCAGAAGTTGCGATAACCCTCAACCCTTTTGAGATCGAAGCGGATGTCCCTGCCGGTGGATGCGAGAATGGCAAATGTAAAACGTACAGCATCGGTGCCGAAACCGGGGATACCACCGGCGAACTCCTTGCGGGTTTGTTTTTCGATTTTGTCGGCAAGGTGTTGCTGCATCATGTTTTCGGTGCGCTTTTGCACCAGGCTTTCCAGATCGATGCCGTCGATGATGTCCAGCGGGTCAAGCACATTACCCTTTGATTTGGACATTTTCTGTCCATTGGCATCACGTACCAGCCCGTGAATGTAGACGTCGCGGAAAGGCACTTCGCCGTCCATGAACTTAACGCCGAACATAATCATCCGCGCTACCCAGAAAAATATGATATCGAATCCGGTAACCAGGACGCTTCCCGGGTACCAGGTGGCGAGTGATTGATTCTTCTCCGGCCAACCCAGGGTTGAGAAAGGCCAAAGTGCCGATGAAAACCAGGTGTCGAGTACATCGTCGTCTTGTCGCAGATTAATCCCGGCGGCTATTGCATATTTGTCTCTGGCTTCCTGTTCTGACCGGGCAACATAGATATTACCTTCATTGTCATACCATGCCGGTATACGATGCCCCCACCAGATTTGCCGTGAAATACACCAGTCCTCAATGTTTTCCAGCCACTGATAGTAAGTCTTGGACCAGTTCTCCGGCACAAATCGTATGGAACCGTTTTTAACAACATCGATCGATGGTTGTGTGATCAGAGACTTGCCTCCGGGTCTGCCGTCTGACTGTGTTTCGCGAGTCAGATCAACGTACCACTGATCAGTGAGGTAAGGTTCGACCACTGAGTTTGAGCGATCTCCCCGAGGTACCATGAGCTTGTGGTCGTCAATGCGTTCGAGCAGGTCAAGTGCCTGGAGATCAGCAACAATCTGCTTGCGTGCGTCGTAGCGATCCATGCCCTGATATGGTTGCGGCGCATTTTCGTTGATGGCGGCGCTTTCGGTAAAAATATTGATGACGTCGAGCTGATGGCGCTGCCCCATGGCATAGTCGTTAAAATCGTGCGCCGGTGTGATTTTCACGCAACCCGATCCGAATTCGGGGTCGACATAGTCATCGCCGATAATGGTTATTTCACGATCGGTCAGGGGAAGCGATATTCGTTGACCGATCATGTGCTTGTATCTTTCATCTTCCGGATGTACCGCTACGGCAGTATCGCCAAGCATGGTCTCCGGGCGGGTAGTAGCAACGATCAGATGGCCACTGCCATCGGCCAGCGGATAACGCAGATGCCACAAATGCCCTTGTTCTTCTTCGTTGAGAACTTCCAGATCTGACAGTGCGGTGTGTAAAACCGGGTCCCAGTTAACCAGGCGTTTTCCGCGGTAGATCAGACCCTGATCATATAGTGAGACGAATACTTCCTGTACCGCGTGGGACAGACCTTCATCCATGGTAAAGCGTTCGCGGTTCCAGTCCGGCGATGCGCCCATGCGCCGCAACTGCCTGGTGATCTGACCACCGGATTCTTCTTTCCATTGCCAGACCCTCTCTACGAAGGCGTCTCTGCCCAGATCGTGTCTGCTCTTTTGCTGCTGAGCCAGCTGTCGCTCAACGACCATTTGAGTGGCGATTCCGGCATGATCGGTCCCAGGCTGCCACAAGGTATTGTCACCTTTCATGCGGTGATAACGGATAAGTGTATCCATTACCGTATCCTGAAACGCATGTCCCATATGGAGTGTGCCCGTGACATTGGGCGGCGGAATCATAATGCAATATGGATCGCCGGTTCCGGATGGAACAAAGTGATTTTCACGTTCCCAGTACTCGTACCAGGATTGCTCAATCGCTGCAGGATCGTAGGTTTTTTCCATGGGAATTAAGTGTGTTTTTTTAACGGTGGAATAATAAGTAAATAGTAGCAGGATCTCAGCAGCAGCACTTGACGTGCTGCTGTGTTTTTCACACGCTGCCCGATCGCAACAACTGGTGCTTGCGTGAGTCGGCTACACCAGCTCGGGCTGTACTTCGCGGTGTGTGAGCGGATAGCCGCGCTCCTGATAGTAACGATAACGTTCGCGAGCCATCGCCCTGGCTTGCTGCTCGTCGTGAACCACCTCGTAGGTGGTTTCAAAGCGGCTGAAGAAATACGGCACCTCTGCTGCAAGATTCAGCAGCACCTGGGTGTCCGCCTCCGGTTCGCCCTTGTGATCAATGGTGAGTTTGTCTGCATTATCAACATGCTGGAAATGCGTGATCACTGACCTGGTTTCCCTGGCGCATCCGGTGTGTATATGAACCGAGCGACCGCGAGCCAGCACCTGCATGGCGAGTCTTTGACCGTAAGCGAGTCTGTCACTCTGTTCTGCACCGAACAGAATATAAAATTCAATTCTTGTCATTGCCCTTATCAGCCGCTGCGATCAGCCATGCGCCCGCTGCAGTAGAAATTCCATCAACATAGAAACCGGTCGTCCGGTGGCACCTTTGGCTGCCCCCTGTTTCCACGCAACTCCTGCAATATCGAGATGCGCCCAGCGGTAGTCGCTGGCGAAACGAGCCAGGAAGCATCCGGCGGTAATGCTGCCGGCCGGTCTGCCGCCTATATTGGGAATATCGGCAAAGTTGCTCGATAGCTGCTTTTGATATTCATCCCAGATGGGTAGCCGCCAGCACTTGTCATCTGATTGTCTGCCGGCCCGGTAAAGCTCATCAGCCAGATCATCGTCGTTGCTCATCATGCCGGTGGTATGGTGTCCAAGCGCAATAATCACAGCGCCTGTCAGCGTAGCAATATCGATAACGACATCAGGCTTGTACTTGCCGATGTAGGTGAGCGCATCACAAAGTACCAGTCTGCCTTCTGCATCTGTATTGAGAATTTCTACCGTCTGACCCGACATAGAAGTAACAATGTCTCCCGGTTTGGTGGCTTTGCCACCGGGCATGTTTTCAGCTGCCGCGACAACGCCGATGACATTGAGCGGCAGGTTTAGCTCAGCCACCGCTCGCATGACTCCGAAAACGCTGGCGGCACCGCACATATCGAATTTCATTTCATCCATGCCGGCTGATGGCTTTATTGAGATACCACCGGTGTCGAAGGTAATGCCTTTACCGACCAGCACCACGGGCTTGTCGCCACTCTTGCCACCCCGATGCTCCATACAAATGAGCTTTGCTTCTTCTTCGCTGCCGGCTGAAACACTCAGCAGAGCGCCCATTTTAAGCCGTGCCATCTGGGTTTCACCCAGCACGGTGACTTTGAGCGACGGGTGTGACTTTTTCAGCTGTTTTGCATGCTCTGCAAGATAGGTCGGTGTGCATATATTTGCAGCCATATTTCCGAGGTCGCGAGCTGTGTGCACACCATTGCCGATGCTGATGCCCCGCGCGACAGCCGGGGTGAGCGCTTTATTGTCTTTTTTGTTCTCGTTGTGAATAGCAAACTTATTCAGCTGAACCGGTTTTGCTTTTGCGCTTTTATGAAAATCGAACTGGTATTGACTTACCACCAGTGCGTTGGAGATGTCCTGCGCCTTTCGTGCATTGTTGTTCCCTTCGACTTCAACCTCGAGCAGGCAGCTCACCGCATCTTTGGTGTTCATGGCATTGAGTGCATTCGCCTGCGATGCCGCCAGCTGTGCAAAAGCAGCCGCACTAACCGGTTCATTGCCCGCGCTTACAAGCAAAATTCTTTTTGCATTGATATTCGGCAGGTGGTGCAGTGTGACGGTGCTGCCGGGTTTGTCGGCCAGATCACCCTGTTTTAACACCGAGCTGATTAAGCCGTCGCAGGCCTGATCAACTCTGGCGGTACTTCCCGACAGTTTTCGCTGATTGGCGACCGGTAATACCAGACATCCGGTCTTTAACGTTGTCGGATTAGTATTAGCAATATTGATGTCCAGGGGCATGTTTTTACCTGCGATATCTGTCAGTAAAAGGCCACGGCTTCAGCCGTAGTCCCTTTTTAGGGTTGGCGTATAAGTTGTCAATCAAGCCTGGTTGTCAACTGGTTGAAATTGGACAGTGTTTGCCGTCGATCTATCTCAGTACAGCGCCCGAATTTCGGGGGTACGCGCACAGATTCGATGTTTGGGTAACTGTTCACGACCGGTTATCACGATACCTTGATATGACTCTGCGGCTTTATCACTGTTCAGGTATTTTCCCACATATGCAAAGTACCGGGGCGATACTGTCGTTTATCTCATGAATAGGGTGTAGGCGTGATGCGTAGTCCGGGGGAAGTTTATGTTCATCCGCTAACGAGTGGAATGTTACTGGGTTTAGCATGGGCTTGCATCCGCAGCCTGCTCAATCGGTTGCTTTGGCATGGCTGCAGTGCCTTCGAATGTAGGTTTGTAGTAATCTGAACGCGCTGCGGTATGCGCACTCTGCGAATTCCTGTTCATATCACGGCTTATTCTCTCTACATCACGGTATCTATTGTCAATGTTCGGCGTTCTAGATCGCTACATTTCCCGCGAAATTACCCAGACCTGGGCGGCTGTTACTATCGTGTTGCTGGTCATTATGGTAGCTAACGTACTAGCGCGAATACTCTCCAGGGTCACCGAGGGGCGATTGCCGGCGGAAGCGTTGTTGGTACTGCTCGGGCTTAAGGTGATCAATCTGTTGGTGACGCTGGTGCCACTCGGGCTATATCTGGGAATTCTGCTGGCCTTCGGGCGTTTGTATCGGGATAACGAAATGGCGGCAAGTGCGGCCTGCGGTGCCGGGCTTAAGTCTCTTTATCGTCCGGTGATCGCTAACGCTTTGGCCGGAGTCTTATTGATCACGGCGCTGACTTTCTGGGCTTCACCATGGGCGGCTAAGCTTGAAAGACAGGTAACTGATCAAATAGCCGGTCAGTCCGTGGCCACTCTGTTGGGGGCCGGTCGCTTTGTTGAAATTCTTGGCGGCAGTGCGGTTGTCTATACCGAATCCCGGCAACCGGGTAACAATGAGTTCCGGCAGATCTTTGTACATCGCTCGTTCGAAGACGGTACTTTTGAAGTAGAGACAGCGGCGTCTGCAACCTACCAGCGTGATCGGGACAACAATGAATACATTGTGTTCAACGACGGGGTGAGTGTTATTTCAGATCCTTCCGGTCAAAGCTATCAACGAACAGAATTCGCACATCACGGGGTGCGTCTGCCGGTAAGGGAGCAGGCGTCTGATACCGTGGAGATATCAGCCAAGTCACTGCGTCAGCTTTGGGCGCAGGGCGATACGCAGTCGATTGCAGAAATACAGTGGCGCTTCTCTATTCCTCTGGCGGCGTTGCTGCTTGCGCTGCTAGCGGTTCCGCTGTCGCATACCTCCCCGCGTCAGGGGCGTTACTCCAAAATAGTCGTTGCCATACTTATATATGTACCTTACGCAAACCTGTTGGTGTTGAGTCGTAAGTGGACAGCGGCAGGGAAAGTACCACCACTCATAGGTGTGTGGTGGGTCCACGTGCTCTTTGCCATGGTTATTTTGTATTTCACTGTAAGACGGTACGGGTTTATCTGGCGTACCGGCAGAGTCGCAACCGCATGAGCCTGATTGCGAGGTATATTGGCAAAACGGTGTTGCTCAATACGCTGCTGGTGCTGTTGGTTCTGGTGGCGCTGACGGGTATTTTCGCCTTCATCGGCGAGCTCGATGATGTTGGTCGTGGAAGCTACAGCGTGTCTTCGGCAATGATTTATGTGCTGCTGAAAATGCCGGGCTCTGCCTATGAATTGTTCCCGCCTGCGGTGCTGCTGGGTAGTCTGCTGGGTCTGGGGGCGCTGGCGACACACAGTGAGCTCACGGTTATGCGGTCGGCAGGTATATCTATCTTGCAAATCGCCAGGTCCGTCGCGTTAATCGGCCTGGTTTTAATGCTGCTGGTGGTGTTGATCGGGGAATTTTTAATGCCGAATGCCGAGCGGCAGGCCCATGAAATACGCACTGCAGCAATGTCCGAACGTGTATCGCTGAGTACCAGAACCGGCTTTTGGGCTAAGACCGGTCCCTTGTTTGTGAATATCAAGTCAGTACTGGCCGACACGACACTTGTCGATGTGAGTATTTATGATTTTAAGGAAGGGGTGCTTAAAAGTGTCGTACGCGCAGAGAAGGCAATACAGCAGGACAACGGACACTGGCGCCTTGAATTAGTGCGAAGGACACGCTTCGAAGAGACTTCACTGAACACTGAACAGTCTGAAACCGAAATATGGCCCAACCTGGTGAATGCTGAACTGCTCACCGGTTTATCCGTGCCGGCAGAGTCGATGTCGGTTGCGAATCTTTTTAGTCAGATCAGCTACCTGAAGCGCAATCAGCTCGATAGCCGTTTTACCGAGCTTGCGTTGTGGACCAAATTGACCAATCCGCTTTCGACTCTCATCATGCTCATGCTTTCGCTTCCTTTTGTGTTTGCATCGCAACGGGCAGGCGGTGTCGGGCAGAAAATGTTTATCGGTATTCTGTTGGGCATCGGTTACTTTTTGTTAAACCGACTGGTGACGCATTTGGGTCTGGCCAATGGCCTGTCACCTGCCATCAGCACGATGATTCCCCTATTGTTGTTTTCTGCTATTGCAGTATTAGGGCTCAGGCGCGTTACCTGACTTGATGAGTTGAAGTGGTGTGTACCGCTTGTCCGGTGCAGGTGGAAACCGGTTCAGGCCGGCCGTTCCTGTGCAATGAGCGTCGCTCTCGGTGTAAGAGTGATCACTGAGCATGATTACTTGTTTGCTCTGACCGGTTAATTTCCTGATCTGCACCGGTTGTTCGAGCCGGCTGATCATAACTATTCATCCGGCATTTTCTACTCAATCAAAATTCTTCTGCATTGATTTCGATGCTCTACAGCGTCTTGCCAATTGCTTTGCGGCCTGTTGCCAGGCGTATTTTCAGGCGCCTGCAGATAATATTGTCCGCGTATGTCGCCGTGTTATCTGTCCTGGTGCTGCCCCGGTTTAGGAAGCTTCACCACGCGCGTTTTTGACAGTCGATCGTGCAATGCGAGTGAATCTTTATCGAACAGCATCCACAGTAAACCGGCTGCTGCCGGTAGCAGAGCAATCCACGCGGCTGCGAATCGATATATCGAGCGGCGCCATGTCAGTGCGTCGCCGTTTTCATCAATCACTTTCAGCCTCCATGTACTTAACCCGAGTGTTTGACCTCCGTGAGTCCAGAACCATCCATAAAAGAAGAATGCGGTGAGGATCAAAGCCACATAGTAGAGCGGATGTTTAACCGCAACACCCTTGTTGATCCACACTGCGACGGCCGAGGTAGCGAACAGAATGCCGGTAAGTAGTAACAGATCGTAAAAAATTGCCGCTATCCGTCTTAACAGTGAGGCATTTTTGTATGAATCCATAAAGGTAATTGTCTGTTCGTTGGCTGGTGCAGGAAACAATTTGAAGCATAACAACACACAATATATCGCTATGTCATTATCAATTGTGCTGGCGAGTAATAAGGTAAAACGATGTGATTAACATGAAGTTTTACGTATGAACTTGCATCATTGTTCATGTGATAAGGCTGTATTTTGTTTGTGTTTAAGTGTGAGTTTTATAAAAACAGGGCAATTTTTTAGCTTTATTATCACTATATTCTTAACTTCTGGTGCCTTTTTTGTATTAAAAGCACCGCTTTTACCTTAAATTATATTGAATTCAATCAATTAACGATTATAATCCAACCGCCTATAACTCTCAGGAGAACTTAATGGCTAGAACCAAAAAGAAAGCAGCTGCAAAGAAGCGCGGACGTACCGCTTCCAAAAAGACAACTAAGAAAAAAGTACGTGGCAAGAAGAAGGCTTCATCAAAAAAGAAGTCTAAAAAGAAAGTAAGCAAGAAGAAGGCTTCCAAAAAGAAAGCTTCCAAAAAGAAGGTTTCCAAGAAGAAGACTTCGAAGAAAAAAATGAGTAAGAAGAAGCGGTCCAAAAAGAAAGCTTCTAAAAAGAAAGCTTCCAAAAAGAAGGTTTCCAAGAAAAAGCGGTCTAAAAAGAAAGCTTCCAAAAAGAAAGCTTCCAAGAAAAAGCGCTCCAAGAAAAAAGCTTCTAAAAAGAAGGTTTCTAAGAAAAAACGCTCTAAGAAAAAAATGAGCAAAAAGAAGTCTTCGAAAAAGAAGCGTTCTAAAAAGAAATCTTCCAAGAAAAAGGTTGGTTAACAACTTCTTCAGGAAGTGATGGAACTGGGGATAGGCTCGCGCTACTGCGCGAGCAAGTCGTTGATATTAAAAGAAAAATAATGCCGGTCAGTCGCATTCATGCGCTTGATCTGCAGCGGCGACAAGAAGCGCCGGTGATGGTGGTCGCGGATTGGTCTGTGAATCCGCTGTCAATCAAGCCGGTGTCTTCAACAACTCATTTACCCGACAGCAGGCGACCGGAGACAGGTCGCCATGTTCAACACCCACAATTGATCCGTTACTAAACGTAACACTTGTGTGTATCTGCGTTACGCATATTGTGTTGCCTGCAGTGACTACCGATCGCCCGCGCTAACCTGCGACGCCTGCCAACGTATCAAACAGCACAATGTTGACCTCCTCTCCCTGATCAACCCCGGTTGAATCTGCTTCAAGGCAGATAAAGCAGTTTGCTGAGCTCATAGAGTGCAACACGTGCGAGTCCTGCATGCCTGTGGTTGTTACGGTAAGTCTGCCGTCTGTGCCTACTCGATAGTTGCCACGTTGATACTCAAACCTGCCAGCCTCTTTGCGGAGTGTGGACTCGCTTAATGCGCTGAAATGCGGTGGCTGTCTGTAGGAGTGCCCGCTGTAGCTTCTTAACGCCGGAATGACGAACTGAAGGCAGGTGACCATGCTGGACACCGGGTTGCCGGGTAGTCCGAAGTAGAAAGCGCCGTTTGCAAGTGACCCTGTTACCAACGGTTTGCCCGGTTTCATCGCCACTTTCCAGAAATGTAGGCTGCCGGTTGCTTCGAGTGCTGCTTTCATATGATCGGCTTCGCCAACGGATACACCACCACTGGAAATAACGAAATCAAAATCATCCAACTGTTTGAGTGTCTGTGCGATCTCATGCTCGTCGTCTTTCAGAATGCCAAGATCGGTTGACGGAAAGCCGGCCTTTTTAAGCAACGCAGTGATAGTCGTGCGATTGCTGTCGAAGATAGCACCTGGCTGCAGATTGTTGCCTGCCTCGGTCAGTTCATCCCCTGTGGAGAATACGGCAATTGCAGGCAGGCAACAGACTTCCATTTGTTGGATACCCTGAGCGGAAATCAATCCGGCATGTGCCGGTGTAATACGGGTGCCTGCTGAAACAAGCCTTGAGCCTGCAGCGATATCGTCACCTGCATAGCGCAGATAGTCTGCAAGCTTTGGCGGATGCTCAACGATAATAGAGTCCCCCCTGGTGACTGTGTTTTCCTTGATCACAATAGTGTCTGCATCAGTCGGAACCATTGCACCTGTAGTGATTTTTACCGCTGCGTTTTGCGGTATTTCACCCTGGTACGGGTGACCGGCGAGTGATGTTCCGACGACCTTGAATGTCTGTTTTGACCGGTAGTCACTGAAACGGATCGCATAGCCGTCCATCGCCGAATTTCGAAATGGCGGAATAGCGTGTCGTGCAATAATGTCTGCGCTAACCACTCTGTCTATAGAGTTGATGACCGGCAATAGTTCTGTTTTTTTGTTACGCGGTATGGCCGCGAGGACTGCATCCCTGGCTTCGTCAACAGAATAGACTGATGGCTGATTGGCTTTCGGAGTCATGTAGTGAAGTCTGCGTTACTGTGATTAATCAGCGTGGGTAATCGGACTTTTTGTGTCATTTTAATGTTCAGCGTTTTTACTTTCTCAGGGCGTCAGACTCGCGCTGAATCATGATTGTCGCCCGGTATTGATCTGTTGATTTGCCGATACCGTTGATCAAGTCTGTAGCTGATGCAATGGAGAAAGAGTCCGCAATAGCGGATTATACGCGGCATAACCGGTTAACGATGCGATTCAATGAATCCCGAGAGCACAATTATTTCCGATACTGTTGAATCGAACCACGAATTAATTGAGCGTTTTCGAGACTACCTGTGGCTGGAACGAGGGCTGAGTGACAACACGATCCAGTCGTACACCAGCGACCTGAAGTTGTTTGCAAACTGGCTTAGTAACAACGACCACAGTCTGCACGAAGCCGCTTCCGCGGATGTGCTCGAGTATTTAGCTTGTCGTGTGGAAACCGGGGTGAGTGCACGAACCACGGCCAGATTACTGTCGAGTTTAAAGCGTTTCTACATGCTGCTGGCGCGGGATGGTGTTAAAGAGCAAGATCCGACTGCTTTGGTTGATGCTCCAAAAACAGGGCGCTCTCTGCCGACAAGTTTGAGTGAAGCCGAAGTAGAACTGCTGTTAAATGCGCCCGATCTCGAGACGGCAGAAGGGCTTCGCGACCGTGCTATGCTGGAGATTACCTACTCGAGCGGTCTGCGTGTCAGCGAACTGGTCGCGCTGAGGCTGGTTCAGCTAAATGTGCGCTCTGCCGTTATGCGGATCACCGGGAAAGGCAATAAAGAGCGATTGGTACCCGTTGGAGATATAGCGCTGGAATTTCTGGAACAGTACATGCACGAGGGCAGGGCTGAACTACTGAGGGGGCACGGAACAAGTGACTACCTCTTTGTGACGCGCCGCGGGGGCGGTCTGACACGCCAGGCATTCTGGTACCGGGTCAAAAAATATGCGCAGATAGCTGGAATCAGGCAGTCACTGTCTCCACATACTCTGCGGCATGCCTTTGCAACACATCTGGTTAACAATGATGCAGATCTGCGGGTTGTCCAGCTGCTGTTGGGACACAGTAGTATCTCAACCACACAGATTTATACGCATGTGGCTGCTGAACGTTTAAAATCAGTGCATGAAGAGCATCATCCGCGTGGTTGATGTGTACAACAGATTTACGCTGGCATTCGAACTCCGCGGGCGGTGAATGGTCCACTGTCCAGGCGGATGCAAATCGATAAAATTCTCCAGGAAACCTTAATGAAAATCACTTCAATAGTCTCAGCGGCAATATTATTTACGCTCAGTTGTTACGCTGTAGTTGCCGGCGCACAGAATCAGCAGGATCCGGAGAAGCAATTGCGTGAAGCGCTCGCTGAGCTCGCACCTAATCTGCCGATTACCAGTATTTCCGAGTCGGTGTTGCCGGGAGTATATGAAGTCATCAGTGGTGCGCAGGTTTATTATCTTTCTCCGAATGGAAGATACCTGGTTGAGGGCAGCATCATAGATCTGGAGCAACAGGTGAATGTCAGTGAGCAAAAAAGAGGCTCGCTGCAGCTGGCATTGATTGAACAGATTCCTGAAGATCAGATGATCGTCTTCAACAATGAGAGTAATGATGCGCCACGCTGGATAACAGTTTTCACTGATACAGATTGCGGTTACTGCCAGCGACTTCACCAGGAAATAGAAACGATAACCGATGCAGATATCAGGGTTCGCTACCTGATGTTTCCGCGTGCAGGTATTGAATCGCAATCATCGGCAGAGCTTCAGAGCGTCTGGTGCGCCAGTGATCAGCAGGAAGCCATGACAATCGCTAAATCGGGTGGCTCGGTAACGCCAGCCACTTGTGAAAACCCTATTCAGTCTCACATGGATCTGGCCAGACAGGTAGAGCTGCGCGGCACACCGCTGATCTACCTGGACAGTGGCACTAAAATCCCGGGCTACCGACCGGCGGATGAGCTGATCCGTATGATCGAACAAAGCGAGCCTGTTGCCGCGGGCGGATAGTACTTTCTGACGGGCTGTGGTTCGGAGCATGCTTGACGCAAGACGTTGCGTCTTGCATTGCTGACCCTGCAGTCTCGATTGCGAGTGGTGGTGTGGTTTTCCCTGTTGAGCGGCTTTCCGGCAGAACATACAGCTATCATCAGGCGGAGGGAATGTTGTCTCAGGTAGCGTTCTTCAGGTAGCAGACGGTCTTCAGTATCTGTGCGTTATGGATGAAAAGAACAGCGTGGCGGGCTCCGGCGTGTTTGTCAGGCAGGCAAGTCGGGTAGTAAACTGCTCTTTAGCTTCACAATAGTGTCTTTCAGGTGTAACTTGCGCCGCTTCAGGCGACCGACATGCAACTGATCACTCCCCGGACTTGAAATCAACATCGAAACTTCATCGTCAAGCATCGCGTGTTCGTTTTCCAGTCTGATTAGTGTCTGTCGGCGCTCTTGCCGTTCGCATTCGTCGATATGGCTCATTAATGTCCGCCGGGTTCTGACTGCGCCGGTGAAATAGAATCTACCTTTCCGGCTTGTTATGTGAATACTACCTCAGTCCCGAATAGCTGTCATGACGAACTTCCCACTGCATTGATCAAATCCTCAATGGCTGATTTCCAGGTCGATGAGATACTCGGATTTGACCCGGCCGGCGACGGTGAACATCTATGGATGCAATTGCAGAAGACGGGGTGGAATACCCGTGATGTGATTGAGCTCGTCGCAAAGAAACTTAAAATAGCCGCCCGAGATGTGGGTTATTCGGGTTTGAAGGATAGAAATGCAGTAACCACTCAGTGGCTCAGTATCCCGTTGGCGAAACTGAATAACCGACCGGCAGCCCGCGATATTATCGAACAGACTGTTCTCGTAGAAGACGGAATCGAATCTTTGCAGATATTAACCGGGCCAAAAAAGCTCAGGACCGGTACTCATCGTCATAATCGCTTCTGCATTGTTTTGCGCGAATTCGGCAACGACGTTGATGAAACGAATCATCGTTTGCAACAATTACGCAGTAACGGATTTCCAAACTATTTTGGCGAGCAGCGGTTCGGTCGTGGTGGCAGCAATCTGGAGCGGGCAATAGCAATGTTCCGCGGGCAGACACGCGCATCGAAGTTTAAGCGCGGAATGTATATCTCTGCCGCCCGTGCGTTTCTGTTTAATCAAATACTGGCAGCCCGTGTGAATGATCATACCTGGAACAAATTGATTTCCGGTGAGGTCTGTATGCTGGATGGTACAAACAGTGTCTTTTTGTTTGACGAGGCTGATGACACAATCCGAAAGCGCTGTGATGAACTGGACATTCACCCGACTGCACCATTGCACGGTCGGGGTGAAACTACAGCGCAGGGGCCGGCATTCGATATAGAAAGGCGCACATTAGAATTAAACACGGAGCTTGCAGACGGACTTGAAAGTGCCGGGTTGAAACTGGAAAGAAGAGCGCTTCGCGCGGTGCCGGCAGACCTGGAGTGGCGGTGGCTGGATGATCAAACGCTTGAAGTGGCGTTTACCTTACGAAGGGGAGTCTACGCTACAGCGCTTTTGTCAGAGCTTGCACAGGTGAGAGATGCAAGCCACACTGCATCGCCATGATAAGGACTTTTAAATAATGAACTGGTGGGGCAAGTTCCTCGGTGGTGGTTTTGGCTTTTTAATTGGCGGGCCTATCGGGGCACTGATTGGTGTTGTGCTCGGGCACAACTTTGATAGTGGACTTAAAAAGCTGCAATACGAAGATCAGGATGATCTTTCACCCGGTGCGCAGGAAAGAGTACAGGCCACTTTTTTTACAGCCACGTTTGCCACCATGGGGCACCTGGCTAAAGCCGACGGTCAGGTTACACCTGATGAAATCAAAGTGGCTGAAAGCGTCATGGCGCAAATGCAACTATCGCCGGAACAACGCAAAGTGGCCATCGACCTTTTCAATGAAGGTAAAAAAGACGACTACGACCTGCGTGCAGTTATTGAACAGTTCCGCATTGAGTGCCGGCGTCGCACCAACCTGATGCAAATGTTTATTGAAATTCAATTGCATGCGGTATACGCGGACGGTGACAGGCATCCGGCCGAAGAGCAATTGCTCGAAGAGATTTGCGAGTATTTAAAGTATCCCAAGTTTATGCTCCGGCAGATGGAAACCCTGGTTAAGGCCGGACGCAAAGCCGGTGCCGGGCAGGGACGCAGAGCGCCGGCTGATACGGGTGCGTTCAGTGTGGATGATGCCTATCAGTTGCTCGGCGTAGCGAAGAGCGCAGACAAAAACGAGGTCAAGCGCGCCTATCGCAAGCTGATGAGTCAGCACCACCCGGATAAACTCGTTTCAAAAGGTCTGCCTCCTGAAATGATAAAAGTAGCTACCGAAAAAACTCAGCATATCAAGGCTGCCTACGAGCAGATAAAATCCTCCAGAGGCTGGAAGTAACCCGGGCTAGGATTCGAGCAGGCGAGGCATCAGCATGACCAGGTTGCACGGGCGCGTACGATTGTCGAGCTGCTCCGAAATCAAAGAGGTCCACGCAGTTTTACAGGCACCGGGTGAGCCGGGTAAAACAAAAAGGTAGGTGCCGTTGGCAACTCCCGCGAGCGCACGTGACTGCAGTGTCGATGTTTTTATATCTTCGTACGAGAGCACCCGGAACATCTCACCGAATCCCTCTATTTCTTTATCGAGTAATGGCTGTATCGCTTCCGGTGTGCCATCTCTGCCCGTAACACCAGTGCCACCGGTACTGAGTACGACATCGATTTGCGAATCCACTATCCACTGGCTGGCGGCTGCTCTGATTTGATATTTGTCATCTTTGACGATCTTTTTGTCGGCGCACTGATGCCCGGCCTCTGTCAGCAGTTTTACCAGTAGCTTGCCGGATTTGTCATCGGCTTCGGTACGACTGTCAGACACGGTGAGCACAGCGATATTAAGCGATTTAAATTCCGCGGCAGTTGTCATGTGTTAGCTCAATGTTCAGTGTTCAGCGCATCGTATCACCGAGTTGGCATCATTCAACACTCCGGCTATGCGATAATCACCAGCGATAACGTTGAGTTTGCAATGGCTGAAAGAATACAAAAACTACTCGCACGTGCCGGTCTGGGTTCGCGACGCAAGCTGGAAGCCGATATTGCGGCGGGTCAGGTAGTGCTTAATGGTCAGCCCGCACAGTTGGGAATGAAAGCACAACAGGGGGATCGGCTGCGTTATGACAACAAGCGCTATCGGGTAGCCGCAGACACGCGTGCGGACTTCAAACTCATTGCCTATCATAAGCCTGAAGGTGTGGTGACTACCCGGGCAGATGAACAAAACCGCCCGACGGTGTTTGATCATCTGCCAAAATTGAGAGGGTCACGATGGATAGCCATTGGCAGGCTGGATATCAATACCAGCGGCTTATTGTTATTTACTGATAACGGTGATCTCGCGCACGCCATGATGCATCCGTCGTCCGGGATCGAGCGGGAGTACGCCTGCCGGATTCGAGGCCCGGTGGACGACGACCATGTAAAGCAGTTGATGGCAGGTATCGAGCTCGAAGACGGCCCCGCCAGATTTCAGCGGTGCTGGTTCGACGGTGGTACGGATAATAATCAGTGGTTTAGAGTCGTGCTCAGTGAAGGGCGCAACCGCGAAGTTCGACGCATGTGGACCGCGTGTGGCTATCAGGTCAGTCGACTGATCCGCGTACGATACGGACCGGTGAAGCTTCCGCCCTACGTACGGCTGGGCAAGTTTGTTGATCTAGAGCGCCCGCAGGTGAACGAGTTGATGTCGATCGCCGGCTTAAAATCCCATGACCTGTCTCAGTTGCGACTGGTCAGTGATGTGCCGACACGCGGTAAGGCAAGGCCGACTCGTCGACGACAGCCCGGGCGGCGATGATATAAGCCCCAGGGCTCGACACTTAGTGAACAACCCGCAGTCTGAGCGGGGATGCTTCCTCGGATAGCTGCCGTAAGCGGGTGTAAAAGCGCAATCAGGGTCAAATACCTATGCGTTCAGACCAGGTGAAATTGTTTTTGGCAGCCA
>JAHDHK010000072.1:21852-22471 GCA_020631335.1 Chromatiales bacterium
ACGATGGATAGGGCGCAAGGTGCTTCACAGACGTAGTGGTTATGATATAGTCCGCCAGTTCCGCAGCCAGCTAAGGTGGCTGCGACCGTTCAACCTCTTGAACTACACTTAGTAAATGTCTAACAAACACGTCTACAGGGTACGATTCATCAACCAGGACAAGATTTATGAGCTGTACGCAGCTGATATCTTTCAGGGTGAAATGTATGGTTTCGTGGTTTTGGAGGGGTTGATGTTCGACGAGCACACTACTGTGGTGGTGGATCCGTCAGAAGAAAGGCTGAAAAGTGAGTTTGAAGGGGTAACACAGACTATAATCCCTATGCACGCCATTATCCGTATTGATGAGGTGGAAAAAAGAGGTACTCCCAAGGTGGCCGATGTCGGAGACAACGTCTCTACATTTCCGCCGATCTACACGCCCAAGGGAAGCGGGGCGTAAGTGGTATTCCGGAGAGGTGTCCGAGTGGTCGAAGGAGCACGCCTGGAAAGTGTGTAAACGGTAACCCCGTTTCGAGGGTTCGAATCCCTCTCTCTCCGCCAGACAAAAGAGCCCGCAATCGCGGGCTCTTTCTATTTTGGCGCTTTATCCGTCTACCTGACGATGCGATTTTTCAGC
>JAHDHK010000073.1 GCA_020631335.1 Chromatiales bacterium
CGCCGTTGGAAGTAATGACACCCGGCTCGCCCGAACAAGTGAGAGCCCTGACCCTGCGATGTGAGGGGCTTGAGCGGGCGGGGCGTGGTTTACCCGGCATGTGGTTGAAAAACGATTTCGCTAGTTATTGCGTTGCGTCTGAGGGCGTTAAATTCACCCTGGAACACCTGCCCGGTCAAAATGCGCTTTACTACCCCATAACCGGCACTTTTTCGGTAGCCCTTGTACTGCGGTCAGGGGCCTTTTCTGGCTGTCACTCATCACGTTTTTAACACCCTGCCAGTTACCTGCTGATGCACAGTCACAGATTTTTCCGCAAACCTATGTCTGGGTGTTGCAGTCGATTGGCGGCAATAACGATTGAATGCAGTAGCGTCATGCATCACGGCAGCTGTTCAGTCAGAGGTGGTCTGTTTCTTTACGTGTCTTTTAGTGCGCTCATTTCTGTTGCACCGCTCGCACGTGGTTACACTCGTGCCGCAGCGTGTGCCATCGTTTTTACTTTGTCAGCGCGCCTACTTTAGCTGCCGGCTTTAGATGATGTGTTTACTGGTTTCTGTCCCTGCCAGTTATCTTGATTCGTCGTTGTGTGTGAATCTGCTCGACCAGAGATCTAATTCTCTATATCTTTAGCAGACGAATTCCGGAGAACGAAAATCATGTTGGTGAAATCCATCAAAACTATTGCGGGTGCAGCTGTCGTACTGGTGCTTGGCTGTGGCAGCGCGATGGCGCAAACACTCACAGTCAGCGCCTGGGGTGGCTTTTTTGAAGAGACGCTGGCGGCGGAGATCTACCCCGGTTTTACCGAAGAAACCGGCATTGAAGTTAAGTCTATTGCTCAGCCGGAAGACTCGGCGTGGATGACGCAGCTGATGGCGGCGGCACGCGCTAAAAAAGCACCGGCGGACCTTTCTCTGGTGGTTGATGAGGTGTTGATCCGGGGCAACGAAGTCGGATTGTGGGCAGGCCTGGATCCGGCCAACATGGCTGGCGCCAAAGCACTGAAAGACGGTTACATTAAGCAGAATGATGAAGGCAAAGCCTACGGTGTTGGCGCACTCGCTTTCTACACGACGTTTGTCACCAATACCGATTACAGCGCCGAGGCGCCGGCCAGCTGGATGGATCTGTGGGAAACCAAATGGGACAACAAGCTGGGGATTGTGACCACACCCAACTCCGGTTTGCTTGAAGTCACTGCCAAAACCTTTTTTGGCGGCTACGAAGTGATGGAATCCAGAGAAGGCCTGGAGAAGGTGATTGCCAAAATTGCCGAGCTCAAGCCGCAGGTCAGCCTGTGGTACCGCGATGAAGGTCAGTTTCAACAGGCGCTTGAAGCCGGTGAATTAAACGCAGGGCTTTACTACCACGATGTTGCAATGCTTTCTATCTGGGACGGCAAGCCGATTGCCTCTACTTTTCCGAAAGAAGGAGGCATTGTGTCCGATGCTTACTGGGTAGTGCCTCGCGACAGTAAAAACGTCGATGCCGCAGAGAAATTTCTCGACTACATGAGTCGCCCCGAAACTCAGGCGTTAATGGCTCGCAAACTCGGCGTGTTTCCGATTGTGCCGCGTGAAGCGATGGATCTGACTGATGAAGAGTTTGCCTCTGTCGGCAGCGACCTTGAGCCGATACGTGTGCAGACCCATGTACACCTGCGCGAAGGCGACTGGCTTGAGTCAAAGTATCAGGAAATGATTGCCAGATAGTGATTGATGGCGTGTGAGTCTGAGGCCGCCTGCCTTGTGCCGGCGGACTCTGCTCGCGGCAATCTGACGATGGCGACTTTATCTCTTAGTGGTATCGGTAAACGCTTCGGCGGCCACATAGCGCTGAGCGATGTGTCGCTGGAAGTGCGCTCCGGTGAATTCATTTGTCTGCTGGGCGCGTCCGGCTGCGGTAAAACCACTTTGCTGCGTATTATCGCGGGCCTTGAGCAGCATGATCATGGTGAGATTCTGCTGGAGGGTCGGGATCTCTCTGCTGTGCCCTGTCATCAGCGCAACATCGGTATGGTGTTTCAGTCGCTGGCGTTGTTTCCTCATCTCAATGTTGCCGATAACGTGGCTTACGGTCTTAAGATGCAGGGGGTGGATAAAGACAGCAGGCAGCGGCGCGCAGCAGAATTGCTGGCACTGGTCGGGCTGGCTGGTTTTGACACGCGGGCAGTCGCATCGTTGTCGGGCGGGCAGCGACAACGGGTGGCGATAGCAAGAGCGCTGGCACAGGAGCCGCAGCTTTTTTTGATGGATGAGCCGTTCTCTGCACTCGACGCCGGATTGCGTGACCGGCTGCAACAGGAAGTTAAAAAGCTGCAGCAGGCGCTTGGTGTTACCACTGTTTTTGTCACGCACGATCAGCGCGAGGCGATGGCACTTGCCGATCGTATCGTGGTGTTGAATGAGGGCAGAATCGAACAGGCTGCCTCGCCTGCAGAAATCTATCAGCATCCTGCCAGTCGATATGTTGCCGATTTTATCGGTGATAATAATCTTATCGATATACAGGTGTCGGGTCAGCGTGTGCAGATAGGTGCAAGTGAGCTGGTCGTCAACGACGCGGCAATGACCGACCGGCAGGGCAGTCAGTTACTTTCGGTGCGGCCCGAACAGGTTAACGTGAGTGCTATAGCTGATCATCACGATGGTTTAACCGGTCAGCTGATCATGCAAAGGCAGGTCGGTGCACTGGTTGAGCGTGAAATAGAAGTGAATGGCCAGCTGATTAAACAAACCTGTTTTCATCACAGCGCCGGTGGTTTTGAGACGGGTCAGCCGGTGGCCGTCAGTTGGGACTGGTCCCGGGTCTGGGTGGTGCCAGCGTGATCCGCAGTGACAGGGCTGCAACCGGTCTGGTCAGTTTGTTTTCCTTTGCAATTCTGGCTGTTTTCTTTTTGATTCCGCTCGCGTTTATGGTGGTGGTCAGCTTCTATAAACCCGATCCGATGGGTTTTTACCAGGTGGCTTTCAGCTGGGAAAACTACGCTAAGTATTTTTCCAGCTTTTATCTTAACGTGACGCTGCGTTCGTTGTGGTCTGCCGGTGTCAGCGCTGTGCTGGTAGTGGTGCTGGCATTTTTTGCGGTACTGGCTATTGTGGATCTTTCGCGTCGCTGGCAATTGTTCTGGGCGGTGTTGCTGCTGTCTTTAATGTGTATCAGCGAGGTGATTGTCGGTTTCTCGTGGCTGATTCTGTTATCGGAAAGTGCCGGTATACCCAGGCTGCTGGAGGTGCTCGGGTTGTGGGATGATCCGCGTTCTTTGTCGCCAAGTTTCGGTGCGATGCTGATTGGTCTGGTTACCCTGGGTATTTCGATTGTGATGCTGATACTGCTTCCAGAGGCGGCAAATCGCGATCGCAGTATCGAAGAGGCAGCGCAAACACTGGGTACACCGCCGCTACGGGTAGTTTTTAATATCACCCTGCCGATATTTGCGCCGACTTTGCTGGCGCTGACCCTGACGATGTTTATTTATTTGATTGGTGTGTTTGTGATGCCGACGATGCTGGGGCGTCCTTCAGACTGGACCATGACAGTGATGATCAGTGATAAAGCGCTCGGTGATGCGAATCTGCCACTGGGCGCGGCACTGGCTGTGGCTATGCTGATTATCACTGTGGTGGTCATGCTGTTGTCCACGATGGTATCCCGCAGGCGATTGTTGTGAACCTGCTGGCGGGGCGTGTTGTGTTGTGGGTGATTGCTTTCGGCATCATTGCGCCGATAGTGATTATTGCCGGCGTCTCTGTAGGGGCATCAAAGACGATAACGTTTCCACCGACTGCGCTTTCTTTGCAGTGGTATCAGACACTGCTGACTGATCCGGACTGGCTGCGTGCCATTGTGACTTCTCTGGTGGTGGCGGTACTGGCGGCGATAATTTCGGTGTTATTGGCGCTGGCCATTAATTACGCGCTGTGGCGAACAAAGTCCCGGTTTTCCAAAATGGTGTTTTCACTGGGTCTGGGGCCTTTTTTACTCCCGCCGATCATACTGGCGCTGGGGGCGAGTTTGTTCTGGGCTGAGCTGGGCTGGTATGGACGCATTGAAGCGACAATAGTGTCGCACGGTATATTTTTTGTCACCCTGCCACTGGTTATTCTGTCGCGTGGCTTTGCAAAAATTACCGATGAGGTGGTAGAAGCAGCACAGTTAATGGGGGCTACGCCGGTGAAATTATTTCGCACTATTGTGTTGCCGCTTATCATGCCTTACCTGCTTACCGGATTTGCGATTGTTGCAATTATCAGTGTGAATGAATATTTGATTGCCAATATGATTTCGGGCTTTGTGGTCGAAACGCTGCCAATCAAAATATTTAACAACGTACGCTACGGGTATTCACCGGTAGTGGCTGCCGCCTCTATGTTGTTTATCGGTATTACGGTTGGTGTGCTGGCACTGGTGGCACGCACGATAGACTTATTAGCGCTTCTTGGCATGACCCGGGACAGGTAAATGAAAGAACTCAGTCGTGAAGACCTGAGCGATATTTTATATGGCGCGGCAATTCTGGGTGCGGGTGGCGGTGGTGATCTGGAGGAAGGGTTCACACTGATTGATCAGGCACTTGCCGCTGGCAAGTCTTTCAGGTTGCTGAGCATTGATGAAGTGCCCGATAATGCATTGATTTGTACGCCGTATCTGCTGGGGGCGATATCGGGTTTATCTGCAGAGGAGGAGGCCCGATACCAAGGGTTGCCGCGTATTGAAACCCATCCGATGCTGGTGGCTTATCAAGCGTTTCAAAAGCACCTCGGGCGTGAGTTCTATGCCACTACTGCCTGTGAGCTGGGTGGGTCAAACACGGCGGCTGCGTTTTTTCCGGCGGCGATGAATGATCATTATGTGCTCGATGCCGACCCTGCAGGCAGAGCCGTACCCGAAATCACACATTCCACTTATTACCTTGCGGGTCTGCCCGCGTCACCGATCTTTGCGGCAAATGAATTTGGTGAGACGTTTGTACTTGAAAATGTAATCGATGATCAGCGTGCTGAAACATTAGTGCGTGCATTGTGTCAGGTAAGTCGCCACGATATTGCGGCTATAGATCATGCGCTTGAAATGCATATGCTGAAAGATGTGCTGATACCCGGCACTATTACCCGGGCGATGAATCTGGGGCGTGTCTGGCGGGAATCAAAAACGCAGCGTAATCTGGCCGAAGTGATTGCACACGCAGGCGGTGGCCGGGTGGGTTTTAGCGGCTGTGTATCATCGGTTGAGTACAACACGGTAGAGGGATTTACGCTTGGCCAGATAGATATTGATGGTACTGGTAGTGATGCCGCACACCAGTACCGAATCATGGTGAAAAATGAAAACCTGGTTGCCTGGCTGGATGGTGAGGTTGCGGTGACGATACCTGATCTTATCTGTTTGATTGATACTGACACCGGTGAGCCGGTGACCAACCCGCACGCAATTGCGGGTCAGAATGTATCAGTGATATTGTTGCCGGCGCCGGAACAGTTTAGAACTGAGAAAGCAATATCTGTTTTCGGGCCGGCTTATGTCGGGCTTGATATCGACTATAAGCCTATTTAAGGCCGGGGTATTTGACTCGCTAACGCGTAGCGCTTTGATTTATTGTGCCGGCCGGGTTCTGGTTTTATGACCGTATCAGTCAATTGGCATGACCAGGAATGGTCGAACAGTTTGTGTGGCTTTAATTAAAGCGGCCACAGCCTGAAGCCCAGGTACAGAAAAATCACACACAGCAGCATGCAGGTAAAGATAATCAGGGTATAGGCGGGGGTGGCGCCGGCTGTTCGAATCTGTTTAATGCCCAGGTATGCACCAATAGCGTTGACAATGACAGCAAACTCACTCATTAACAACAGGGTGAGCAGAGGCAGCAGTGTTTCCCCTTCGCTGGTTTGCTCACTACCTTTGATCACTGCCAGTAGCAGGGTGAGTCCGAGGCCCAGTGCAATATAAGGGAAATGTGATGCTTTCATCGGTGACAGTAGTGATTGGCAAGAACGTACCGGGATTCTAATCTTTCCGGCGTTGTGTTTCTGTTTTGATTTTCAATTTTTTTGTGAGCCTGTCTTTGCTATGCGGTTTTTGCGGCCGGTAGTGTATGGCAGGCGTGCGGTTTCAGAAAAACGGCAGGGTTTGCAGTGTGCCTGCTATTTCTTTATTTTCTTTGTGTACCACTACCTGATCGCCGGCTGTATGCTGGCGGTCGATGAGTACAAAACCAATGGTACAACCGGCTTTCGCTGACCATGCGCCGTTAGTCATATCGCCGACTTTCTGTTCATTGTGATAAACGTCATACCATAAAGCATGGCCGGGACCGGGTTCGCTGTCATGTAGTTTAATGCCCAGTTGATGGCGTTTAACGCCTTTTTCTGCTATCGCACGCAGTGCGCTAATGCCGATCACCTGATTGTCGAGTTTAAGGTCGACATACTTGTCAAGGCGTACTTCAAACGGATTGGTGTGATTGTCAGTATCACCACCATATGACAGCAATCCGCTTTCAATGCGTTCTATCGGGTTGGGGTAACCCGCTGAAATGTGCCAGGGTTTGCCTGCCTCGCGAACGAGATCCCAGAGCTTAGAGCCGTGCTTGCTGTCCATCAGGTACAGTTCGAATCCACCCTGTTTTGAGTATCCGGAGCGGGCGATTTTTAACCGGATGCCGTCAATTTCTGCATCGTCAAACCAGAAGTATTTCAGGTGTCGAATCTGTTCACCGAACATGGATGCGACTACATCCTCTGCATGTGGCCCCTGTATTGCCAGAGGTGACACATCGGGTTCAGTCACCTCGACATTGAAGCCTCGTTCAGCGGCCACGCAACGCGCCCACAATAAAATGTTGTTGTCTGCAATAGAAAACCAGTACAGGTCGTCTGCCAGTTTGAGCACGATCGGGTCGTTTATCAATACGCCATCGTGATCGCACATGGGTACGTACATCCCCTGGCGGATTTTGCACCGAGACAAATCGCGAACGCATAAAACCTGTGCGAGCTTTGCTGCATCCGGCCCGTGCAATTGCACCTGTCGTTCAACACCGACATCCCACATGCTGACACCGTGCATCAGTTGCTCGTATTCCGCCACCGGGTCGCCGTAAGAGACTGGCATCAGCATACGGTTGTAAGGCGAAAAAGCAGTGACGCCCGCTTCGAGCGTTTTAGTGTAAAACGGTGATGTGCGTAGTCTGGTGTTCGGGCCGATTTCTGGCATGACGGAGTTGCTCAGCGGGAAATATTAGTTTGCCGGGTTTATAAAGAGACTAGAGCGATATGTACAGTGATAGCGACAGACAGTTGTCGTAATTATCCCCTTTGGTTGCGTAAACGAATAACGATTAATTAGAAGCTTACTATGGGCAGAGCAATTGGTGCGTTTTTGTTTATATGGGTAACCGGCTGCGTCAGCACAGGGTTGATAGTGATGTTTACACGATGGTGGCGGGGCTGTGTACCTGTGAGTCTCGTTGCGAGTCGGTGGTCTTGAGATTCATCACTTGACGGTAAACATTATTGAAACAGGTAAATGTGACTGAGGGTACCCATTAGAAGACAGACACCAATCCAATTGATTTTTTATTGATAAGTATTTTAAAAACACCGAAGTATTACGGTGGGAATCAATGAAGGAGTTACTTAGTATCAAAGGTGACTTCAGGCGTTAGTTTTAATTTCGCAGCCTGAAAATAGGCTGCATTCGTGTGCAACAACCGGAGAAACCCGTGAAACACAGGCAAGGGATTGTAGCGTTAACCACGCTTATCATACTGGTGTTATCGAGCCAGACGTATGCAGGTATAGACCAGTCGGTTGATACTTTCTTCAATGATTATCTGGGCTGGTTTGCCAGTCTGATTTTTGTTTCTGTGCCGATCGGTGGTGCGAGCTTTCCACTGATTGCAGGCTGGCTGCTGATTGCTGCACTGGTGTTTACGTTTTACTTCGGCTTTGTACAGTTCAGTAAATTCAAGCTTGCGTTTGATATTGTACGAGGCAAGTACACCGATCCGAATTCAAAAGAAGAAGGCGAGATTTCTCACTTTCAGGCATTAACCACCGCGCTTTCGGGTACGGTTGGGCTCGGCAACATTGCCGGGGTGGGCGCTGCACTGGCAATAGGCGGGCCGGGTGCCACTTTCTGGATGATACTGGTGGGTATCTTCGGTATGGCATCGAAGTTTTGCGAATGTACGCTGGGGGTGAAGTACCGCACGATACTGCCTTCGGGTGCAGTGTCCGGTGGCCCGATGTATTACCTGAGCCGCGGACTGGAGGAACGTGGCAAGAAGGGGCTCGGCCGGTTTTTAGCGATTGCATTTGCGATCATGACAATTCTCGGCGCGCTTGGCGGCGGCAATATGTTTCAGGGCAATCAGGCCAATGCCATGCTGGTCAGTACCTTTGGATTACCTGAAGGCTTCGGCTGGGTGGTAGGGCTGATACTGGCGGCTTTTGTGTTCTCTGTAATCGTTGGAGGCATGCCTTCTATTGCCAGTGTGACTTCACGGCTGGTGCCGTTAATGGCGGCGGTCTATATAGCGATGTCTTTGATTGTGATACTTACCAACCTCGATCAGGTCGGACCGGCGTTTTCAGCCATCTTCGACGGGGCATTTTCTGCCGAGGGTGTGGCCGGTGGTTTTATCGGTGCGCTAATACAGGGTTTAAAACGGGCAACATTTTCTAACGAGGCCGGTGTGGGTTCAGCCGCTATTGCTCACTCGGCAGTGAAAACCAAAGAGCCGATTACCGAAGGATTGGTTGCGCTGCTGGAACCATTCATTGATACCGTGATTATCTGCACAATGACAGCGCTTGTGATTACGATATCCGGCTTGAATGCCGGTCCGTTTGATGGCTCCGGCCTAACCGGTGTGAACCTGACTTCGGCAGCGTTTCAGAATACGGCAGAGTGGTTTAAGTATCCGCTTGCGATTGCTGTGGTGATGTTTGCGATCTCTACAATGATCTCGTGGTCGTACTATGGTTTGAAAGCCTGGACCTACCTGTTCGGTGAAGGCACGGTTAACGAGATCATCTACAAGCTGTTGTTCTGTGTGTTTGTGGTCATTGGCGCGTCGATCAGTTTCGGCGCGGTGATCGACTTTTCTGATGCGGCTATCTTTGCGATGAGTATTTTTAACATCATCGGCCTGTACTACCTGATGCCCTATGTGAAGGAAGAGCTGGCCTCATTTGTGGCAAGGGTTAAATCCGGTGAGATCAAACGCTTCGACTAACAGGTTGTTGAAAAGCACCGGTCAATAAAAAAGGGCGGCACAGATAAACTGTGCCGCCCCGGCTTAGCTTAAGTATTCGCTACTGATTACGAAGACATATCGTAAGCTCTTTCGCCATGGACAGTCAGGTCAAGGCCCATGGCTTCGACTTCTTCATCAACACGCAATGGGGTGATGAGTTTGGTGATGAAGATAATGATAATAGTCATCACCACGGTAAACACACCAACCACCAGCAGGCCACCGACTTGTTCGGTTATGCCGGCGTGTCCGAATACTACCAGCATGAGAATACCGAACATGCCGCCAACGCCGTGAACCGCGAAAACGTCCAGGGTGTCGTCAATGTTCAGGGTGTTCTTGACCACACCGCACAGTACCTGACACAGAACCCCGGCAATCGCGCCGATAATCAGTGCCTGTACCGGATCAACCGAACCCGATGCCGGTGTGATCGAGGCGAGGCCTGCAATGGTGCCTGTGACCATGCCCACCAGTGATGCCTTGCCGTGATGCAGTTTCTCCCACAGTGCCCAGGTAAGCGAGGCGGCAGCTGCTGAAATGTGCGTGACAGTCAGTGCCATGGCAGCACCGCCGTCGGCGGCGAGTTGTGAGCCGCCGTTGAAGCCGAACCAGCCAACCCACAGCATTGCCGCGCCGATCATGACCATGCCGGGGTTGTGTGGCGGGACAGATTTTTCTTTGCGATTGCCGAGGAATGCTGCCAGAACCAATGCTGCCAGGCCGGCAGTCTGGTGCACGACAATGCCACCGGCAAAGTCGTTAACGCCGTTTTCGAACAATGACCATTCAGCACCGGCCAGTAAGCCGCCGCCCCATATCCAGTGGGCCACCGGTGCGTAGCAGAATAGCATCCACAAACTCGAGAACACGAGGACGAAACCGTAGCCGATGCGCTCTACATAAGCGCCGACGATCAAGGCCGGGGTAATAATCGCGAATGTCATCTGGAATGCAAAGAACAGCACCTCGGGGATGGTGCCCGATACGGTGTCAGCATCAACGCCTTTAAGGAACATTTTGCCCAGGCCGCCCCAGTAGGCGTTGCCTTCGCCGAAGGCGATAGAGTAGCCCAGTGCCAGCCACAGCACGCTCATTAAACAGGCGATAGAAAAACAGTGCATCAATACACTGAGTACATTGCGTGACCTGACCAGGCCACCATAAAACAAGGCCAGTCCGGGTAGTGTCATGAATAACACCAGTGCGGTGGCCACAATAATCCAGGCGGTATCTGCCCCAACCATAAAATCCCCTCTTGCAATCCAGCTGTGTCGCCGGTTTTTTATGCTGTGTAGTGAAAAACGAACCGCCCACGTTACCAAAGTGCAGGTTCTTTGAGAGCTGGCAAACAGCACCAATACAGCGCACAACGCGCACTAAAAAGGTGCAAAGACCGATGGTTCAGGTTTTTGTGAGGTGGTCGTCTGGTGCTGTCGGTCGCCGGAAGCCCGACATCTGAGTCAGGCAACAGCGGTGTTGCCAATTCACTTGTGCGTCGGTTTGCCTTAATCGGGTTGCCTTATACAGTGTGTGCTCTGCAACTGGCGCGAGCGGATGAGCGTGGGTAACACGCTGTAAGTTGTGATGCGAGGGTTAGCCCGGGCGTGGTTTTACTGTGCGACTGGACGCGGTGGCGTGAGTCGGGTCGTCCGGCCAGAAATGTTTCGGATACCTGCTTTTCATGTCTTTTTTAACCTGCTCATAACTACCGGACCAGAACCCGGGAATATCTGCGGTTAATTGAATCTGCCGGCCAGCCGGAGACAGCAGGCTCACTTTAAGCGGATAGCCATTACCAATAGCAGGGTGGGTGGTTGAGCCGAGCATCTCCTGCAGTTTTACCGCAAGGACGGGTTCGGCTTCGCTGTAATCGATTCGAATTCTGGATCCGGAAGGGACCTGGAAGTGTGTCGGTGCAAGGGCATCGAGTTGTTGTTTTTTATCCCACGGCAGCATCGCATCAATGATCGACTGCATATTCAGTGTGGCAAAGTGATTAACATGACTGACCTGCTCCAGCCAGGGGGCCAGCCATGTCTCCAGTGATGCCAGCAAGGTGTCGTCGTTGAGGTCGGGCCAGTCGTCGCGCTGTGTTTCGCTGATGAGGTTGTTGCGTAAGAAGTTAACGCGCTGAATGAGTTTGCGGGTATGTTCGGACCAGGGTAAGAGTTGCAGTCCCTGTCGTCGGAGATAGTGTATAACCTCGTCTACTCTTGCAGCGGCGGGTATCTGTGCTGTGTCAGCAGTGCTCACCACAATTTGGCCGATTCGGTTTTGTTGCTGTGCAATCAGTGCTTTTTCAGTGGCAGGCCATTTGACATAAATTTGTGGTTCAACCAGGGCTGATAGTTCGTGATCGAATAATGTTTCGTCGAGCTCGGCAGCAAGGTATATCGAATCGGTGCTGCTGCCGCTTGTACCGCCGACCTGGGCGACGGCCAGCCATGGCTGAGTGGACAGCGGATCGTCTCGATTGATGCGTGCGGCTCTGCCGTTGGCAAGCTGGTAGTCTTTATTGTTGCGCTTTTTTGCTATGCGATCGGGGTAGGCGCTGGCGATAAGAAAGCCGATGTTATTGTGCGTGTGCAATGCACTCACTGTGGTGTTTTGTATGTCTGCTACGCACTGGCGTTTGATTTGCGCAATCAGCTGAACCACCTCACGATGCTTGTTGCCCGATCGTTTTACGTTGCGAATTTCGTTGACACGGCTGGTTATATCGGCGCCGTGCCCCGGTAGCGGATCTCTTGATGATAATAAAGCAGCGATCAGACAACCGGTATCAAAAGCATCGTACTGCTGTGAGGTGACCAGCATGTGTGCCAGTCTCGGGTGCAGTGGAAAATCGGCTATTTTTTCGCCGTGCGTGGTCAGGCGATGAGGGTGTTGGTCGCTCACCGTCAGTGCACCGAGTTGAGTCAGTAAGGTTTCCGCCTGCCGATAAGCACCGGCAGGTGGCTGATCGAGCCATTGAAGTTCGTGCGGATCGTTTACACCAAATCTATACAGGGTTAACACCAGCGGTGCGAGATCAGCCTGTCGAATTTCGGCAGGTGTAAACGCTGAACGAGTGTCGTGCTGCGAGGCTGGCCATAGCCGGTAACAGGTGCCAGCTGCGAGTCTGCCAGCGCGACCTGCACGTTGATCGCACGATGCTTTTGAAGACAATCCGGTGTTCAGGCGCGTCATGGCTGTGCGCGGGTCAAACGCCGGCAGACGTGAGTAGCCACTGTCGATAACAACGCGTACGCCTTCTATGGTCAGGCTCGACTCTGCGATGGCGCTGGCCACCACAACTTTTCGCTCACCTTCTTTACACGGTGACACGGCGGCTCTTTGTTGAGGCAGTGGCAGGTCACCGTATAGTGGCAGTACATTGACGTTGCCTTGAGTGCCGAGGTCACACAGCAATTCGATGGTGCGATGAATCTCTTTTTTGCCCGGTAGAAAAACCAGGATATCGCCGGTGTGATTCTCCAGCGCCAGGTTCACCGTTTGCGCGGTGACTTGTTCGATCGACTGATAATCGACGCTGTGTTTCTGATAAACAATGTCAACCGGATAGTGACGCCCTTGTGATGAGATCACCGGGGCCTCGCCCAGGAGTGAAGCGACAGCGTTGCCATCGAGTGTGGCTGACATCACCAGCAGTTTTAGCGGATTGGTGCTGTCGCGAAACAAGTCGCGACTGTACAACGCCAGCGCCAGTCCGAGGTCAGCGTCGAGATTGCGTTCGTGAAACTCATCGAAAATAACCACACCCGCACTGGACAGTGCCGGGTCGCTTTGCAGCATGCGGATGAGAATCCCTTCGGTAATCACCTCGATGCGGGTGCTGGCAGATACCTTCGATTCTCCCCGTACACGATACCCAACGGTTTGCCCGACCGGTTCTTTCAGCATGGAAGCCATTCGCTCTGCCGCCGAGCGGGCGGCTATCCGGCGTGGCTCCAGCAACAGGATTTTACCCCGGGTGATTGACTGATCTTCTGCAAGCTTCAGTGGCACCAGAGTCGTTTTACCGGCACCCGGCGGTGCTTCAAGCACGACGCTGTCAACATTGCGCAGCGTTTCCAGCAGTTGCGGTAGTACTTCTTCAACAGGTAGATGCATGATGACAGTATTGATTCTGGTGAAAGCCGGGCGGTTGCTGGCTGGTTTTTAGCATAACTGTTCCAGCGGGATACATCTGGTTTGCCTTTATTGCTGACAATTCATTCTGGCGATGCCGACTATACTGGCATCAGCCTGCATCATTCATGAGCGCCGGTGGTTGCAGCGGGCCTTTCAGCAGCAGGGCTGATCGACCGGGTATACAGGTTTTTCGTCAGCATTCGCTTGTCGTCTTTTACTAGACTTTATGTTTCGATAATTCGTAAAAAACGGATCTGTTTCTGATCACATGGTTAAAAGAATTCTGGAAATAGTGCTTTGTTGCATGTTGTTGCCTGCCGCGGTGATGTCGCATGCCATTGCCGCAACTGCGTGTGTGAGTGCACCTGAATTTCCGTTGTCCGGCAGTTCTGTGGTGACAGTTGCATCGATAGATGAGCTGCATCGGGCAGTCGGTGAGTTACGAGATAACACCACCATATTAATAAAGCCCGGACAATATGCGCTGAAAGGCACACTCAGTATTACTGCTGATAATGTGACGGTGACGGGTGGACGGAATGGATGTGAGTCAGTGCATCTTATCGGCCCCGGTATGGACAACTCCGATCACCAGGGGGTCAGGTTCGGGTTTTGGGTCAACGCCGAAAATACCACCATCGCTAACATGACTATCAGTGATGTCTATTACCATGCGATTCAAATTGATGGTAACTCACATGCACCGCATATTCACAATGTGCGACTGCTCGATACAGGGCAACAGTTTATCAAGTCTAATCCGAACGCTTCCGGTGGGGGAGTGGATAAGGGCGTGGTGGAGTACAGTGTGATGGAATACACGCAGGGTACGCCGAAAACAAACCACGACAACTCGGGTATCGGTTACACCAATGGTGTTGATGTTCATGCAGGTGAGGGCTGGCGTATCAGTAACAATGTGTTTAAGCATTTTCATACGCCGGATACCGCCGATCATTTATGGAATGCTGCCGTGCTGATGTGGCGTGGTGCTCGCAATACGGTGACTGAAAATAATTTCTTCTATAACGTTGATCGCGCCATCGCCTATGGTCTCGGTGATACGGTCAATGATCATCGTGGCGGTGTCATTCGAAACAATGTAATTGTTATGTCGCAGGGGTTGTATTCAAGAAAGCGCAGGCGCAGCGCCGATGCCCCGATTATTGTCTGGCAGTCTCCCGGTACACATGTGTTGCATAACACCGTAGTCACCAATGGCAATACGCCCTTTGCGATTGAGTCGCGCTTTGATGATTCGGGTATTACTCTGGCAAACAATCTCACGGATGCACCTGTTGTGCACAGTGAGGGAACCCTCTCTCGCAATGTGTGCAAGTTTTCCGGTGTCTGTGGTCGATATTTATCCCGTTTTGAAGCTCAGAACGTAATGCACGGGCAACCCGGGTGGTTTGAAGACATTAATTCGGGTAACGCGCGCCTGACATCACAGGTAGATTTCGGTGGCAGGCTTCTGCAGCAAAAACGTGAAGCACCTCTCGATTTCACCGGTGCGGTGCGTGAAAAGTCGGTCACACCCGGTGCTTTTGAAATCTCTGGAGTGGCAGTAGCGTCGGAATGAGAGCGAATCGCTTTCAACGCCCGGGTCACTTGTAATATATATACGAAACTTCACATTGATCGGCTTTCGTCCGCATCTCGCGGCTGGCATTCTTCTGCCGGATAAATTGCCTTAAGCAGAGTATTATATGAACAACAGATCTGTCTTCCTTTCGTTATTTCTCGCACTTGCACTGACCGGATGTGATTCGGAAACCGTGCAGGTTTCATCTGTCGGTGAAAATGCCGGTTCCCAGAACAATACCGATAACGGTAACAACACCGATAACGGCAATAACACTGATAGCGGCAATAACAACGATAGCGACAATTCAACCGACAACAACGGCAACGATAACGCCGGCAATAACAACAATAGTAATGCGGGTAACGGTGTGTTGTCGGCGCCTGACAGACTGACATCTCTGGTGGGATTGTTAAAAGTTGAAGCAGTCAATACCGACAGCGATTTTTCCAGAGGCATTTTCACACAGATGGAAACAGCGCTGCCCGCGCAGGAAATTCTGGAGTTCTTTGTTCCCGCGAGCGATTTCTGCGAAGTAACAAGATACAACGCCGCTTTCCCACCGGGTAACGCGTTCAAAATCTACGATCAGCAACCGACACTTATCAGCGCCGGACCTGCGATTACACTGACCAGCAACGCCGGTACGTATGCCACTCTGGAACGACAGATAGTTCAGGGTACCGGTTTGATCTATAAATCCAACACTGACCTGGATGAAGCGATTCCCGGTGGGCTGGTACTCGATGTGCCGGGTGAGGTTTTCCCCGGTTTCAGCAACGTTGCTCTGTCTACCGTGCCTGCGCTTCAGATCAGCGCGCCTTCGGTTAACCAGCAGGTCACTGACACCACCGAGTTTGTCTGGACCGGCAACGCCGACCCGCTATCTGTTTTTGAGATTTATGCAGGCTACACGTCTCCCGAAACCAATCAGGTTATCGAGATAGGTTGTACGGTAATTGATGACGGTCAGTTTTCCTTTCCCCAAACTATCCGCGATGAACTGGGTGCCGGTTACACCGCTGACTGGTCGGCCTTTCTTCGGGTGGTTTATGATATAGCCGAAACAGACGAAGCGCTGATGCTGGTTGCCAACAGTGTTTTAAGATAACGCTGTTAAGCCCCTTCACCTGCGGGTGAAGTAGCTAGTTTAAGTTGTTGTGAAAAGCGCCGGCATTGCCGGCGCTTTTTTTTGTGGTCGCGCTGCGTGATCAGCCAGAGGCCTATGGATTCTGATCATTTTCTACCAGCGTTTTCTCAGGTGTGTTCTGTGGTGTTCCGGTTTCCTTCGTGCTTGTGATATCCCGCTGATTGTTTTTACTGCGTCATTGAATTGTAATAGCTGTTGAACACGGGTTGGCTGCGGCATAGTGTTCTTTTTGCGCTGGTTATTCTAGGGCTCCCACTCGATCAACTCCCACCGCACAAGAGGACAGGCATGAGCGAAGGGCGGAACAACACACAGGCACAGCACCCCAATGTGCTGTTAATAACGGCTGATCAGTGGCGGGGTGATTGTCTGTCGGCAGCGGGGCATCTGCAGGTCAAAACCCCCAATCTGGACCGGCTGGCTGAAAGAGGGGTGTTGTTTAAAAATCATTTCGCCAATGCGGCACCGTGTTCTCCGGCCAGAGCCTGTCTGTATACCGGTTTGTACCAAATGAATAACCGTGTCTGTATGAATGGTTCACCCCTGGACAGTCGCCACGACACGCTTGCCAAATCTTTCCGTCGGCTGGGTTATGAGCCGACGTTGTTCGGTTATACCGATCAAACCGAGGATCCGCGTTCGGCTCACAAAAATGATCCCGCCTTACGAACCTACGAAGGCGTGTTGCCCGGTTTCTACGCGCGGGCGCGTGTGACCGAAGATCAGATGCTTTGGCGATCCTGGTTGCAGCAGCAGGGTTATGATCATGTGCTGACTGGTGAGGCCGCCGATCTTCATGTGCCGGCGACCGGAGTCGATGATCCACCTTCAGGGAAGGCACCGGTGTACAAGGCTGAACACACTGATACCGCTTTTTTAGTGGGTGAGTTTACACGCTGGCTGTCTGAACAGCAGGTGGAGAGTAGTGAGGCTGAATCCCTGTCCACCGGCTGGTTTGCACACATGAGTTTTTTGCGGCCGCATCCGCCGTTTGCTGTGCCCGCACCGTTTAACGACATGTACAACGCAGATGATATTCAGCCCTTTAAAGGTGAGGGTAACTCTGCAACTGAACATCCGTTTTTAAGTTATACCCGCAGCAGGGCGGCCAAGTCTTCTTTTATTCCCGGTGCGAAAGGACTGGTCAGTGACTGGAGCAATGATGATTTGCGTCGTATTGCTGCAATCTATTACGGCATGTGCACTGAAGTAGATGCGCAAATCGGCCTTCTGCTGGATGCGCTGGAGGCGGCAAATCAACTGGACAACACCGTTATCGTCTTTACTTCGGACCACGGTGAGCAGTTGGGAGATCATGCTTTTCTGGGGAAGTTCGGCTTTTACGATTCCAGCTATCATATTCCATTGATCATCAGTGACCCGGCAACAACCCGCTCGCATGGTTGTGTTGTTGATGCGTTTACCGAGGCCGTCGATGTGATGCCGACCCTGCTGAATATCGCCGGAGGTCAGGCGCCGGCACAATTGGATGGCCGCTCCCTGTTGCCGTTAATAAACGGTGATAACAAGCTTGCATGGCGTAACAGTGTGCACTGGGAATACGATTTTCGCGATGTGGCGGCACGGACTGCCGAGCAGCATTTCGGTATTGAGTCACAGGTGTGTAACCTGTCGGTGATGCGCAGCAGGCAATACAAATATGTTCACTTTGCTGCGTTGCCGAGTTTGTTGTTTGATCTGGAGGCTGACCCGCACGAAACGCGTAATCTGATGAATGAGCCGGCGTATCATTCAGTGGCAATAGATTGTGCGGAGGAACTGCTTAGCTGGCGTGCCCGGCATCTGGATCAGTCACTCGCGTTATCACGAGTGTCGAACCAGGGATTAGTATCGAGCCATTAATGCTTTTTGCCGTTACAGATCACGCCAGAAATGGCAGGCAACTTTATGTTCCGTCAGGTCATGAACCTGATTAACACCATTGTCGATGCCTGATACCAGTGGTGGTTCTTCTTCGGAGCAGCGTTTCTGCGCATGCGGACATCGGGTATGGAATTTACAGCCGGACGGCGGATTCGACGGTGAAGGAATTTCGCCTTCAAGCTTTTGCGCTCTGCCGCGATCATCCGGGTCGAGCGAGGGGATCGCCGATAACAGTGCCCGGGTATACGGATGTTTGGGAGAGGCGAATAACTCACGAGTGGGTGCAGTTTCTACCAGTCTGCCCAGATACATCACCGCCACCTGATCACACGTGTGTGCAACGACGCTTAAATCGTGACTGATAAACAGAAACGTCAGTTCGAACTCGGACGATAAAGATCGAAGCAGGTTTAATACGTCGGCCTGAATGGATACATCCAGTGCGGCGACGCTTTCATCGGCAACAATAAAACGCGGGTTGGACACCAGTGCACGTGCAATGGAAATACGTTGCCGTTGTCCGCCGGAAAATGCGTGAGGGTATCGGCGCAGGTGCTCCAGATTCAGCCTGCAGCGTTTAGCAATTTCACGGACGCGCTCGTCTGTTTCATCGCGACTGCCGGTCAGGTTCATGACCTCAAGGGGTTCAGCGATGATGTCTCTCACAGTGAGTCTGGGACTCAGTGCAGCGTAAGGGTCCTGGAATATTAACTGGGCACGCTTGCGATATTCTTTAAGGTCGTCGCCGTCTATCGAAACCAGGTTGTAGTCGACTTCGCCATCATTGTATTGTGCGGTGCCGCGTGTCACCGGTGCCGCTTTCAGCAATGCGCGACCCAGTGTGGTTTTACCTGAGCCTGACTCTCCCACCAGTCCGAAAAAGCTGCCTTTGGGTATCTGAATGTCTATGCCGTCAATGGCTCGAACAACGCGCTTTTTGCCAAACAGATTGCCGCGCAACGGGTAGTGAACCGAAAGGTCGCGTGTGTTGATCAATGGTGTATTGGTATCAGTGGTGCTCATTGATTCGATACCGTGCCGCTGCTTGTTGTGTAATTTGCTGCCGCTCCCGGTGGTTCACTGTCGTGTAGAAAACACGAGGTTTTATGCTGGTTGCCGATGATGATTTCATCGGGCACAGACTGATCACAGCGACCATCAATTTTTGCTGTGCAGCGCGTATGAAAGACACAGCCGGGAGGTCTTTCCAGCGGGGAGGGAATATCTCCGGGTACCGGACTCAGCGGTGCGTCGAGATCGTCGAGTCGTGGAAGTGCCTGCAGCAGTCCCTGTGTGTAGGGATGCCCCGGCTGGCGTATGACTTCTCTGACCGGGCCATTCTCGAGCAGCCGCCCCAGATACATAACGGCGACTCTGTCGGCGGTTTGTGCAATTACGCCGAGGTCGTGGGTGATAAACAGCACAGCCATATTGAAGTCGTCGACGATCTCTTTCATGAGATCTATTACCTGTGCCTGTATGGTGACATCCAGTGCGGTGGTCGGCTCATCGGCAATGAGCAATCGCGGTCTGGTGGATAAGGCCATGGCAATCATGGCGCGCTGTCGCATTCCGCCGGAAAATTCAAAGGCATATTGGTTAAAGCGTTGTGCCGCGTCGGCAATACCGACGCGCTCGAGCATTTCTATGGATAGATTGGCGGCTTCTTTTTTGTTCATGTCAGTATGCAGCATGAGTTGCTCGACCATTTGTTTGCCGACGGTAATGGCCGGGGCAAAACTTGCCATCGGTTCCTGAAAGATCATTGAAATCAGGCCGCCGCGGATCTGCCGTCGCTCACGCTGGCTGTTCAGACTGAGTATATTGATTTCCTGTTTGCCGTCATAAAGAGTAATGCGGCTGTTGTCGTCATATACGGCGTTATCTGCGTTGAGCAACATCAGTGACTTGGCTGTGACCGATTTACCCGAACCGCTTTCGCCCACCAGTCCGAGTACCTCACCGGCGGCTATTTCAAAGCTGACGTTTTCGACGGCGGTGATCAGACCTTCGTCGGTATGAAATCGAATGGTTAAATTTTCTGCCTTGATGACCGGGGTCGACATGTTGCTGCTACTTCCGGGTGGAGGAGTAAGGGTCTGCCGCATCGCGCAGCCCGTCACCCACAAAAACAAATGCCAGTACCAGTGCAATAAAAAAGATCACCGGTATAAAGTACCACTGGTAATTCAATAGCACATCGGCTTTGGTGACGTTCTGCAGCATCACGCCCAGAGAGTTCACCGGGTCTTTCAGCCCCAGGCCAATAAAAGACAGTGCCGTTTCCGACAACACCATGTACGGAAACGAAATCACCAGATCAACGATAATATAAGACGTAAACGAGGGCAGCAGATGTTTGCGAATCACGTGGCTTGAGCTTGCCCCCTGGAGTTGTGCGGCGAGCACGTAGTCCTGATTGCGCTCTACCAGCAAGTGTGTTCGCACTCGCCGTGCAAGTGTCGGCCAGCCGATCAGCCCGAGAATGATCGAAATAAAAAAGAAACGCATCTCTGCTGACCAGGTATCTGGCACAAAGGCGGCCAGTGCCATAAACAGCGGTATCGCCGGTACGGTTCGAATCGCATCGGTAAACATTTGAATTACGCCGTCCACCACACCGCCGACATAACCCGATATACCGCCTATGACCAGCGCGAGTACAAAACTGATCAGCACACCCAGCGTACCGACAGCCAGCGATGTATAGATAGCGTGTAGTGTTCGTGAAAAAATATCTTTACCGGCGGAGTCTGTGCCGAACAGATGAATCTTGCCTTCGCGAGCACCGAACAGATGCTTCTTGAAGGTGAAGCCGGGGAGTGCAAAGTCGAGTTGATTGCCCGGCAGGTTGAACTTCCAGTCGAATATTTTGTACTCCCAGCCGTCTACGAAGAATTCAACGTAGCGCCGTTTCTCTTTGTTTATTTCGGTCACCCACCTGAAATTGGTTTCAATAGAGCGTTTGCGTTCAACACTGTAAAGAAACGGTCGTGCAGAGCAGCCATTGTGGTCACAGAATTTTGGAATTTGTGGTGCGCCGTTTTGATATTCCTTGTTGCGGCCTTTGATCGTCGGGTCGTAAGGCGAAAGAAACGGTGCGAATATACCCAGTATCAACATAAAGCCGAGTACACAGGCGGCCACCATCGCTGAACGGTTGGACTTAAAGCGTGTCCAGATCAGTTGTGACTGTGTGGCGGTAAAATACTTCTCACGCGACTTTGCATCGGGTGCTGCTTTATTGAGTGTGGCCATTGCTACCCTCCCATAACCGATTGTCGGACACGCGGATCGATTATCGCCAGAGCAACATCGGTGATGAAATTAAGCGCGACGATAGAGGCGGTCAGCAAAAAGATAATGGCGCCGGCGAGTTGCTGATCGTTGGAGCGTGCCAGAGACTCAAGTAACAGTGAGCCTGCTTCGGTGAGCGTTAGAATCGCTGCGACAATCGGCAATTCATTAAACACGCGGTTCAGATCGAACCCCATAGAGTTGATGATAGGGCCGAGTGCGTGTTTGGCGGGGTAGCGCCACAGCAGTGTGCGTCCGCTCAGTCCGCGCGCTTTGGCAGCAGTCACATAGAGCTTGCCCGATTCATCGAGCATTAGCGCGCGTACAGTCTGCAATGCAAAGGCGGTGGCTGACCAGCCGAGGATAAAAATAGGCAGCCAGGCGTGGGATAGAAAATCCATCACGCGCGCGAAAGACCATTCGGCATCGCGGTATTCTTTTGAAAACAGCCCGGTGAGTGTCTCGCCGAACATCACGGTCGAGAACAGCATGATCATCAGTGCCAGCAGAAAGTTGGGCATGGCGAGCCCGAAGTAGGATACAAATCGCAGACTGCCATTGAGCCATTTGTTTTTTGAGGCAGATGAAATTATACCGACCGGTATGGCGATCAGATAGGCCAGCAGCAGCGAGGTCAGACAGATACCCAGACTGATCAGGAATTTATCGCCCAGCAGTTGATTGATATCGAGTCGCAGAATGCAACTGTCGCCGAACTCGCCGCGTATAAATACATCACTTACCCAGCCGACCCATCGGGTGATAAACGGTTTGTCCAGTCCGAGTCGTTTTTCTTCGGCGGCGATATCTTCGATGGAGATATTCTGCCCCTGAGTATTTTTAAACGCCAGATACCGTTCGGCACAGGAGCCGGGTACCATTTCCATCAGGGTGAAAACAATCAGTGACACTAACAGCAGTGTGAATACTGCCATCAGTGCACGGGTTAAGGTGAATTGAATAAACCTTAGCATAGGAAGAGTTTACCAAGCGGTGGAGATTGTAAACAGCCTATGTCGCGAGCTGAAAAGAAAAATACCTCCGTCGGGAGGATACAACAAAAAAGGCAACCCGCAGCGGGTTTTCTTATTGACGATTCACTGAATGTGAATAACCTTACTCGTCAAGCCACCACTG
>JAHDHK010000074.1 GCA_020631335.1 Chromatiales bacterium
TGGCTGGTATTTCAGGGTGAATGTAACGCTCTCAGACCCAACGCAATAACTAGCGCAATTGTTTTCAACAGCCTGCTAGTGCAGTTTGATTTCCGGATGCACTGATCGTCGAAAGAGATTGGATAAAGTGAACAAGCCAGTGCGCACATGCCCGAACAGGGAAATCTGGTGCATCTTGTACAGTGATAAATACACCAGGCGCGCGATTAAGCCTTCGATGCGTACGTTTTTTATTACCTTGCCCATCAAATTTCCGACAGTGGTGTAATGCCCCAGTGACACCAGTGAGCCGTAGTCAAGGTATTTGAATTCCGGCAATGGCTTGTTTTTTAAATGCAGTTTAATACTTTTTGCCAGCATCTTCGCTTGTTGATGAGCTGATTGTGCACGTGGTGGAATCCACTGTCCGTCCTTCCAGGCACAGGCGGCGCAATCGCCCATAGCAAAAATGTTATCGTCTTGAGTGGTTTGCAGGGTCTGCCTGACTAAAAGCTGGTTGATCTTGTTAGTTTCAAGGCCTTGAGTATTGTTCAGAGCACCGGGCGCTTTAATGCCTGCGGCCCAGACAGGTATATTGCATTCAATAGTTTTTCCACTGGCTGTGTGCACCGCTGTCGCGGTAATTTCAGTGACGCTTTCACCGGTGAGTATATTGATTCCCAGCTGTTGCAGTTGTGTGGTTGTCACTGTAGACAAATATTCGGGAAGGGCCGGTAATATTCGATTTGCCCCCTCTATAATACTCACGTCGATATTGACTGTTTGACCGGTAATATCCATATAAGAGTCCAGCAGGTCGGCAATGCGTCGAAGCTGAGCAGCCAATTCAACCCCGGTTGCGCCAGCACCTATTATCGCAATATTGAGCTTTTGCCTGTCGGCAGCATCCGTGGCTGAAGAAAACACCTGCGTATAGGTTTTTACCAGGCGTTGATGAAAATTTTCTGCCTGCTGTGTGGTGTCTAGATACAGGCAGTTTTCGGCTACCCCGGGTACGCTGAAGTCATTACTAATGCTGCCGATAGCCAATACCAGCGTATCGTAGTGAAGGCGTCTTTCTTTGTTTATCAGTTCGCCGTCATTACCGCTGATAGCTGCAAGTACGATGTGTTTGTCTTCGCGATTGATACTCTGCAGTGACCCTAGACGAAACTGAAAACCACAGCGCTTGGCTTGTGAAAGAAAGGAGATTTCGTTGACATTCGGGTCGAAAGAGCCTGCGGCTACTTCATGGAGCAACGGCTTCCAGATATGGGTGAGTTGCTGATCTACCAACGTCACTTCGACGGCATTGTCGCGCTTATAGTGACGGCCGAGTCGGGATGCCAGCGCAAGCCCCGCGGCACCTCCGCCTATGATCAAAATCTGATGTGCAGTACTCATTATTAAATTCTACCCGCAGCCGTTTGACATTGCAGCTCCCGGTATCGGTATCGGCAACGTTGTGTAAGTGAAGGCTGGAAATAAACTGTGCAGTACCTAAGTTAATTAGCAGGTTTGCTAGCCTTCGGTTTTGTCGGGCTGAAGTGCTGCAACTTCTTTTGACGTAGCGATGGTGCCGTTTTCTATGTATTGCTCGTGGTTGCTTTCAATTTCAGCCAGATCGTAGAGGTAATTTACCATCAGTGTGTAGGACTGTTTTTTGCCGCTGACGCTGATATCCCCCAGCCAGTTGATGCGTTCAACCCTCGCGCCATTGGATAAATGAAAGTGTGCAACGGAATTGAGTGCCCGATGACCTGAACGTTTCTCGTCGGTGATATAGCGCGCTGCTAATGGCATCAGGATATTTTTCATCGCAGAGGCAATGTTTTCATCGTCGTACCAGTCATCCTGTTGCAGCAGCGCTTCGATCGACACTTCAGAATGTTGTCTGATGCTTTCTCTTTGTGCGTCGCTGAAAGCAAGTGGCTCGTCGGATTTTTCCAGCTGCGAAGTCAGCCACTTTGCAAAGCCCGGGATAGGCGAAAGTGTGCTGAAAGTTTTCAGTTGCGGCAACTCCCGGCCCAGTTCATCGGTCACACGCTTGATCAGAAAATCTCCCAGACTAACGCCTGCCAGACCCGATTGTGTGCTGCTGATTGAATAGAATATTGCTGTGTCGTCTGTCTATGGCTTCACTTTGACTGATGTCGAGCAGCTTTCCAACGTTATCCGAGAGTTCGTTGACCAGTGCGACCCAAACAAATATCAGCGGTTCATCCGGCATTCGCGGATGAAAGAAAGCAAAGCATCTGCGGTTTTCCGCCAGGCGATGGTGCAGGTCATTCCAGGATTCAACCCGATGTACAGCCTCGTAGGCGATCAGCTTTTCCAGTAGAGAAGCCGGCGCATTCCAGTCAATTCTTTTCAGGTTAAGGAAGCCGATATCAAACCAGCTGCTCAGCTGCATTTTCAATTCTGCTTCCATGCCGGCTAGTTCTGGATAGTCTTTTTTCAGACGGATCAGGTCACTACGCATATCGACCAGAAATTTAAGGCCATTCGGCAGAGCATTGAACTGGGTAAGCAATGTCAGGTACGGCGGTGTCAGTTGCTTGCGTAGTCGTCGTTCAATTCTGATTCTTTCTGCTTCAGGTATGTCCGAAAACAGACTCTCTGCAGTAATCCGAACCTGGTCGTGATCCACACTGTATTGACTGGCCAGAATGCCGAGATACTTCGCTTTTCCCTCTTCATTGAGGTTCAGATACGCTTTCCCTAGTTCGGCTGCTCGTGCGCGAGCGGATACCTGACCGCCTTTTGATTCAAGGCAGTCTTTTATTTTGTCCTGTAAGGGCAGCACTTCTTCTTCATGAAGGTAGGCGCTGAGTTCCAGTCTTTTGCCTGAAAACGGGCTCGACAGCCCTTTCCATGCAGTGAGCAGATTGGAGATAAGCCGTTTACTGACCCGTTTGTTGTTCTGAGTCAAGGCTGTTGTCTCTTCAGGGTGGTTTCCCATAGTTTGATTTCGCGAAACTTAGGCTCAGTAGAGCATGGGTTCCCTTTCCAGATGCACACCATAACGTTGCAGGATGTCCTGTTGAATCTTATCTGCCAACATTGCAATCTGCTGACCATTACCGCCGCCGTGGTTCACCAGCACCAGAGCTTGTGCTCTGTGCACACCGACCCGGTCAGAACGTTGTCCCTTCCAGCCTGCGCGGTCTATCAGCCACGCTGCCGGTACTTTGATTCGGCCTGTGTCTTCAGGAAAGCCGGGTAAGTCCGGATAGTTTGTCTTAAGAGTGTCAAACAACTGTCGTTTAATCACCGGGTTTTTGAAGAAGCTTCCGGCGTTTCCTATGACTGCAGGATCGGGCAGTTTTTGCGTCCGGATATCGCATACGGTGTCGAAAACCTGCCTGGCGCTAGGTGTGACTATATTTTTCTTTGCCAGGTTATCTATTAATGCCCGGTAGGTGACGTCGGGTGCATCCACGGTGGAGAGTATCAGGTTGATAGCGGTAACAATGTAGCGCCTGCCGGCAGGTGTTTTAAACAGACTGTGTCGATAGGCAAAGTCACACTCTGCAGCGGGAAGGGTGCGCTCGCATCTGTCTTGAGTGTCGTAGACTTCGACGCTGCTTAGCCGCTGGCAGACCTCGATGCCGTAAGCCCCAATATTTTGAATCGGGGCAGCGCCAGCCTGGCCGGGTATCAGGGCTAAATTCTCCAACCCGAACAGACCGCGACTGAGCGTCTTTTCTACCAGTTTATGCCAGTTCTCTCCGGCCGCGACTCTAACTGTAGCGGTTTTCCCCTGCTCGGTGATATCAACTCCCTTGAGTGCCATGTGAATGACAAGCCCTTCGACATTGCGGGTAAATACGATATTGCTTCCGCCACCGAGTATCAGACAGGGTTTTTTATGCTCCAGGGTCCAGCAGATCGCGTCGTGCAAATCGGCTATATTCTCCACCGCGGTATAGTGTTCAGCACTTACATCAAAGCCGAAGCTGTTAAAGCGTATCAGTGATTTGTTGTTTTCAATGATCACTATGTAGTTCTGTTGTACCGGTAAGAGAACGTTTGTCAGGTAATGTTGCTTCTAAAGCGAACACTGTTTTTGATGCGCGGGTAGTAAAACAATAACGTGAGCGCTCTGCAGAGCATAAATACTGAGAAACTCAGCCACAGCCCGTGGTTACCTAGTTTGTCCATAAGCCAGTGAGTGAGGAGTACATACAGCAGCACAGATGCGATCATCGCGTTTCGCATTTCGCCGGCGTGTGTCGTACCGATAAAAATGCCATCAAGCTGGTAGCACCAGACGGAGATTATCGGTAACGCGATCAGCCACGGCAATAGCAGATTGGCAACATCTATCACGGCTTGCTGGCTTGTAAACCAACTGATAATAACCGGCCCGAACAACGCGATAGTGAAAGACATTATCAGCGCTACCAGAGCTGACTGCATAGTCGAGTACCTGACGGCGTTTGAAAACTCCTTCGCCCGGCGACTGCCCCAGGCGTTTCCCGACAGCGTTTCAACTGCGTGAGCAAAGCCGTCGAGTGCATACGCACAAATATGCAGCATCTGCAGCAGGATGGCGTTTGCTGCCAGAGCAACTGCGCCCAGCGCGGCACTTTTCGCATTGAAGTAGAAAAATGAGAGCACTAAAAGCAACGTACGTACAAATATATTACCGTTCAATTGAAACAGCTTTTTTATGGCCGCCGGATCAAACAGCGTTGCTGTAATTCCTTGGGTACCGCTAATGTGATGTCGAATCAGAAAAACACCCAGCATCAGGGCCGCGTAGTCGGCGATAACCGATGCGGCGGCCACCCCTTGAATACCCCAGCCAAATACCGGTACAAAAAGCAAATCAAGCAGTATATTTAACACGTTCAGAAACAGCTGAAATACAACAACAGACTTCATTTTCTGCAGCCCGATCAAGGTACCGAGCACGACATAATTGGCCAGTGTTGCCGGTGCGGACCAAATGCGGGTGAGGTAATAGTCAGCAGTAGGGCGATTGAGCGCCTCACCTGCATCTAACATCCAAAGGCTGATTTGCAGTAAAGGTTTTTGCAGTAACAGCACACAGAGTGCAACAACGGCAGAGACAGTTAATGAACGCCAGAATATCGGTGCAACGTGGTTTGCCGGTGCCTGATTGTTTTTATTGGCTAAGCCCAAAGCCTGCGCTACCAGGCCACTGGTAGACATACGCAGGAATCCGAACGTCCAGAACACCAGGCTGAAAATGGATGCCCCCAGCGCAACTGCACCGAGTTGTTCAACCTGTGGCAGGTGTCCCACCACGGCAGTATCCACCGCCCCCACCAGCGGTACGCTGATATTAGAGAAAATAATAGGCAGCGCGAGACCGGCTCTTCGGGCATGCCACTCGCGGGCAACAGGGGTTAGGAATGGCATGCCATATTGTACGCCATCCTGATTATCGGGCTTTGTATCGTGTCGGCCGCGTGTTAACGGACAATTGCTGTCCTTACGCTTTAGTCTGGCAGCTCAGACTTGCTGAGCTGCCAATCACAATCGGTGCTTTACAAAGCCTGGTTCAGCCGCGGGGACGACCGATACAATAGTAACTGACACCATGCTCAGCAAGCGTTTTTGGTTCGTACAGGTTGCGACCATCGAAAATAACGGGTGATACCAGTTTCTCTTTGATTGCAGTCCAGTCAGGACTTCTGAACTCATGCCATTCGGTGCAAATGATCAGTCCGTCTGCACCTTCCAATGCGTCGCTGGCGGTGTCGGCAAGAGTGAGTTTGTCCTGGTGATCCGGGTATAGATGTCTGGTTTCCTCCATCGCAACCGGGTCATAGGCCTGGATTCGTGCACCTCGTTCCCATAGCCCTTCCATCACTACTCTGCTCGGTGCTTCGCGCATGTCATCGGTATTCGGCTTGAACGCCAGTCCCCACAAGGCGAAGGTTTTGCCCTGGAGATCGCCGTTGAAATGCTTCTCTACCTTACTTTGCAAAATGTGCTTTTGGTTTTCGTTTACTGCCTCAACTGATTCGAGTAATTCTGCTTTGTAACCCACTTCGCGAGCGGTGGCGACCAGCGCTTTTACATCCTTCGGGAAGCATGAGCCTCCGTAACCGCAGCCTGGATAAATAAAGCTGTAACCGATGCGTGGGTCTGAGCCTATACCGATACGCACATTTTCGATATCGGCATTGAGGGCATCAGCAAGATTGGACAGTTCATTCATAAAACTGATCTTGGTGGCCAGCATAGAGTTTGCGGCGTATTTGGTCAGCTCTGATGAGCGGATATCCATGAAAATCAACCGGTCATGGTTGCGGCAGAAAGGTGCATAGAGTTTTCGCATCTGTTCGCGGGCGTACTCGTCCTCGGTGCCGACAACGATTCGATCAGGTTTGCGGAAATCTTCTATCGCAGCACCTTCTTTCAAAAATTCCGGATTTGAAATGGTGACGTATTCGATATCTTCACCGCGTTCTTTCAGCACTTCAGCAATGCGTGCGCCGACTTTGTCGGAGGTGCCTACCGGTACCGTGGATTTCGTTACGACCAGCTTTCTGGAGTCCATACGCTCTGCGATGGTTCCGGCTACGGCCAGCACGTGCTTCAGGTCAGCTGAGCCGTCTTCATCGGGCGGGGTACCTACCGCAATAAACTGAATTTCGCTGTGAGCAACCGCGCGGTCCATATCAGTGGTGAAATTGAGTCGTCCGAGCTCGACATTTCGTTTAATTATTTTGTCCAGCCCGGGCTCATGAATCGGGATGATACCCTTGTTCAGGTCGTCGACTTTTTTTTCATCAATATCGACACACAGCACATCGTTGCCGACATCTGCGAGTAGTGAGCCGGTGACCAGGCCGACATACCCGGATCCGTAAAGCGTGACTTTCATTTGTTGTTTCCGTTACTTATTTTGCCAATGGCCAGGGAAAAGAGTAATGCTGTAACCTATATCGGTCGAAATTGTGCTAACTAATGGTACAGTATTAAAGTCGGGTAAGATGTTTCCAAGCGTTACACTGAGCGGTGGCAGGATGTGGCTGCGCGGGGGCGGTATTCCCCACCCAAGCAAGGTTCCTGCCGCAGTGAATTTGTTGGTTTCAACCGGACTTTGACCCGTTTAGTGTAAACTGTGTCACAGTCTAATCAGACAATTTGTAAATTTGACTTAGCTATCTTGAACAGGCAAGCAACAGACAACCGTTTCCAGGCTATTTGGGCGCGTATTAGCAACCGCAAGGACGCAGGCGACATCGTGCATGATTTGTTCGAGCGCTACGCCGAGTCTGAGCGTTTCTATCATACGCTGGAGCATATTGATTACTGCCTCGAGGTATTCGATCAGGTCAGTCACTATTGTGACAACCCCGACTCGGTTGAACTCGCTATTTGGTTTCACGATGCGGTTTACGATTTTCCGATAGATGACAACGAACGACTGAGTGCCGAGTATTTCATGGACGTGACGCGCGGTAAGTTGCCGGAGGATTTTCGAAAGATTGTCTTCGATCAGGTCATTGTCACTGACCACCGTAGTGCTCCGGTGAATCGGGACCAGAAAATTCTGATCGATATCGACTTGTCCAGTTTCGGCAGGCCATGGGAGCGTTTTTTGTCTGACGGCGTGAATGTCCGCAGGGAAATGAGTTATCTCAGCGATGAGGTTTTCTACGGCAGGCAGATAGCTTTTATGAAAAGCCTGCTTGATCGCGAGCAATTCTATGCAACACCCTGGTTTCAGGATAACTACGAAAACACAGCCAGACAAAACCTGTCCCGATATCTTGATTCACTCGCTGGTAAAGGTTACGCCGTTAACTAGCCATTCAGCGCATTAACGCGTTGCCTTCTTCGCATAAACAGATTCGTCCTGCAGTGCGAGTTATGTAGGATTCTACCTACAGCTGTATATTCTCTTTGATTCAACACCCTGCCAGATGGCCTGGTAGATCTGCTCTACGGATGTCGGGAAATAGCAGGCCATATAATGTAACTCGATACTGCTTTTTATGGCGTAACGAATAGTCACCGACATGACCGCCATTAATGTCGTGTTGCTACAATCACTTCTCTTTTACCTGCCGGTCCCGGTAGCTTTTTCCAGCTGAAACCTGCCTCTTCAAGCGCATTTCTGAATTGACGATTCACGCTGTAGGTTGCCAGTGTTCCATCACAGACCAATGCCTGGTTAAGCTTCTTTAAAAAAGGAGGCTGCCAGAAGTATGGATCTTCACTTTGGCTGAATGCATCCAGATAAATACTGTGAAAAGCAGCTTCGGGAAGTGGAATTTTCAAAGCATCGCCGACTAATAGCTGCAATGTGGTTTTGTCGTTGATGAGGGTGGGGTTTTCGCTTTCGGGGGCGGTAACGGCAGTGACCAGTCTGTCGATTTCCATCTCACACTGTTGCGTATTGTGCGCCAGTAACTGCTGCATGATTTCTACCGGTGGCAGTAGTATCTCGCAGCCGAAATAGGTCAGCGGGCAGTTATTGTTTCGCGCACAGCGTGCGGTCAGTAAAAAGTTAAGACCGGTACCGAAACCGATCTCAAGCACACTGGTCGGCAATTGCAGTTCCAGTCTTTGTTGCACATTAGAATTGCGCAGAAATACTTCGTTTGATTCTGTGACCGCACCGAAGCGGGAATGATAGGTTTGTTGTTTGTCGTCGCGACTGAGCGTCATGCTGCCGTCTGCAGTCGTTTGCAGACTGTAGTTGCGCATACGCTTATTTTACTTTGGCCAAAGGGCGTCTTATGCGACGGGTGGCGGCCTCAAATTCTTTGCACTCAGTAGTAAACAGCTCGGTGCTTCTGGGCATCGGCACACGTGCCAGTGCTACCCACTCGATAAGACTTTTGCCATCATAAAGTAGTTTGATACCGGTATTGTGGAGCCAGGCCGGCATATCCGGATCGCGGTAGGGTTGTCCCGGAAATTCGGCCAGTCGTTCACTTGCGGACACAAATTCCGGCCAGATAATAAAATTATTGATTGCATCGCTGCGCATGGTTTCGCATTCATACTTCGCGGCATTGGCAAAATAATTGATCAGGTCGATAGCGCCTTCGAAGGAAGGTAATGGTGCAAGCACGTTTTTCATTTCCTGAGCAACGTTATCGATGTTGCGCATGGCCTGTGCAATTTTAATGAATCGCGATTCGTAAAATTGTTCGATAGGCACTGAAAAAGCTCTGAAGGGTTCGCCCCAGAGTTCATCTATTCCTTCCTGTCCGCTGTAGTGCTTGACTTGCTTACCCAGTTCCAGTGCTTCTTTGAAGCATTGTCCGCACTCCTGCATCAATTCGTTGTCACGGCTGACATTGACACCGTTAGCGCCCAGATCGACCACGATGCGGAAAATATCCGTCGCACGATTAAACAGAGCGCCGGCGAGCATTGCCGCGTTCACACGCTTTTTGCGGGGATCAGACTCGCGTTCAAAGGCCTCCCTGGCGCAATCAAGCGCATGCCCCGGGGTGTTGATACCGTGTTCTGTGTGGTGGAAAGTACGTCGGGTAAGTGATTCGATCAGGTTTTTTCGCGCTTCCAGCGAATCTGCAGGCGGTGCGTAAAATCGAATCCAGTAGTCGTCGTAGTAGACAAAAGTCTGCGCTTCGACCTCATGCTTCGTACCATTTGACAGCGACAGACTGCCGGTACACGGGTCGACATTGCATCCTTCAGGAATCCACTGTGGACCGCGTCGAAAAGTTTTCGAGTCACACGAAAATTCCATTCCCGGATTCCGTCGTGTTGGTTTGAAAGATCATCACAGCCTGTAATCAGCCGCGCGGCGCGCATTATTGCACAACGAAATCCGCAATGCAGTGCGTTGTGTGCGTAATGCACAAAATTTGTGCCTAATTTCTTTAAAAACAATAAGATGGAAGGCTGAGGGTCTACTTTTGAGCAATCAGCACTGCTCTTAGAGGTCCGGGATGTCCCTCTCTGGTGAGGTGAAGGTTGGTTTCATCAAGCGCATCTGCCAGCGAATTAAACGTCATCCAGTCGGTCTTTCTCTGCTCTGCGACAGTCGTTCGGGTGATATCCACACAACGGATATGACGAAATCCTGCTGCTTTCAGTTGCGAAATCAGCAGTGGCAAAGTAGGTACCGACCAGACATTCCGCATATTGGCGTAGCGGTTCTGTGGAATTAATTCTGTCTCGTGATGGCCATGCAGTATCAGCGTCTCGAGTACGAATAAGCCATCTTTGTGCAGGTTTTGCTGAAGCAGGCGTAAATGTGCATGAGATTCTCTTCGGTGATAAAGCACCCCCATTGAGAATATGGCATCGAACTCACATGGGGCTTCTTCAAGGCACTCAACGCCCAGTGGCAGCACGGTGGCACGGTGATCGTTAGTGAAACGGGATATTGCCTGGAACTGTGACCAGTAGAGCAGGCTGGTATCCAGACCTATGACGCGATTGGCGCCTGCGCCGAGCATTCGCAGGCTGTAGTAGCCATTGCCGCACCCGACATCAAGAATGTTCAAGCCTTTAAGATCAATATGCGGAGCAATCCTCTGCCATTTCCAGTCACTGCGCCATTCTGTGTTAATACTGATTCCGTTGAGCGAAAACGGCCCCTTGCGCCAAGGGCTGAGCTCGACCAATGCATTGACGATATCAGGTAGTGCCTCCCCGACATCACTTTGAGTTGTGATGGTATCTGTGTGCAGCGATACCGTGACGGGTGTGTACAGGGGAATAGCGTCCAGTGCCGCCAGCCAGGCGGGAAAGTTACGCTGGCTTTCCGGTCTTATGCGGTGCTCGATTTCGGGCGTGATTTTATCGAGCCACGAGTGCAGCGATTTTTCATTCAGTTGCTGTCGGAACAGTGACAGGTTGTTGTTTGTCATTTGTTGGCTGGGCGGATTACACTGGTAGTTGATGGCCCGCATGATACACAGCGAGGGCCATCAGCGTCTTCGCATATGTTTGCAGCTCTGGCTGCCGGCAGGAAAACCCATTGCAGCCACAACCTAAGCGCAGAAAATATTCGCTTCGCACAGCCAGTGTTCATCTCGGCAACGCAGATGACACGATGGCGCAACTGATTAACCACATTGGTAGCACCCGTGTGCGCAGCGAAGCTGATTTATCGGTATACCAGTCATTAGCCAGAGCCATTTGCTATCAGATGCTATCAACGCGCTCTGCAGCGGCAATTTATAGCCGGCTGCTGGACGTTTGTGGAAACCGGGTGACTCCTGAGACTGTTGAGGGTGTCGGTGAGCGAGCTTTGCGCGATATAGGGTTTTCGCGTGCAAAGGTCGTATCGATAATGGATTTAACCGGCAGGGTGCAAAGTGGTGATATACCTGATGACGTGAAGCTCATGAAAATGTCTGATGATGAGCTTGTCGATTGTCTTACCCGGGTTAAGGGGATAGGCCGCTGGTCGGTTGAGATGCTGATGATTTTTAATCTCGGCAGAGCCGATGTATTTCCGGCAACTGATCTGGGTGTTCGCAAAGGACATATGCTCGCTTACGGGCTGGATGAGATGCTGCCTGCCACTGAGTTGCTCAGGCTTTCAGATATCTGGAAGCCGTATCGCACCGCTGCGGCCTGGTACCTTTGGCGGGCCACCGACAGCGTCGACTGGAATAAGGTGAAGGGTGAAAATCATACTCAGCCGCAAAGGGGTTGATAGCAGTTCGGGGGGATTTGCCAGTCCGATCATCAATGGTGACACTCTGCTGCCGATTGCTATTCCCGACAGTCGGTCACCGATCAGGTATCGTGATCTGCAGTCTGATCCAGCGCTCGGACCGTTGATCAAACACCTGAGTCATGATCGGCTCAACGGCTGGAGCCGGGTACATCTGGATCCTGATCTGACAGAACGTCAGTTAAAAAGGCAACACAAATTTGTACCCGTCTTCGGTCAATGTGGTGCTGCACAAACACATCTTGCAAGTCACGACGTCGGTGCTGGAGACCTGTTTCTATTTTTCGGCTGGTTCAGGCAGGCGGAGTATGTTCGTCGTCGCTGGAAATATGTGACAAACGCGCCTGATATCCATGTCATATTCGGCTGGATGCAGGTGGAGCAAGTGCTATCTGTGGATAACATATTGAGTGACAGTAAACACATCGCACTGACGCATCACCCACATTGTTTCGGCAAATTCACCGGGCACAACACGCTATATGTTGGACGACGTACACTGTCTGTAAATGAGTCACAGCATGGTGCCGGATTTTTTACCCGGCACAACAAAACAAGAACACTGACTGCAGCAGGGTGTACTCGTTCATTGTGGCAGATGCCCGCATGGATGCATCCGCAGGGGCGAGGCAGTGTATTGAGTTACCACAATGATTTGTCACGATGGAATAAGCGTGCAGATACTCTGTTGTTACGGTCGGTCGCACGAGGTCAGGAGTTTGTGTTGGACACCGATGACTACCCCGAAGCGCTGGACTGGGTGGCATCACTCTTTTCAGATACAGGCTGAGCCGCTTCGGTATCCGGCTCCGGAGCCGGTGTTATTTCAATTGCAGATGTCGGTTCAGTCGTTTCTTCAACCAGTTCTGCCTCGATCAGTTTGTAGTCCGGTGCTTCCAGCGCGTCCTGTTCTTTGCGTGCGCGCACCAGATACCCGCCCACTGCACCTCCGGCAGTTGTCAGCGTTAGCAGACCCAGGGTGACAAACTGCGAAAGCAGCATGATGACCCCGAAGCCGCCCGCGACAGCAATTGCCCCCCACACCTTGATACTGGCTTTGGTTTTGGCCCTGCGTGACTCCACTTCAATCTGTTTGTTGGTCTTTTTAATCAGCCGGTCTTTCGCACGCTCGGCGTCCTGGCTGAGTTTGTCTTTTTCGGCAGCAAACTTTTTCTGTAGGGAGTGTACGCGCCGATCAGCCAGTTGCCTTGCAATAGTGGAGAACCATAAGCTGATAACGGTTGCCAGCAGCACAATAAGAAATGCCACAGGCAAGGCGCGTTCAAAAAAACCTTCGGCCGGGTAGAAAGATACCAAAACAGCGACGGCAGCTTGTGCGAGCACGAGTCCGAGAAAAAATCGGAACATGGGTTCTGGCCTCTCAAAGCTTCATGACTGACGTGAATAGTACGGCGAGTGTAGCAGGCTGTGATCGTTTACAACTTTGCCAGATCATAAGCAGAGCAGCGTGCGCCTGTGGAAAATCTCTGTGATGTTGGCAGTGGTGCTTCGTTTGGTGTGACGAGCCTAAAGAACAGGGCGCTTAATGTCGCCATAGAGCGCGAAAGGAGGAATACATATGGCTACTATTGTGCGTGCAGCGATATTGATCGTCGTCACAGGTCTCGCAGGTTCGCCTGTGTTCGCAGACATCCTACAGTTGCCCGGTGGTGGCTACGGGGTGACACAGGCTGAAAAAAGTGTCCCTCGCGGTGCATCTGAGGATGACGTGTTGAAAATGCTGGGCGAGCCCCGGCGGCGCAACGAACCGGTGGGTACACCGGCAATTTCAAGCTGGGAATACGATCAGTTCCGCGTGTACTTTGAGAGCGGTCTGGTGCTCCACACAGTCGTCGCAGCACCATGAACGCTTGATGGTTTTTATGTCGTCGCGGAAATGCTGCGAGTGGGTTGTGTTGGTCACAAACCAATCGGGTGATTATTCGGCTTTTTCGCGATCAACCAACGGGCTTGAATAGTTCAGTTCCATATCCCACGGAAAGTTGATCCAGGTGTTCTGCGGTACCTCTTTGATAAAGTCGTCTACCTCAGTCCTGCCTTCGGGCTTGGCATAAACCGTAACGAATCTGGCATAGGGGACGACTTCTTTAACCGCACGAGCCGTTTTGCCGGTATCGACGAGATCGTCGATCAATAACATGCCGGTACCGTCGGTGTCGGGCTTTTTGATAATGATGCTCTCACCCTGTTCCTGGTAGTCATACGTTTTGATGCAGATCGTGTCGAGCAGTCTGATGTTGAGTTCTCTGGCAATAATGGCAGCCGGTATCATGCCGCCACGAGTGATTGCTATTGCACCGCTCCATTGATCTGCCGGGAGTAGCCTCGCGGCTAGTGTTCTGGTATCGCGGTGCAGTTCTTCCCACGACACAAAAAAGTTTTCAGTGCGGCTTAGAGACAATTCATTCTCCCTCGAATTCACAGATACTGAATACGTCGATACCTGAATTATTAAGCTTTGACGAACCACCCAGATCAGGCAAGTCGATAATGGCAGCGGCTTCGATAATTTCTCCACCCTGACGTTGTATTAACGATGCAGCGGCCAGCATGGTGCCGCCGGTGGCGATGAGGTCGTCGAGTAACAAGACCCTGTTGCCTTTGTGAACGGCATCTTTGTGCAGTTCAACTTCTGCGGTACCGTACTCAAGGCTGTAAGTTTCGCTAACCGTGTCGAAAGGCAGTTTCCCTTTCTTGCGAATGGGAACCAGGCTGGTGCTCAACTCGTACGCAAGTGCACCACCGATGATAAAGCCGCGTGCGTCGATGCAGGCGAGAACATCAATGTCGTGTTCATAGTAGCGGTGTACAAAACAATCGACCAGGCGACGAAAGGTAGCCGGGTTCTGCAGTAGCGGGGTAATGTCCCGGAACTGTACACCGTCAATCGGCCAATCCGGAATGGTACGTACGCGAGAGCGGATATAGTCGCGAAAGTATTTTGATTGTTCTTCTGGGTCCATTGATTCAGCCTTGGCGATTGAGTCGTCGATGTATAGCGATTGCTGCGCTCAGCGATTAACTAATCGTGCTTTCAGTGGTTCTGCCAATTGTGTTGCCATGGTATTGAATAATGCTTCAGTGGTCGGCCAGTCTATGCACTCGTCAGTAATAGACACGCCGTATTCGAGTGCCGCCTTGTTGCCGGTGAGTTTTTGATTACCGCTTTTCAAATGACTTTCGAGCATGAGTCCGATGATTGACTGGTTGCCTTCGATTATCTGTTTACAAACGTTGTCTGCTACCAGCGGCTGTAGTTCGAAATTTTTATGGGAGTTTGCATGGCTGCAATCCACTACCAGATTTTCCGGCAGATTTGCTGCCGACAGCGCCTGTTCGGCCAGTGTGACTGAAACCGAGTCGTAGTTGGGTTCTGAACCCCCGCGCAGTATGACGTGACCGAATGCATTGCCGCGGGTTTCCAGTCTCGTGACCTGGCCATCGCCGTTGATGCCCAGAAATCGATGGGGCGAGGAGGCAGACTTCATCGCATTGATGGCGATGTCCAGGCTGCCGTCGGTGCCGTTCTTAAAACCTACAGGCGTCGACAGACCACTCGACATTTCCCGGTGAGTCTGCGACTCGGAAGTTCTTGCGCCGATCGCAGTCCAGGCAAACAGATCCGACAGATACTGCGGGCTGATCGGATCAAGTGCCTCTGTACCCGCAGGCAGGCCAAGCTCTGCAAGCCAGATTAATAGTTCTCTTGCCTGTTGCAGGCCTTTTTCAATGTGGAAGGAATCATCAAGATCAGGATCGTTGATAAAGCCTTTCCAGCCGATGGTGGTGCGCGGCTTTTCGAAATACACTCGCATAACAATGAACAGGTCATCAGTGTATTTGTCGTGCATTTCCTTGAGTTTCAGCGCGTACGCCTTTGCAGCTTCAAGGTCATGTATGGAGCAGGGGCCTGCAACGACCAGCAGCCTCGGATCGCGCCGCTCCAGTATTGCTTCAATGGTTCGCCGCGCTGTTTCTACGGTTTTTGTTGCAGCATCGGTTCGCGGTAATGCCTGACCCAATTCGCTGGGTGTTTGCAATACAGACTCTGAAACAATATTAACGTTACTTAGTTTGGTACTCATATTAATGAATCGCGTTGACTGTTTTTTAGTGTATGCAAGTTGCTGCTTAATGAACAGCGCTTTTCTGCGGAAGAATCACGAGTTTGAGCAGTGGCAGGCACTGCCGCAGTGCTGCTCAAAGTCAGTGCACTGTCGGATAGGCTAGGCTGAAATTGTCAGGACGCCCTCGTCGAACGACAGTGTGCGCTTGCCTTCTAATACTTCCTTGATCGGTTCGCCAATTAAAGTACTTCTCCAGCCCTGCAAAACAGCTGTGTCGGTTTTTCCTTTGACCAGATCTTCGAGAGATTTTCTTGGTGCCAGCACAGAGGGATTTATTTGCAGTGCCTCTGCATGACTTTTGGCAACTGCCGAAAGTACATCCACCGCTGCGTCCTGAAGCGGGGTCAGTTTAGTTTTTCGCTCTGGTATCGCCATGGTTTGTGGTTTGCTTTCGCGTGCGTTTTTAACCAGATCGACAATCGGCTGTCCGTGATGTTTGAGGAAGCCTTCGGAAATTCCGCGTACGTGTTTAAGGTTATCTATATCTTCCGGCAATTGCTTGGCGATGCTGACCAGCACATCGTCTTTCAACAGCCAGTTCCTTGGAAGGTTACGCTGTCTTGCCGTTTCCTCTCGCCAATGCGCCAGTTGCTGAGCTACTGCCAGGCGCGGCCCTTTGATTTTTTCTATGTGGCGAAGTTTTTTCCACATTTGATCTGCGGGTTTTTCGTAGAGGTGCGGATTAGTCAGTGCCTCCCATTCGGGCTGTAGCCAGTCGAGTCTGCCCAGGGATGCCAGCTCCTGCAAAAAAACAGGGTAGATTTTTGACAGATAAATTACATCATCTGCGGCATAGGCGAGCTGTTGCTCGGGCAGAGGCCTTCTGGTCCAGTCAGCACGTGAGTGTGATTTGCTGAGCTCTACGTTGAGTACCTGTTTAACCAGGGTGGCGTAGCCGGCTTGCTCCGGGTGTCCGAGCAGCGGTGCTGCGATCTGGGTATCGAATAGATTGGCAGGTACCGATCCACGAAGCCAATAGAAGATCTCGAGATCCTGGCCTGCTGCGTGGAATACTTTGGTGATTTTCTCGTCGTAAATTACATCAAGCAGGCTATCGATGTTGTCCAGGGCCAGCGGGTCGACACAAAACAGCAGCTCCGGCGTGGCGATTTGAATCAGGCACAACTCAGGACGGTAGGTGCGTTCCCGAAGAAACTCCGTATCGATCGCAAACCACGGGCTGGAAGAAAGCGACTTTGCGGCAGTCTCCAGTTCGTCGGGCGTTGTTATAAGTCGGGCAGTGTTGTGAGCGCTCATGGCGGATCCCTTAATGGGGTCCGCTATCATACATGCTCATGAGTCGCGATCGGGATGAATTGCGCTGAAGTGATCAGCTGCAATTTATGGCTAAGGTGTGCCTGTGCGCTCGTGCATGAGCGTACAGCTGCTGGAACGTCCGATCGGGTAGTTCCATGGAGTTGGCCGCATAACAGGCATGCTGATTATGTGCAGACACGCCTGCCTGTTTTAGGGCCGCTACCGCGGAGAGTCAGCTCCCCAGCAGCCGCGGGTCACCAGTGCCGAAAAATTTGTGAGATTGAGTAAGGTACTCGTGGTCATCGTTAGCGGCATCGAGCTGCCTGAGGCTGTCGCGCAACTCGTCGGCTTCATCCAGTCGATTGGTGGCAACCAGTGCATGCATTAACAGCGTGCGGGCCTGGTCTGCGCTAACTCGGTTAGCTTCGGCTGAATTTTGCAGAATCTCAATGGCCTTGTCATGGTTTCCTTTCGCCAGTTCCACGCTTGCCAGTCCAACCGGGCCGGCGCTGTTCAAAGGTGCCGATTCGTTCATGAGTTCAAATGCCGGCTGCGCTTCATCAATCAAACCGGTTGCCAGGCAACTGATTGCCAGAGTATTCAGGTAGGTCAGTTCTTTTTTATTCAATGTCATCCCCCGGGATCGCCGTTCTTGGCCGGCGTTGTCGTGCTGATATTGGAGGAGATATCGGCGCCCGCACAGATTACCTTGATCTTTGCCTCTGTTAGCTTGCTGATCTGCTACTCAGAATTTCTAAAAGAACCACGCCTGTGCGAAGTAGATTTTTTATCTGCCCGTTCTGACCGGTCGTTTCTCAAGAAAAGCATCTACGTTTTCAACAGTTTCGGGTGACATCATGTTGCACGCCATGACGTCCGATGCCATTTGATACGCGTCAGGCAGCGTTTGATTCAGCTGCGCGTAAAACAGGGACTTGCCGACAGTTCGAGCGGCAGCCGGCTTTGCGGCAATGGTGGCAGCGAGGTGAATGGTGGCCTGCTCAAGTTCAGAAGATGCCACGTGATGATTGATCAGTCCGTATTCGACAGCGGTGTCCGCGTCGATGAACTCTCCGGACATCAGCATCTTGAATGCTCGCTTGCGACCCACGTTGCGAGACAACGCGACCGAGGGGGTGCTGCAGAACAGGCCCAGGTTGATACCACTGACGCCGAACTGTGCAGTAGATGCGGCAATGGCCATATCGCAGGTAGCCACAAGCTGGCAGCCGGCAGCGGTCGCCATTCCGTTGACCTGTGCGATGACCGGTTGAGGGAGATCGGTAATCAGCTGCATCATCGTGGAGCATTTTGCAAACAAATCACGATAATAGGCGTCCGAGTGATTCTGCCGCATTTGCCGTAAATCGTGGCCTGCACAGAATGCTTTGCCACTGCCTGCGATGATCACTACGGCGGTTTGATCGTCGTTTTTTAATCTATTCAGCGCTTCTGTCAGTTCAGCCAGCAGTTCTTCAGACAAGGCGTTGAATTTGTCCGGGCGGTTGAGCGTCAGCGTGGCAATTGACTCTTTTTTGTCAATGAGCAGTGTCGTCTGTGCTGTCATAGCTTAAGGCCCGTGGTTGTGCAAATGTAAGGTTACGTGCCTGACCGGCGCTGCGACAACACGTATCATTCGAATATAGACCCTGGCAGACCTGATGGGCAAGACGTATGAATCACCCTGATACCAAAATCACTCTGGCGCAATTTGCAGAAATTTCTGAACAGCGTTTGCCGTTCGCCGCGTTGATGGGGCTAAAACTTCAGAGTGTCAGCGCTGATTGCGCCGTGATGAAAGCAGAGTATCGTGATGCCTTTTTGAGACCGGGCGGCACCATCGCCGGTCCGGTGATGATGGGGCTCGCAGATGCAGCGATGTACGCTTTGGTGCTGGCCAATATCGGCCCGGTAGAGCTGGCGGTTACGACCAGCCTCAATATCAATTTTCTGCGCAAGCCGGCACCGGGAGATGTTATCGGCAGAGCCACCCGGCTGAAATTCGGAAAGCGTCTGGCAATCGGTGAAATTTCTCTTTTCAGCGAAACCGCACCGGATGATATTGTGGCGCATGCCACTGCTACCTATTCTATTCCGCCCTCGGTAAACTAAACCTCGTACAACACAGGTAACTTGCATGACAGACTCACCGGGCAACATTAAAGCATGCGTTTTTGACGCCTATGGCACATTGTTCGATGTGCACTCTGCGGTGGCTAAACATCGCCAGCGTCTGGGCGAGCAGGGTGCAGAAGTATCGGCCATGTGGCGTACCAAGCAACTGGAATACACCTGGCTGCGCAGTCTGATGGGGGATTACACCGATTTCTGGCAGGTTACTTCTGAGGCACTTGAATACGCGCTCGATTCTTTTGCCATAGCCGATGCCGATCTGCATCGGGATCTCATGCAGGCGTATTTGAATCTGACCGCATACGAAGAGGTGCCTGCAGTCTTACAACAACTCAAAGCCGCCGGGTATATCACTGCCATTCTGAGTAACGGTGAGCCCGGCATGTTGTCTTCTGCCGTTGAAGGAGCCGGGCTGGACGCCGTACTGGACAAATCGCTGAGTGTTCATCCGTTGCAAATCTACAAGCCTGATCCTCGCGTCTATCAACTCGTGATAGACGAGTTTGGTATCGAACCGCAGGAGGTTTTATTTCAGTCGTCTAATGCGTGGGATGCCGCAGGTGCTGCACACTTCGGTTTTAATGTGCTGTGGGTCAACCGGTTTAACCAGAGACCGGAGCGTTTGCCAGCAAAACCACAGTACGAAGCGAAAGATCTGAACCATCTGATCGAGATATTGAAGCTGGATTGATCAACGGTAAGCGTCGATGTGGCTTCAGGTAACAGACAAAAAAAAGCGGCGTTAAAACGCCGCTTTCGAGATTCCGGATTCAATGGTTCTTCAACCTTCTTCTTCGCCAAGGCAATCCCGTTTCACACTCCCACCTCTTGTTGGATGATTCCATGCTCAACGTACGTCGAACTGCATTATTTCAGTGTTTTTGCGAACCTGTATGTCATTGAAACCGACCGGTTACGCTGCACACTGTCGAGTGCTGTTATTAGTATTATGCACCCGCCCTTGCAAACGTAACGATGTAAGAATCGGCTGACGCTCTGCGGTGTTTAGCCGGTGTTACCGCGATTACCTCAACACTAATGCAGCGATGCGAGGCAAGTCGCTGTTTAGCCAGATAAAGCACCCAAATAGAACTATCGTTTAAAGTATTGGTTTTGTGCTCTGTCCGACGCCGTTCAGGAACAGGTGGATTAACAACACTTACAGATTTCTGTGCGACCCATCGCAGCGTGGAGCGTTGGCGGTTTGTTTGCAGGCGCAGAAGAAAACTTTGCCATCTTCTTCTGCGGTGAACTTAACAGGTTTGAAGTCGCTGCCCTTGTGGGAACCGTCGCAAAAAGGCTGTTTGCTGCTCAAGCCACATGAGCACCAGAAGTAATCTTTGCCTTTTTCTACTTCTACCGGCATGGATGCTTTACCTGCTATTCGTGCGTCGCTCATGGGTTTCTCCTGGTTGGGTTGGTTGTTGGTAAGGTTAAACGGGTAATTCAAGAGTGTGAATTACTGAACAGCGGTACCGGCAGTTGCCTGAGCAACAAGGTTGTGCCGTAAATCAGTGTTGTCAGCCATATGGCGAGGGCAGCACTGAGACCGGTGGCAATTAGGTTATTTGCGAATAATAGAGTGCCTATCAGGATAACAACGATAAACCAGAATGCATATAACTGAAAAATCAGGTGGCTTCTTGCCACGGTGCTGGTTATCTCGCGTAACCTGCTATGGCTGATGATGGCGCCCACCAGTGCTGTAAATCCAAATAAAGCACCGAAAAACAACAATAGATAGCCAAGTCGGGCAAGCTGCTGTGCTTTGTGTTCGTGGGATTGATCCAATCTGTATTCCGTCGTTTGGCTGCTGACTAATATGCCGCTGCGCATACCAGTGATCAAGTGTTGATCACAATACTTCACATGCGGGAAAGCAGCTTCACCGGCTAAATACTGCTACCGGTTCGGCCATAACTTCAGGGTTTGATCATAAACTGCGTTTTGTCACCCGATGACACTTGCATCAGGTCGGCGTTGTAGATACGGCGTGTTGCTAACCGTGAGTCAGTGATCTGCTGATTACCAGCCTCTGGATATCCGAGGTGCCCTCATAAATCTGGCAAACTCTGACGTCTCTGGCGATCCGCTCCACCGGATAGTCGTTCAGGTAGCCGTATCCCCCATGAATCTGAATTGCATCGGAGCAGACTTTTTCTGCCATTTCACTGGCGAAGAGTTTTGCCATTGAGGCTTCTTTAAGACAGGAGATTCCCTGATCACGCAATAAGGCAGCACGATGGACAAGCAGTCGAGCAGCGTCTATCTGGGTGGCCATGTCCGCCAGTTTGAATGCCACTGCCTGTTGGGCGACGAGCGCTTTACCGAAGGCTTGTCTTTCACCGGCATAGTCGAGTGCATGCTGGTAGGCGGCTTTAGCCATACCCACCGCCTGTGCTGCTATTCCGATTCTGCCACCTTCGAGATTGCTTAGTGCAATCCGGTAACCTTCACCTTCCTGACCGAGTAGATGATCTGCGGGTACGATGCAGCCATTGAGCACAATCTGGCAGGTGTCAGATGCACGCTGTCCCATTTTCTGCTCTACCGATGAGACTTCGTAACCCTCGCTGTCAGTGGGCACAATGAAAGCGCTGATGCCCTTTTTACCCGCCTGCGGATCAGTGACGGCAAAGACAATCGCGAGATCAGCTGTGCTGCCGGACGTGATGAACTGTTTGACACCGTCGAGCTGATAGGCTGATCCCGACGGTGTTTGAATTAATTGTGCTTTGGTGGAAAGCGCAGAAGCATCCGAACCCGCCTGAGGTTCTGTCAGGCAGAAGGCGCCCAGCATTTCGCCAGTGGCAAGCTTTGGCAGCCATTTCTCCTTTTGTGCCTCGGTGCCAAAGCGTAAAACCGGCAGACACGCAACCGAGTTGTGCACGCTCATAATGGTCGAGCATGCACCGTCTCCTGCGGCAATCTCTTCAAGCGCCATGGCATACGAAATACTGTCGGTGTCGGAGCCGCTATACGATTCCGGTACCACCATCCCCATCAGTCCGAGCTCCCCCATTTCGCGAATGGCCTCAATGGGGAAG
>JAHDHK010000367.1 GCA_020631335.1 Chromatiales bacterium
CCATTAGCGACAGTGTCATGGAGTATACGTTTGCCACTGTGCCATTGTTCACCTTCATGGGGCTTATTGTTTCAAAAGCCGGGATGGGGGGAGATATATACGATGTGATGAACGCGGTGTTCCGGCGTGTGAAGGGCGGCATTGGCATGGCAACTGTTGGTGCAAATGCGGTATTTGCAGCGGTTACCGGTTCTTCTATTGCGTCAGCATCGGTATTTTCTTCAGTGGCCGTGCCGCAAATGCTGCGGTATGACTACAATCCGCGCTTTGCGGTGGGTGTGGTGGCTGGTTCTTCAGTGCTGGGAATGATCATACCGCCTTCCGCCATGCTGATTATTTATTCGCTGGTTGCCGAGCAATCAGTCGGTGATATGTTTCTGGCCGGTGTTGTGCCCGGTTTATTACTTGCGGTGGCCTATATCGGTGCAATCGCATTTGCCGGTCGTTTTACCCCCGGTTTTGTCGGTGGCAAAATCATCAGGGAAAAAAGTGACCTGACCACCAAAGACATCATCTCTAAAACATTGCCACTGGTGGTGTTGGTTATGTTAGTGCTTGGCGGCATTTACACAGGCTGGCTGACACCGGTAGAGGCCGGGGCGGCAGGAGCCACGTTGGGGCTGATTATTGCGTTGCTGCGTCGCCGCATGACTTTATCCACCTTCTGGGAAACACTTATAGAAACGGGGCACATCACTGCCGCGATTTTATTTTTGATTACTGCTGCTTCGGTGTACAGCCGGATGCTCGGGCTGGCCGGAGTGCCGAACATGCTCGGCGAAGTCATGAACGAACATCAGCTCAGCATCGCGACCATTATGTTTATCTATGTGCTGTTAATGCTTTTTCTCGGCACACTACTCGATACCGCGTCGATCATTTTGATTGTTGTGCCGTTGTTTCTGCCATTGATTGAACCGCTTGGTCTGAGCCCGGTATGGTTTGGCATTGTCACTGTGGTGGGCGCGGAAATCGGTCTGTTGACTCCACCGCTGGGTATCAGTTGTTTTGTCATAAAAACCACCTTGAACGATGATCGCATTACGCTTAAAGATGTTTTCCTCGGGGCTCTGCCGTTTGCACTGGTCATGCTGGGCGTATTAATTCTGCTGATCCGCTTTCCCTGGTTAAGTACAGGCATCCTGAACTGAGAAAAATGCCATGAGAAACGTTACTACAGACAATATCACCGAGACGTTTGTTTCTTACTTCGGTGAAGACACAGATCCTCGCATCCTTGAAATTATGCGCTCTCTGGCGAAGCATCTGCATGAATTTGCCAAAGAGACGGAGCTGACTCACGAAGAGTGGAATAAGGGGCTCGAGTTTTTGCGCTGGGCGGGTCGTATCACCGACGACAAACGTGACGAGTTCGTGCTGCTGTCAGATGTGCTAGGGCTGTCGTCTCTGGTGGACATGGTCCATTCATCGCCGGAGGCAACCAGTTCATCGGTACTCGGTCCATTTCATATATCCAATGCGCCTCCACGTGATAAAGGCGCTGACCTTGGCGCTGGATATGAAGGTGAGATCATTCTTGTTGAAGGGGTTATCAAAGATACTCAGGGCCAGCCGATTGCCGGTGCGACTATCGATATCTGGCAGACTGCACCCAATGGGTTGTATTCATCTCAGGACCCCGATCAGGATATCTACAGCTTTCATGCATTGTTTACCAGTGATGAAAACGGCCGCTATGGATTTACCACCGTGAGGCCGGTGAGTTATACGGTGCCTACCGATGGGCCGGTGGGTGATATTCTCAAAGCCACGGGCAGGCATCCCTGGCGTCCATCCCATCTGCACTACATTGTCAAGGCGGATGGTTATCGTGATCTGGTGACTGAAGTTTTTCCAGACGACGACCCCTATCTGGATCAGGACACGGTTTTCGGCGTGCGCTCTGATCTGGTCATGACCTATATCAAGCAATCTGCAGAGTCATTTCCAGACACGGGTTATGAGCTGTCCGGTAAGGTAAACGAGCCATATTCCAAAGTCGATTTTGATATTGTACTGGTGAAAGCACACTGACGGAGAAGTCACTGATGGAGCGTAATACAGTGTCAGCAGAAGAACCTGCTGCCACTGCTAAAGGGACAGTTCAAGCTCAATCAGCGACGCAGCGTGTGGTGTCCGAATTGCGAGAGCAGATAATTCGCGGGCAACTGCCGCCCGGCGAAAAGCTCAAAGTTGAGTCTCTGAAGGCTTTATTAAATACAGGTGCATCTCCCATCAGAGAGGCGTTAAGTCTGCTCACCTCTGATCAGTTGGTCGAAAGATTTGATCAGCGTGGCTTTCGTGTTGCACCGGTCAGTAGCGAGCACTTTCAGGAAATTCTGATGCTGCGTTGTGAGCTTGAAGGCCTCGCGCTACGCAGCAGTATTGAGTTGGGTGATACGCAGTGGGAGGAGGCGCTGGTGCTGACTCATCATCGATTGTCCCGGGCATCGCGAAAGAGCGCAGATGAATGGGAAGTTCAGCATAAGGCTTTTCATCACACCATGTTAAGTGCCTGCGGCTCACCGATATTGTTGCGCTTTTGTGAGCAGTTGTATGATTTGAATATCCGGTATCGGTATCTGGCGGGTAAATCCGGCAGCTATGCAAAGCGTGATGTGGCAAAGGAGCATCAGAGCATACTGGACGCCACAGTGCAGCGTGATCAAAAACTTGCATCAACACTATTGAAACAACACTACACCCGCACGGGTGAATTCCTGACCGAACTTTTTTAGTATGGCCGTTTTTGTTGTTCCACGGCAATTGGTTTCACATTGCTGTGTAGCGCCAGATCGACGGTGAATACGCGGTCAAGGTGTCATCCTGTAAACAACCTGCGGAATTCAGCAATGACTGATCGCCCGAATTTTTTGTTTTTTATCACGGATCAGCAGCGTGCCGACTGGCTTGGCTGTTATGGTCATCCGGTGCTAAGAACGCCGAACATCGATGCGATTGCAGCACAGGGTATGCGGTTTGAAAACTTCTATGCGGCCTCTCCGGTGTGTATGCCCAACCGCGCATCATTGATTACCGGTCGTTACCCCAGCGTGCATGGACTGCGCTACAACGGTTGTCTGCTGCCCACCAATGCCAGAACATTTGTTGATCTGCTGGCTGATGCCGGTTACCACACCGCTGCCATTGGTAAAAGCCATCTACAGCCGTTCACAGGTAAATTGCCGGTGGGGCGGCCTGAAAAAGAAGTAAAGGGCAGAGTGGAGGCATGGCATCAGAACTATGATAAGTACCTGAACGAGGAACCCGATAGATACTTCGCCGACGGGCGCTATGAAATAGACTTGCCCTACTACGGTTATCAGTATGTTGATATGGTGACCACACACGGGGATCGCTGTGGCGGGCATTACCATCAGTGGTTTCGCGAGCAGACCAGCGACTGGCAGGCATTACACGATGATGCTAATCAGTTGCCGCATGAGTATTCCTGCCCGCAGGCTTACCGCACACCGGTTCCCGAAGCGTTGTACCCGACTGCTTATGTACGCGACAGTGCGATCAGTTATTTGCAGTCACGCAAAGATAACGATCAGCCGTTTTTCGCTTTTGTGTCTTTTCCGGATCCGCATCATCCGTTTAACCCGCCCGGTAAATA
>JAHDHK010000075.1 GCA_020631335.1 Chromatiales bacterium
CTTTCATTAATGTGCCGGGACAGGTATACCATGTGCCCGGTTAACCGTGTCTCTCGACAGGCTTAGGCCTGTTGTCACTTCAATACACTCAACTCAGCAGTGCTGCTGGTGAATATGGAGCAATTCAATGTCTGACAAGTACGATGTCATTGTTCTCGGCGCCGGACCTGCCGGTTACGTCGCCGCTATACGCTGCGCACAGTTGGGTTTGAAGACAGCCTGTGTTGAACAGTGGGTTAACAAGCAGGGTAACCCCGCACTCGGGGGGACATGTCTCAACGTAGGTTGTATTCCATCAAAAGCGTTGCTTGAGAGTAGTCATGTATACGCAGAAGCGGCACATGGACTTGAGCAGCACGGTATCGAGCTGAGTGGCGTCAAGGCAGATATCGCAAAGATGATCGCCAACAAAGATAAAATTGTGCAAGAGCTGACTGGTGGAATCGAGCACTTGTTCAAAGCGAATAAAGTTACATGGATCAAAGGCACCGGTACGCTGCTGCCTGAGCGTCTGGTAACGGTGAATAATGGTGATGGTCAGCCGGTAAACTATACAGCGGATAATGTGATTCTCGCGACGGGTTCGAAATCTATAGAAATCGGCGCGGTGCCTCTGCAGGGGGATGTGGTCGTTGATTCCACCGGTGCTTTGGATTGGGAGTCAGTACCCGCAAAACTGTGCGTGATTGGTGCTGGTGTAATCGGGCTTGAACTGGGTAGTGTCTGGCGCAGACTGGGTGCAGAAGTGGTTGTGCTGGAGGCGCAGGATGTTTTTCTGCCGATGGTGGATCAACAAATTGCCAAAGACTCGCTGCGACAGTTCACCCGCCAGGGACTCGATATAAAACTGGGTGCAAGGGTCACTTCATCGCAGGTGGACGCCTCGGGGGTGACGCTTCAGTATACGGATCAATCCGGTGAACAGCAGCTACAGGTCGACCGCGTGATTGTAGCGGTGGGTCGTCGTCCCAACATCGATCAACTCACCACCCCGGAAACGGATTTACTGATTGATGAACGCGGACTGGTCCATGTCAATGGTGCCTGCGAAACTAATCTGCCCGGGGTCTGGGCGATAGGTGACCTGGTACGGGGACCGATGCTCGCGCATAAGGGGTCAGAAGAGGGTGTGGTAGTGGCAGAGCGCATTGCCGGCAAACATAGTCATCTTAATTATGAAGCCATTCCCTCTGTCATTTACACCCATCCGGAGATCTCCTGGGTCGGGCAGACAGAAGAACAACTCAAGGAGGCCGGCAGAGAGTACAAAAGCGGCGTATTCCCTTTTGCCGCCAGCGGTCGTGCGAAGGCGCAACGCGATACCGGCGGAATGGTTAAAGTTCTTGCCGACAAACATACCGATAAGCTACTCGGCATGCATATCGTTGGCGGTCACAGCTCCGAGTTGATCGGTCACGGTGTGACGGTGATGGAGTTCGAAGGTACCAGTGAAGATATTGCTCGTACGGTGTTTGCTCACCCGACCTTAAGTGAAGCAATTCACGAAGCTGCACTGGCAGCTGATCAACGCGCATTGCATATTCCCAATCGTAAACGCTAGGCGTTACAAAATTCTGTCACCACCGCTGGTTGTGTGGTGACATAGCACGCGTTGTCCGGCAATGAATCAAACGACGCGGCGTGTCGGCAATCCTAAAGAAAGTTTGAGCTGTCTCGCAGTCAGTTAGTGAAAAAAAACACCTTCATACTGCTCTAATGTGACGTGTTTAGGACAATTGGATTTGACCAATCTTCCTTTTGCGATCTCATCATTCACTGGTACAAATTGTGAAGTACCGTGTACATCATAAAACGATGAGCCACGGTGAAGCGATGATTCTGGTGATGGGCACAGCTGAGGATCAGCATGCAGCGGCGATCTATAACAAGATCATTGCTCGTGGCAACCGCGTGGCATATTTCGATCCGCGCCTCTATCCAAAAGACATGACGATAACCTTCGATAGCGCACTGCCGATGGCGGGCACTATTCGATATCGTGACGGCCAGTCTGCCGTTGATTTGTCGCTGGTGAATTCAGTCTATTGCCGGCACTGGGATGATCTTCTCGTCACAGCCAGTGCAATGGGTACCATGCCCGATGCGGTAGAGTTGCGTGAAACTGAAGCCTCTCTGGGCAGTATGTTTCGCGGTATGGAATGCTACTGGGTTAACCCGATCGATTCACTTATAAATGCACGCTACCGTATCCGGCAGCTTCAGCTGATCCGCACGCAGGGCGTTCGGGTGCCTGAGGTGATTGTCAGTAATGATTTCAGACGTGTGCAGGCTTTTTTCAGCCTGACCAATGAACAACTGCAGTATCGCCCGTCCGGCTGGCACAGCTCCTCATGGAACTGTGGTTACATCGATGAAATTGCACGGCATTTGTCTGATCTGCCGGTAACCCCGGTGGAATATCAGGAGATTATCGCCGGTGATGAAGTGCGTGCGTATGTTATCGGCGAATCCGTATTTTCAGGATTGATAGAGCCAGTGACTAATGAGTTCGCAGCGATGCACAATGACTATGTGCGTCCGATAGAGCTGCCGGCTGAAGCTAAAAGAATTTGCCGACGCGTGGCAGCGACGCTTGATCTGCGATTCTGTGCCATCGACATGCGCATCACGCCTGAGGGTGAGTATGCAGTTGTTGATGTTGATGCCAACCCGATGTTCCTGCATTTTGAGCAAACCACCCGCTTGCCTATCAGTGACAGGTTGGTGGAGCTACTGATCGCGACGGATGTCGATGCGTATGATTCGCGCTTGATTGCCAGCGCCTGATGTATTCGCCTGACATCTGACCCGGGTTGAGCCGGTAATCGGATTCCCCGTTGTCTGGTGACACCATAACGCGATAGAAACGATGCGTTGAAAAACAGAATTTGTCAGTAACGGAATGGCTGACATGAGTAATGTAAGATACCTTGCTCAATAACCTATTACTGATCAGGATCGAGCGCGATCAATGACTGCCCAACTCTATGTATTGTCAGCACCGTCGGGTGCGGGTAAGACCAGTCTGGTCAGAGCGGCATGCGAAAAGCTGTCTGATGTAGCCGTATCAGTTTCCCATACAACCCGTCCCAGGCGCCCCGCTGATGTAGATGGAGTTGACTATCATTTTGTCGAGGAAGCTCAGTTTCTTGACATGATCGGTCGCGGTGAGTTTCTGGAGCACGCGCGGGTATTTGACAATCTCTACGGTACTTCGCAGCAAGTGGTGGAGCAGATGCTTGCGCTGGGCACAGATGTCATTCTGGAAATTGACTGGCAGGGGGCGGACCAGGTGCGAAGACTAATGCCCGATGCGTGTGGGGTTTTTATTGTTCCACCATCAAAAGAGGTACTTGAAAAGCGTTTGCGTGGCCGCGCCAGCGATTCCGATGAGGTGATTGATCGCAGAATGCGTGATGCTGTCGAAGACATGCGTCATTTCTCAAACTATGACTACGTCATTATCAATGATGACTTTGATCGTGCACTGGACGAACTGTGCGCGATAATTCTGGCCAGACGAGTAAAAACAGGCCGTCAGTCTACGGTGAACAGGCAATTGCTCAGCGCGTTGTTAGCTGGCTGATATCAGAGCAATAATATCTAAAAGAATAACTGCTTCACCTTGAGGCAGGCGTTTTGCTTGTTTTCTTTTGCAATGTCACTAAAATCGGTAGGCAACGATCTCTCCCGGAGTATTACATGGCACGTGTCACCGTCGAAGACTGTCTTGAGCATGTCGACAACCGTTTTGAACTCGTCTTAACCGCTGCCAAGCGAGCGCGCAAGATATCTATCGGTGCCGACCCGCTTGTGCCGATGGAAAATGACAAACCTACCGTAATTGCGCTGCGGGAAATTGCACAGGGTTTACTGTCGCAGGAACACATGGAAGAAGAAGCCCCGGCGCGCTCTATTGAGGACGTGGCCGGTGAAGCGACCCTATCCGCTCCAGCTACGGACCTTTAATACCCCTTCGCTGAGATTGACGGTTCCTTCTATCACTCGCGAAAAGAATCGTCCGGAGAAGCCTGCGGCTGAAAATACCGAAGTAGTCAATACCGATACACCGGCTGAAAAACCCGAACAGGTTGCGATCGAAGACCTCTGCAAGCTGATGCAGAGGCGCTACGATGAATCGCAAATCACCGAAGTCTACGAGGCCTACAAAGTAGCCGATGAAGGTCACGTAGGTCAGGCTCGCGTATCAGGCGAGCCTTACATTCTGCATCCGATCGCGGTAGCCAGAATTGTGTTTGAAATGAATATGGACCATCGCAGTGTGATGGCGGCACTGCTGCACGATGTTGTCGAAGACACCTCGATTGCGCTGGATCAGATTAAATCCAGGTTCGGTGAAGATGTCGCGGCCCTTGTCGATGGTCTGAGCAAGCTGACCCATCTGAAGTTTAAATCCAAAGCCGAAGCCCAGGCGGCCAACTTCCAGAAAATGCTGCTGGCAATGGTCGATGACATCCGTGTCATCCTGATCAAACTGGCAGATCGCATACACAATATGCGAACGCTGGGTGCAATGCCCGATCACAAGCGCCGCAGAATCGCCCGTGAGACACTGGAAGTCTATGCGCCGATAGCCAATCGGCTCGGCATCTACAAGATGAAAAACGAACTTGAGGATCTGGGCTTCAAGTCGCTGTATCCCATGCGTCATCGCGTGCTTTCTGAAGCGGTACAGAAACGCAACAAAGACCGTCGCGAGCTGGTTCGGAAATTTGAAATTCTGGCGCTTGGCCGGCTCGAAGATAAAGGTATTGAAGCCAAGGTGCACGGTCGCGAAAAACACCTCTACAGCCTCTATCAAAAAATGCGCAACAAGCAGTCAGCGTTTGAAGATGTTTTCGATATGTTTGCTGTACGGATTATCGTAAAAAGTGAAGACGACTGTTATCGCGCGCTGGGCGTGATGCACGGATTGCACAATCCTTTACCTAAACAGGTGAAAGATTATATTGCCATTCCCAAAAGTAACGGTTATCAGTCTTTGCACACGGTGTTATTCAGCCCTGCAGCGGTGCCGATTGAAGTGCAGATAAGAACAGAAGAGATGAATATCTTCGCCGAAACCGGGGTGGCTGCACACTGGATGTACAAAGAAGGTCAGTCAAACAGCGCACAGCAGCGCGCGCACCAGTGGCTGGCCAACCTGGTCGATATGCAACAGACCAGTGCAGATACACTGGAGTTTTACGAAAACGTCAAAGTCGATCTTTTTCCCTACGAAATATTTGTATTCTCGCCGATGGGGGATATTTATCGATTGCCCCAGGATGCGACACCGGTCGACTTTGCGTATGCAGTGCACTCTGATATCGGTAATCGCTGTGTAACTGCAAAAGTCGATCGTCAGCTTTCTCCGCTGAGTGCGCCGCTCGAGTCGGGTCAGACCGTTGAAATTATTTGCTCCGATGAACAACAGCCGGATCCGTTCTGGTTGAACTTTGTGGTCACGCCAAAGGCGCGCACTTCGATTCGCAACTTTCTGAAAAGCCAGAGCCGCGATAAAACCGTCGAGTTCGGCCAGCAATTGTTGCGTCGTGGCTTGAGACGTTACAACACCAGCATTGACGATATCGATTCAACTGCAATCGAAACCCTGCTGAAGCAAATGTCACTGCCGGATCTTGAAACCCTGTGTTACGAGATCGGTCTGGGTAATCACATTCCCAGTATGATCGCCACCTGGTTGCTGAACGATGGCGACCGTGCGCTGGAAGTGGAACATCGAACCCGGTTGTTGTCGAGTGCCGACCCCGGGCCCCTGGTGGTGGAAGGCGGTGAAGATGCCATCATCTCGCTTGCGCGTTGTTGTATGCCGATTCCCGGTGACAACATTCACGGTATGATCACCGCGGGGAAGGGTGTGCTCGTGCATCGTGCCAATTGCCAGAATGTCTCGCGACAACGCAGAAGATCGCGTGAATGGGTATCGGTAGTATGGGGTGCGGAAATCGAAGGGCCGTTTAAGACGCGCATGGAAGTAGATATCAATGATGTACCCGGGGCGCTGGCCAAGGTGGCCAATGTGATGTCTGAAATGGACACCAACATCGAAGACATCCGCTTCGAAAGAGGCAGTGAAAACACCACAACACTGATTTTTCAACTGGCCGTACAGGACAGAGTTCAGCTGGGACGCCTGATAAAGCGGGTACGCAGCCTCAAAGCAACTCTGCGAGCACGAAGAGCCTGATTAAATTTTTATGACCGTGCAGTCGCCCTCGACTGGGTTTTAGCGGCTGACGCAGGTAACATGCAGCGCTTCTGACAACCACAGCAGCGGAACAAGCATGGCCAAAGAAATCATCGCGACAGATCAGGCACCCGGTGCCATTGGTGCCTACTCGCAGGCGGTTAAAGTCGGGGACACTGTTTATCTTTCTGGTCAGATTCCACTGGTGCCGGCAACCATGGAAGTCGTCGATGGTGACATTGAGGCGAAAATACGCCAGGTGTTCGACAACCTTTCTGCCGTGTGTACAGCATCGGGCGGGTCGCTCGCCGATATCGTTAAATTGTCTGTCTTTCTTACCGATCTCAATGACTTTGCTAAAGTAAATGAAGTCATGGCGGACTACTTCGCAGAACCCTATCCGGCCAGAGCTGCCATCGGTGTCGCACAATTGCCGAAGGGTGTTCCCGTGGAAGTCGAAGGGGTCATGGTGCTTAACGCCTGAGTAGTGAGAGGGTCGGGCGGCGCCCGTGTGTCAGACTCTGTTTGTCGTGGTGACTGATATGCACAAAAGCGATAAAGGTTCCGGTTAGTGGATCTGGCGGCGGTACCCGTAACTCGTATTAAAGGGGTCGGGCCGAAACAGGCGGAGAAACTCGCCCGCATCAAAATATCCAATATACAGGATGTATTGTTTCATCTGCCGCTGAGATATCAGGACCGGACGCGGGAGATTCCTATTGGGGATCTTGCGGTGGGGCTGGAGGCTGTGTTTCGTGGCAAGGTGCTGGAAACACAGGTGTTGCTGCACCGAAGACGATCACTACTGTGCACCGTTGGTGACGATTCCGGTGTCATTACTCTGCGTTTTTTTCACTTTAACAACCAGCTGCGCGAACGCTTGCGTGAAGGTACGGTGATCAGTTGTTTCGGTGAGGTCAGGCGTGGTCGCCAAACGCTGGAAGTGGTGCATCCGGAATACCAGGTGGTCACTGCCGGGCAGAACAGCCTGCTGGCACAAACGCTCACACCGATTTATCCGGTCACAGATGGACTGCATCAGCTTGCCATGCGCAAGATCACAGACCATGCACTGAGCTATCTCGATTCTACCCGTCTGGCAGAACTTATCCCCGTTGATGATTCGACGATTACGCTTGCGATGGCGCTGCGCACGGCCCACCGGCCTCCACCACAGATGGATACCGAATCCCTGCTAAGCGGCAATCATCCGGCGGTTAAGCGTCTGGCGCTTGAGGAGCTGGTGGCGCATCGGGTGAGCATGCAGCGAGTCAGAGAAGTGGCCAGGCGGTTGTCGGCACCCAGGATAGACGAGCCGGGGGCGTTGTGCGAAGCGCTGATTAAATCTCTGCCGTTTACGCTCACCGGTGCGCAACAACGAGTGATCGGTGACGTCGCAGCGGATATGCAATCTGCCGAGCCCATGTTGCGGCTTATACAGGGAGATGTGGGTTCGGGAAAAACCATGGTGGCAGCGGCGGCAGCGGCAATGGTTGTCGGGGCGGGCTATCAGGTGGCGATTATGGCGCCGACGGAAATTCTGGCTGAACAGCATCTGGCCAGTTTCAGCAATTGTTTTGAACCACTGGGAATAAAAATCGGCTGGCTAAAGGGCAAGCTGGGAGCGCGCCAGCGGCGAGATGCCATTGAGTCGATTGCGTTGGGTCAAACAGAAATAGTCGTCGGCACACATGCCTTGTTTCAACCCGATGTTGAGTTTGCCAGGCTCGGTTTAACCATTGTGGACGAACAGCACCGGTTCGGTGTTCATCAGCGTTTGTCGTTGCGTGAAAAAGGTGTTGCCGGCAATAGTGTTCCACATCAGTTAACCATGACAGCCACCCCGATACCACGCACTCTTGCCATGACAGCTTATGCCGATCTCGACTGTTCAGTGATCGATGAGCTGCCACCGGGCCGACAGGAAATTCAGACCGTTGCGGTGCCGGCCAGTCGCCGGCTTGAGGTAGTTGAGCGGGTGGCCGCCGCCATAGCTGAGGGCAGACAGGTTTACTGGGTATGTACTTTGGTGGAAGAATCAGAAGTGCTGCAGGCGCGGGCAGCTGAAGACACGCTTGTCGAATTAAGTGGCTATATGTCAGGTGTTAACGTCGCCATGGTACACGGGCGTATGAGTGGCACCGAAAAAGATGAAATCATGCGGCAATTTAAAGCCAACAAAGTACAGCTGCTGGTGGCCACCACCGTTATCGAGGTAGGTGTCGACGTACCGAATGCGTCATTGATAATCATCGAAAACGCAGAAAGGCTCGGCTTGTCACAACTGCACCAGCTGCGCGGAAGAGTGGGGCGTGGCAGTGTCGCCAGCAGTTGTGTGCTGGTCTATGAAACCGGCCTGAGTCAGCGGGCCAGAGAACGCATCGCCATTATGCGAGAGAGCAATGACGGATTTGCGATTGCTGAAAAAGATCTGGAATTACGCGGGGCCGGAGAGCTGCTTGGTACGCGCCAAACCGGTGCGATGCACTTCAGAATAGCCGACTTAATGCGTGACAAGCATCTGCTCGATCAGGCCCGGGTTATCGCCGACAAAGTGCCATCCGAAAACATTACCGCGCTGGTCGATCGCTGGATGGGCGGAGATGCTCCTGTTTACGGAAATGTGTGATCAGCCAGTAGGGTTCCTGCCAGTCACGGGATGACTGCGGGTTGAGCTGACATAAAGCCAGGCGATAATAAACGCCGCCGCGCCACCGCACACCATGCCGTACATATGGGCATTGACGATGACATTACCACCGGTGATTTTCTCACTGCTTTCTACCGCACCGAAGAGCTGTTCCCAGACGATTTTACCGATGGTGTAGACGGCGATGATCGTCGCAATCAGTTTCTGGTGACGAAATTCGGCAATCGCGCCGCCCAGTAACAGCCCGTAAAGGACACCCGACAGGCCGACATACCATTGCAGGTGTGGATCGAACCACCAAAGCCCGAGGCCGACACCTATCATGCTGCTCAGCCCGGTGATCGACCACTGTATCGGGCTCATCGCCGGCGCCAGCAGTAAGCTGATCACGGCTAACCCAGCAAGATTAAGGAATAAATGAGGATAACCCAGATGCACCAGATTGCCCGTCAACAGGCGCCACCACTGGCCGTTGCTGATATCTTCACGGCTGAATCTCATTGCCTCCACCAGGTCGGTCACTTGAAAAACCACGCAGGCAATACCCACTATCAAGGCAAGCCAGTGAGCGGGGTGCAAGCGACTGTGCGGACGACTTTCATGTGCGTGCGGCTCGTTTGGCAAGGAACTCTTTCCGTTTCGTTTTATCAGTACAGTAACAGGCGGCACGAATGTAGCCGTTATAATTGGCGGTAATACTACTATGGCGGTGCAGTTGGCAACGAGTCACAGACGTAGCAGCAGCACACCTGAGGTATTCACCGACCTCAAAATTCAAGTTTGGAGCCAACGACAAGTGAACAATCCCCAAATGGCAAATTCAGCACGCATTGCAAAATCAACTGCGAGTCAGCGTGGATTCAGTTTGATAGAGCTGATAGCGGTAGTGGCAATTCTCGGCATTCTGGCAGCCGTGATCGCACCGAAAATATTCAATCAGCCGGGCAAGGCACGAGTTGCCAAGGCCAAAACAGAAATCAGCGGTATACAGACTGCGCTGCAAATGTATAAGCTCGAGAATTTCAACTTCCCGACCACCGATCAGGGGCTGCTGGCGCTGGTGGAAAAGCCCACCGGAGAGCCTGAAGCACCGAATTGGCAGGATGGCGGATATCTGCCAAAGCTGCCGAAAGATCCCTGGGGCCGGGACTACCTGTACGTAAGCCCCGGAGAAAACAGTGACGTTGATATCTACTCACTGGGTGCAGACGGGCAGGAAGGTGGCGATGGAGAAAACGCCGATATTGGTAACTGGAACCTCTAGCAGCTAGTCGCGCTGCTTTGCCAGGCGCCCGCCCAGGCTGAACGATGACTTGTTTTTCTTCGCGCCAACGATGCCAGTCCGGATTTTCCCTGCTGGAGCTTATTGTTGTTATTGCCATGATGGCAGTGCTGACCGGGGTGATCGTGCCTCGGTTAAACCTCGGTGGTGAAGAAAAACAAGTACGCGATGAAACACTCCGCCTGGCAGAACTGATGAATCGTGCCGCTGAGGAGTCCGTGTTCAAGACGCGCCAGCTGGGCGTGCGCTTTACCGACGGTGACTATCATTTCTTATTGCTGGATGGTGATGGTCGGGAGGGCAAGTGGGTGGCCTATGACAGTACAATGTTTCGCACCCGTGAATGGCCTGATGATTTTGATATCGAGGTGCAGATTACTGACCAGCCTATTGAGCTCGACGCCAGCGAGTCTTTTAAAATTGACGAAAAGACCCGCCCGCATATTATGTTTCTGTCGAATGGTGAAGTGATGCCTGACTTCAAAGTAACCGTAGAAAAAGGTTTCAACGACGAGCGCTGGCAGGTTGCAAGCGGAGTCGAAGAGCTGATTACGGTGGGCAAGGCAGAAGAGTTTTGATAAGGCATTCCCGACAGTCAGGTTTTACACTGGTGGAAATACTGGTGTCTCTGGCGATATTGTCGATCATTCTTGGCGTTTTGGTTGAAAGTGCCGGAGTCGCTACCGCCAATGCCGGTCGTATGCGGGACAGGGCGATAGCTGAATGGGTGGGCACTAACCGGATAGCGGAGTTAAGACTGGCCGCAACCTTCCCGGACACTGGTACAAAAACGGGTGATGAAGAAATGTTCGGCAGTACGTGGTACTGGAAAACGATTGTGCAAAAAGCTGAAGATGACGACCTGCGTCGGGTTGATGTAGAAGTCCGGCGGAACGAAGATGCTGAAAACCCGTTGATCACAATCGCCGGATTCATCAGCCATCCGCGCCTGAAGGCGCGCAATGTTTCCATCGGTCAGTGATTCAGTGAACAGATGCCATCAGTACGGGTTTACACTGGTAGAATTTATCGTTGCTACTGCTGTGCTGGCAATTATGGGTGGAGTCGCCTACGCTGGGTGGTTCAATGTCAGCAACATCGCTACTCGCACCGAAAAAACGGTCGAGCGGTATGACGAGCTGCACCGGACTTTTTACTGGTTTGCAGAGGATTTTGAGCAGATTGTAAAGCGGGATTCAGTGGATGAGCTTGGTGGCAAGCGCAAGAGCATCGAAGTGAGCGAGCAGGGCGAATACATTATTCAGGTCACTCGAGGTGGCTGGACTAACCCGGCGCTACTTGAAATGCCGCCCCGCAGTCATTTGCAAAATGTTGCCTATTACATTGATTCGGATAACCGGCTGCTGCGACGCTACTGGTATCACGTCGACCGGTTTGACGCATCGACCTATCGCGACAGACTGATGGTTAATGATGTGGTGGGACTGACATTCCGATTTTTGACGGGTTCCGGCGGTTGGGTGACTTCATGGCCGCCCGAGGATAATACTGACGACGAGTTCGACGAATTACCGATCGCACTGGAGGCCACTCTGGAGCTTGACGGACTTGGATCGGCGAGAAGGTTATATGTGTTGCCGAACTGATAACGCGAGTGGTCGTTCAGCATTGTCCGGGTTGCGTCAGCGCGGGGCCGCGCTTGTCACAACATTGCTTATCGTTGCATTGATCACGATAACCGTAACAACGATGACCACCCGACAGCAATTATCCATACAAAGAGCCGCTAACCGGCAGGTTCAGACACAGCTGCATAATCTGGCCTCTGCCGGAGAACAGTTTGCAACGGCGGTACTTGCGCGCGACAGACGCGATGGAGAACGAAACAACTCCGATAGCACGCAGGACTACTGGGCTGAGAGTCTGCCGCCGGTGCCGGTGGATGGTGCCACCGTCGAAGGCTGTGTGGTCGATTTACAGGGAAAATTCAATCTCAATAACCTCGTTAACGAAGAAGGCACCACCGAACAGATAGAGGTGGAGGCACTGAAACGCCTTCTGACGGCGCTAAGTATTGATTCACTCAAGGCAGAAGCAATTGTTGACTGGATTGATCCGAACATTGACGCTACCGGTGCAGAAGGGGCTGAAGATGACTTTTACACCGGTCAGACCCCGTCTTATCGTGCTGCTAACGGACCGATGGCAAGCCCCACGGAATTGTTTCTGGTAAAAGGCTTTCGTGTAATTGATGAAGGCGGGCTGGATGACTACGATACATTGCTGCCGCACATATCGACTCTGCCCTACGGTACCTCTATTAACGTGAACACGGCGTCTTCGGCGGTGCTTGCATCGTTGGCGGATTACATGATTGAACTGTCTGATGAGCTCAAAGTGGTGGATGATGGTTATTGGGAGAACTTCCCGGACTGTCCCGAGGGGGGCGGCCTGTTGGACACTGTTCTGAACAATGGCGATGATGCCGGGGACGGTACCGACGAGAATGCACAGACAGACGAAGTGATCGATCCTGATGATGACGCAGGGGGTTTCATCTATGAAAACGCGCAGCAGTTTATTAATGACTCACGTGGCACAGAAGATAACCAGACACTCGAAGGTGCAAACATCAGTGTCTCAAGTGGATATTTCATGTCGCGGGTGACTGTGACGCGCGATGATGTCAGTATGACCCAGTTTACAACCCTCTTTCGCGATAACACCGGCGCTCTGACCACTTTGCGCCGCTCGCGTGGTGGGTTGTAAGCCCGTTACATAAGAATCAATCAAAGCGGAAGCGGAGATTCAGTGGCTCAATACTTACTCACATATTTGCAACGTGTCGGCGAAGACTATCTGCGCTGGGCAGTTTGCGATGATCGCAATAAATCCGTCGAAGCGCATGATCATGGCACCTTCGCTGACGCTGCCAGGGCCGCAGAGCGTCGGCGTGTGGTGATGGTAGTGGCTGGTACCGAGCTGTTGCTTGAAGAAGCTCATGTGCCGGTGAGTAACGTTGCCAAGGCGATAAAAGCCATTCCCTATGCGTTGGAAGATCAGCTCGCACAGGATGTAGAAACATCACACTTCTCTTTTGGTGCCAAATTGCCGAACGGTCGGATACCTGTCGCCGTCATGGCGATGGATGCATTGGACTGGATACTCGATCAGTGTGAGGCGTCGAAATTAACCGTTTCAGAAATTATCCCCGAGCCACACGCGCTGCCCCTTGAGAACGATCGAATAACTGTGATGACCAACGATGGTCATGCCGCAGTGCGGCATTCGGTCGGGAAAGGCTTTTCGTGTGATACCGATATGCTGTCGCTATTGCTGGGTAATGTAGTCACCGTCCCCGATGAAACCGACAATGACGATGCGGAGTCGCCATCACCTGAAGACACAGTCTATAACGCGCTGCATTTTTCCTGCGGGCCGGATCGCTATGAGCTTGCCACCGCTGAGGGCCCCGTGCAGATGCGTTCTGAGGTGGAACTGTTCTCTCGGGGTCTTGCTCAGGCGAAATCCAGGAGCAAGAAGCATCCTTACATTAATCTGTTGCAGGGTGAGTACAGTAAAACTGAAGCGATAGGTAAAGCATGGAAGCCCTGGCGCGTGCCTGCCGCGCTGGCGGCAACTCTGCTGGCACTGTGGGGGGGCAGCGCATTTTTGCAATACCAGACGCTTGGCATTGAGCAGCAGAGACTACAAAGCGAAATGGCGGGTGTGTTGAAGAGTACCTTTCCCGGCGTTCGCAACCCCGACAGCGATCCGGTCCGACAGATGCGTTCACGGATAAAAGCGCTCGCCGGTGGAACCGGGGCAGTGGATGACGGTGCGTTTATCGTCATGATGTCGGCAGTGGGCATCGCCTTGAAAGAAGCCAACAGCCCGACGGTCAAAAGCATGAATTATCGCTCCGGTAAGCTGGATATCGAACTGGAAACAGCCTCGCTGCAGGATATCGATAAAATCAAATCGAGACTTGAAGCTGATAAAAAACTGATTGCGGCTGTCAGATCAGCCAATAAGGATAACGATCGCATTAAAGCCCGCTTGCGGGTGGAGGTCCCTTCATGAGTATCAAAAGCTGGTATGCAAATCAGACTGGTCGGGAGCAATTTATCGTGGCTTCTACTGCGATAGTCGCGGTAGTTGCCGGTTTGTATCTGTTTGTTATTGAGCCCCTGAACGCCGGTATCGCAGCGCGCACTGCTTCCGTTGATTCGCAGACAAAAAACCTTGCATGGATGCAGCAACAGTCAAGCATCGTCAAGCGCAGCGGGACTTCGACGGGCAGTGTGGCTCGTCAGCCGATGCCGCAGGCGCCTTATCTGCTGCTCGATCGCGCCATACGCGATAAAAAAATCGCCGAACCCGAAAGAGTGACACCGGACGGCAGCACCGGCGCTAAGGCGCAAATCTCAAACGTCGAATTCGACAAACTGCTTGAGGTGCTTGGCGGGCTGGATTCACGCTATGGTTTATCAGTCACTACCATGAACGTCAGTAAAAAGAACGAAGGACTGGTAACCGCACGTTTCAGTCTAGAGGTAGAGCAATGAGATTTTTAGGTTACCTGCTGCTGTTTATTATTTCATTTGCGGTGACGGTAGTATGGAAGTTTCCGGTGGCCGGACTGCTGCCCCATGTCAACACACAGCCTGTGGCACTGGCCGGTGTGTCGGGTACGCTTTGGAAAGGGACGGCGCAACAAGTGGTGACCGGTCACCCGGCACTTATCGCCAGTGATGTGCAGTGGCGGTTTTTGCCAGCGGCGCTGATGTCAGGCAACACGTCTGCGAATCTTGAGTTTGAAGTGCTTGGTGGCTCCGGCAACGGTAACGTGGCAAGACACGTCACCTCGGGAAATGTCCTGGTCACAGAAGGTACGTTCCGTATGCCAGCTGTTAATCTCGGCCAGTTTCTGCCTTTGCCTATTGTTGATTTCGGTGGAAATCTGATTGCAGATATCGAAACACTTGAGCTTGAAAACAATCTGCTAACCGAAACTAAAGGCACCATAGTATGGCGCAATGCACAGGTAACCGGCGGCTTACAGGCTGAACTCGGTCAGGTGGTGCTGGATGTTGCGCCGCAGCCGGTCGACGGCCAGACTTCGCACATTGCCAAAATATCCAATAAGGATGGAGATCTCGAGATCAGTGGTGAGATGCAGATCGATATCAACGGAAATTACCGGGCAGACTTACGCTTAAAGCCGACGGCAACTGCTAATCAGGGGCTGTCAGGTGCGCTGGGGTCGCTCGGTCCTATCGCTCAGCGTGAGTCCGATGGCAGCTACCGTATACGCAATAGTGGAAACATCAGAAACATGATGTAGTTCCGGTCAAAAACGAGTTGTTGTAGATAGTTTACTTTTTGCGTTGGCACTCAACGTGTAGCCTCAAGCAGATCTATTGCTCATGGTGTCGTGTACACGCGCCTGTTAAAAAGCCCCGATGAATTTCTCCGCCACGTTATCAGATCATGTCAGACTGACTCCAACCATCGGGGCGGGCGTCGTGAATCCTGCCATTGAGATTGCCAAGGCCGCCGGGCAGGCAATACTTGCTTTTTATGATGAAGAACCAACCGTCACCGCCAAAGCTGATGATACCCCGCTGACTGAGGCTGACCTGGCAGCTAACTGCGTTATCATAGATATGCTGCAATCGCTGACAAGCGATATTCCGATACTGACTGAGGAATCCTGCGCGATACCTTTTGAAGAGAGGCATGCCTGGGAGACCTACTGGCTTGTGGACCCGCTGGACGGTACGCGTGAGTTTATTAAACACAGCGGTGAGTTCAGTGTGAATATCGCGCTGATACATCACGGTGAACCTGTGCTGGGTGTGGTGCATGCACCGGTGCTGAACGTGACCTACTGGGCATGCAAGGGTGGTGGTGCCTGGAAGCAGAGCAATGAAGAATACCCTCAACCGATTACCGCTCGATTTGCACCCGACACGGGTGTCACCGTCGCCCGCAGTCGAGCACCGCTGAACGGTGGGCTGGTACACCGTTTTTTAAATCGGCTTGGCAGTTATCAGGTGGTGTCTATGGGCAGTGCGCTGAAATCATGCCTGGTGGCAGAAGGCCGGGCCGATCTGTATGTCAAGCTTGGTCCCACCTGTGAATGGGATACCGGTGCCGCGCAATGCATCGTCGAGCAGGCTGGCGGGCATGTGACTGATACCCGGATGCAGGATCTCCGATACAATACCGGCGAGTCTCTTTTAAACCCGCATTTTTTTGTATTCGGTAAAGGAGGCACGGATTGGTCGGAATATCTCGACCACGAGGCATATGAAAACTGAGCCAGCTGGAACGCCCCGGCAGTGCTCGCTTGAGGTGGTATGAGCGAAACCAAATACTTAACTCCGAAGGATGCGGAACACGCGTTTTATCTGGCGATCGAAAATGCAGATTTAAAATCTATGATGTCGGTCTGGTCCGACAACGATGCGACAGTGTGCATTCATCCGGGCGCACCCCGCCTGGAAGGTCGTGATGATATCCGTCTCAGCTGGCAGGAAATATTCGAAGCCAGTCCGACCATGATTTTTTCAATCAGTGATGAAAGAATCACTCAGGACGATCATCTCGCCGTCCATTTAGTGAAAGAAGAAATTGTTGTCGAAGGCGAAATTGTCAGCGTGATGCTGACGACGAATATCTATCATCTGATCGACGGGGGGTGGCGAATGATGCTGCACCATTCCTCACCCGAGCCTGATCCGATTCTTGATGATCTTCCGTTGTTTGATGATGAGCCCGTTGTGTTGCACTAGCTGTTTCTTCACATTTCGCAATGCGGTATGTAACCTGAAAATTATCGTGCGAGGCGCGTGAGAGCGCGTCGATGCCGGGACAGGTTTGGAGTGTCTGTGTGTTGCGGTTCAAACAAACCGGAGTTTGTTGGGCAGGCTGGTGAAAAACTATTGCACCAGTTATTGCGTTGGGTGTGAGGGCGTTAATTCCACCCTGGAACGCCAGCCCGGTCAATAATGCTCATTTATATCCGAGAAATTGCGCCTTTTCGCTTGCCCTTGTACTGCGAACAGGGGCCTTCTCAGACCGTCGCTCATCACGTTTCTCAACACCCTGCAAGGCCGGTTAGCCGGGTGTGTGCTGGCCTGTCAGCAGACCTTTGTAGTGTCAATGATTCACATAATTAACATTAGTTTTTTTTGCAAATTGAGCTTTTAACCGTAAACGGTGGCTCTAACTAATTCTTTTTATTGCGAATTTGTAAATAGAACAGTTGAGATTACGATAGATATCAATGGTATCGTCAAAGTTGTAAAGTTTAGGATAGTTCTATGTTCGACGGTGGCGACATCGGTTTTAATCTGCCGCCTGTGAATTACTTTCCTTAGAGGTTTACCATGAGATTCGTTCCATTAACTTTGTCTGCCGCGGTTGTCGCTGCGATGGTTTCCGCTCCGGCGTTTTCCGCTCCCAACAATCCGCCGTCGTACACACCGGGCGAGAACCCGACCAGCACTCCATGTGATGGACTGGTCACTTTGCCGGAATGGGCGCAAAACGTGTCAGACGGAGACGGTGGTACTTCAGGCCTGAATTTTCGTATCACCGGTGTCAGTAATCCGGACATGTTTGTTCAGTTTCCTTGGGTTAGCTGGCCTTCCAGAACGCTCACCTACCAATTGAAGCCGGGTACCGAAGCGGGAACAGTTTCGAATGTCACCGCAGTATTGATCGATACTTCCGGTACTGGTCAGGGCGGCAGTGATACTTCCGAGCCACAAACCTGGACGATCACAGCTGGTGGATGTACTGATGCTGATCTCGATGGTATTGCCGATGAAATCGACCCCGAAATAACACCGCTGATCGATACTGATGGCGATGGCATTTACGACGTGCTCGATGACGATGATGATAATGACGGCATACTCGACATCGATGAAGGAAACGGTCTGCTTGATACAGATGGAGACGGTATTCCCGATTCACTGGACTCAGACTCTGACGCTGACGGAATTCCGGATTCAGAAGAAACAGGCGATGCTGATGGCGATGGAATCCCTGATTCACAGGAACCTAACGGTACAGATGTAACGACCGACACTGACGGCGATGGTATTCCCGATGACATTGATACGGATGACGATGGCGATGGTATTCCCGACGCTGAAGAAGGCGACGGTACGCTCGACTCAGATGGAGACGGGATTCCTGATTCACGCGACCCTGATTCCAACAATGATGGCATCGGTGACGATGGTAATCCGATTGAAGATACACCTGTCGTAGATCCGCAATCGGGTGATAATAACGCTGTAATCGAAACCGGTTTGAGCGGTGGTGGTTGTTCGTTGAATGTGGGCAGCGCTTTTGATCCATTGCTACTGTTGACCGGATTACTGGCAATGGCAGGCCTGTCACGCAGGCGCCTTTCTAAATAGATCATGTATGAAGCCCGGAAAAATACCTGGAACTAACAAAACTGGAGTGACCTCCAGCCTCCTGTTGGCACTGGCAGCATTTGCTGCCAGTGCTTCTTCGGTTTATGCGCAGAATGCGTTTTATGCGGGAGCCGGAGTACTAGGTTCACAACTCGAACCCAGAGTAAACGACACCGGGTTTTCTGTGACCGAAAACGCCAGTGCGGGAGGGCGGGTATTTGCCGGGGTCGATCTAAGCCGAAGACTGAGTCTTGAGTCTTATTACTCATTGCTCGGCAGTGCTGAACTGAGTAATCAGGTAAACAGCGGCAAGATAGACTACCGGGCGGGCGGCGTGTCCGGCCTGGTCTATCTTTATGGCAATCGTGATCTTGAAAACCGGCAGGGGTTTATGCTCTTTGCTCGCGCCGGCATTGGCTTTTTAAACAATGAAAGCAGTGGTGCGGTGAGTTTCAATCGCATCAATAGTGAGCATTTTGCCGGCGGTGTCGGGCTGGAATATGGTTTCGCCAATGGTCTCGGTATCAGGGCAGAAGTAATAAGCCACGATACAGACGCGCAGGACATTAGTCTGAATCTGGTGAAACGCTTTGGCGGTGGTTCAAGTCCGTCGCCTTTGGTGAAACAAGAATCTGAAAAGTCGGACAACGACGAAAATACGCCACTGACCAATGATGCAGATGGCGGGCAGAGTGAGCAGCAGGCGGCGCCGCCACCACCGCCTCCGCCGCCTCCACCACCACCTCCTCCTCCACCACCATCGGCAGTGGATACAGATGGTGATGGTGTTACTGACGACAATGATCTGTGTGCTGCAACAGCGGCCGGTGTCGAAGTGGCCGACAACGGGTGTATTACACCTGGTGCTATGCAGGGCGTTAATTTTGAAACAGGTTCTGCAGCGTTGACTGTGGTTGCCAGTGATGCACTGGACAGAGTGATACAGGAGCTGAGTAATAATCCATCACTACGGGTAGCGGTTGAGTCTCACACCGATAACAGAGGCAGTGCTGCAAACAATATGGAGCTTTCCCGTCAGCGTGCCGTCAGTGTGGTTCGCTATCTGGCAGATGTTGGCGGTATTGACCTGGCCAGACTGTCAGCTGTGGGGTTTGGCGAAAGTCAGCCTTTGCAGAGTAACAAGACTGCTGAAGGACGAAGGGCCAATCGCCGCGTAGAAATAAGAATTCTTCAGCAATAGTTAATCACGACGTCAGGCTGAAACCCGCCATACCGGTTCGACTGAACAGGCTGAGGGCTCGCGTGGCCGGCGTACACTTCGATGACAAACTGGACATTCAGCGCAGGTCTATCAATGGCGCTTAGAATCTGCCGCTAAGCCCTGTGTAAGCGGGTATACATCCGGGATGAATGTCAAAATGAAGAACTTTCGAACACTATCGATATCGATCTGCTGTGTTTTAACGCTGGGGGCCTGTGCCACTGATGACTCCCTGACTCGCGGGCAGGCAGGGGCAGCGGTGGGTGCTGTCGCCGGCGCAGTTTTTGGTCATCAGGTTGACGGTGACAAAGGGCGTTATGTCGGGGCTGTGGTTGGTGCCATCGCAGGTAACGCGGTCGGTCGATACATGGATGAGCAACAACAGGAACTCGAGCGCGAGTTAAGTGCCGAACAGGCTGCTGAGGAAATCAGTATCTCAAGACTTCCTGACAACTCGCTAAAGCTGAATGTGAGTAATGAGGTGTCCTTTGACTTTGACAGCGCGGCTATTAAAGTCGGATTTCGCGACAGCCTGAACAAGGTGGCTGGCATTCTGGCTGATTACCCGAGTACAGCAGTTCATATTATCGGACATACCGATTCAGTAGGTACTGAGCAGTATAACCAGCAATTGTCCGAGCGCCGTGCTGGCAGTGTTAAGAGCTACCTGTTGAGCCAGGGTGTACAGTCCAGTCGGGCACGGCAGCAAGGGTATGGTGAAACCATGCCGATTGCGACCAACGCCACGGAGATGGGGCGCGAGCGCAACCGCCGGGTAGAGATTTATCTCAAGCCTATTGTGCAGGGGAATGAAACGGAGGCGTTCCGCTCACCAGTGTAGGGTTTAGCGACCGGCAGTCACCAGAGGTCAGTACATACTGGTGATGCCATGTGTTTAGTTGTCAGCAGAACGCGGCAACTGCGAGGCTATTTAAAAAGGACTGCGCGCGGTTGCAGCGGATTTAAAGCACTTTACTTTAACCGTTAAGGCAGGTGCTCAAAGTGGCCAGACAATCAGAAGCACAGGGACTGACACCGCTATAATGATGATTTCCAGCGGTAGTCCCATTCGCCAGTAATCTCCAAACTGATAACCACCCGGTCCCATGACCAGTGTGTTTGACTGATGGCCGATCGGGGTCAGAAATGCACAGGATGCCCCCACTGCCACCGCCATCAGGAATGCATCATTGCTTACCCCGAGTGATGTTGCGATAGAGACACCGATTGGCGCCATAACCAGTGCAGTGGCGGCGTTATTGATAATGTCAGATAGAAACATAGTGACGATCAGTATCATCGCCAGCAGCGCAGCTGCAGGTAGACCCGCGGTGACTTGTAGTATTGCGTTGGCCATCCAGTCGGTGGTGCCAGTGCTTTCTAACGCGCGACCCACCGGTATCATGGAGCCCAGTAGTACGATAACCGGCCAATCCACCTCATCGTAGATTTCGCGCACCGAAATCACATTCATTAATATAAAAATGCCGATAGCGATCAAAAATGCAATGGGTAAGGTAACAAAACCCGCCACGCCCATTGCAATTGCGCCGGCGAAAACTAAAAGTGCAGGAATTACTTTGCGTTCGCGGTTTAGCGACAGCGGTCTTTTGGCCAATGGCCAAAGCCCGAGATCATGAAATCTCTGATCAATCGTGTCTGAATCGCCAAACAGTAACAAGACATCGCCTTCTTTAAAACGTTGTCTCTTGAGGCGATTGGTAATGGCTTCTCCGTTTCTGGCTATGCCTACCAGCGCAAGCGTGCGCTGAGCTTTTACACGCAAAAATTCAATGCTGCGTCCAACCAGCGGTGATTGCTGGCCAATGACCCCTTCGAGCATGATTTCTTTGTCCGACTGAGGCTGAACAAAGTTGTTTGATGCGCTGGTGAGCAGAGCCAGGCCGTTTTCTTCGACGAGTGTTTGCAGGTGTGACGGATCGCCTTGTACTAACAGGATATCACCGGCAGCCAGTCGATATTCCCGTGGTATAGGGCGTGCAAAACCGTTCTTCTGGGCCATGCCGACAACATCAACCTGATCCGAGTTCAGGACTTCAATGTCGCTGATCAGTTGCTCCGCAAGCGGTGATTCAGGTCCGACTTCGATTTCAGTGAGATAGTGTGATATTTCAAAAAGTGCTTTGGAGCCGTCTTTGCTGCTTCGGTCAGCCGG